>JAKOTZ010000146.1 GCA_029776995.1 Candidatus Hydrogenedentota bacterium
CGTTCCCCCCAACACCAGCACAATGGAGGGAACGTTGATAAACAGCATCAGGCTGCCGCCCAGCATGATACTGATCAGCACCAGCGCAATACCGGACGTGAACCCCAGTATGGTGGCAATATCCATAAACCTACTCCCGCGTCCAACGAGACGACGATATAAGTATATGTTCTCCGGGGTATCGCGCGCGCAACCGGAAACGAATTGTCAGGAATAAGCTACCCGCTCCTAAAATTCGTTTCCGGCAACCGCACGCGCTGCCACCCGCAGGCTAATTATCGGACAAGATTAACCGCTTCCTGAAGCACGGTGTCTGCCGCGGTAATCGTACGGGCGTTGGCCTGGAATCCCCGCTGGGCAATGATCAGGTTACTGAATTCGGTTCCAAGGTCCACGTTGGAGTTTTCCAGCACCCCCCCACTGACCGTTCCGCGGCCTCCTGTTTCGGGAGCACCGATAATCGCCGGACCTGAAGCGGGCGTTGCCGAGAACAGATTATCACCGACCCGAATCAGCCCGCCCACGTTGGCAAAGGAACCCAGCGCGATCTGGGCAATCACCCGGTTCAGACCGTTGCTGAACACCCCGATGATCTGGCCATTGCCACCCAGCGCAAAACTTTCCAGCTCTCCCCGGGGATACCCGTCTTGGTTCAGCAGGGTTACCTCACTGGGCAGCGGCTCACCGGTCACACTGTCCAATCCGCCGGACAGGTGGGTCAATTCTGAAAAATCCAGCGTAAATTCAAAAGGATCCGCCGGCTGTGACGGGGGAAGACCCAAATCAGCGGCGGTAATGCTGACCGTACCGATGGCGGCGGGATCATTGGCGGCCAGGGAACCGTTACCCTGGAAGGTAAGCGGCTGGGCCCCCTGGGCCACGGAAACAATATCAGGTGCTTCAGCAGTGCCCCGGTTGTAGGTGGCATCCCAGGTCCAGGTATTGGTCGGGGTCGCCGCCCGGGTAAATTCCAGCGTGATGTTCCGGGCGGTGCCCAGCGAATCGTACACAACAACCGAGCGGGTAACCGTCGTTCCCGGAGGCGCGTCCGCATTCAGGGTTCCCACGATTTTGGCGGTTGTCGTCGCCCGGACGATGCTTTGGCCTCCGATCGGAATAAATATGTCTTCAGGAACAGCGTCGTCCGGAATTACGCCATCCTCATTGGCCCGATACCCCTGTACCCGGAAGCCGGTGGACGGATCTATCAGCAATCCGTTGGCATTGAGCGAAAATGAACCATCCCGGGTAAAAAACTGCTGTGAGCCGTCGCTCAGCACAAAAAAACCGGTGCCCTGTATGGCAAAGTCAGACGGAACGCCCGTAGTCACCATGGAGCCCTGGTTGAAGTTGGTATCAATGGCGCCCACGCGAACACCCAAAGATACCTGCATCGGATTGAGTCCGCCAAAGTTGCCCACGGGAGGGGATCCACCCCGCAGGGTCTGGGCAAACAGATCCTGGAACAATACCCGCGAGCCCCGGTAACCATAGGTGTTGACGTTTGAGATGTTCGCGGCAATAACGTCCAGCTTGCGCTGGTGGGCCTGAAGCCCGGTCACCCCTGTAAAAAGCGCGGTTCCCATATCATATTCCTCCATTGATTGGATAGGTTGGCGATTCTGTTTCCTGAATGTCTGTTTCCCCGACGGGAGCATCCGTTGCCACACCCTGCGGCACCGGCGCCGCGGACACGGAAGAAACAGCCGGATAAGGGATCACATCCGGATTTTCTGTTTTGTTGACGTCACTGTTTACGCGTATCTCGGTAACGCTGCCAACCGGAAGCCGAGTGCCATCCTCCAGCGTAAGTAACACCGTCTGCTCCTCCAGCGAAACGCCAATCACACGGCCGCTGACCGTCGCGTTCGTGTCAGCCGCAAGTCCGGAGACCGTCCTGCCAATCAGGTTTTGCGCCCCGAGCAGGCTGAGGGTGGCCATCTGGCTCGAGAGCTGACTCATGCCGGACTGGGTGGTGGCGTTCAGGTTGTTCATCTGTTCCAGCGCGGAAAATTGCGCCAGCTGCGCGATCATATCGGTATTGTCCATGGGAGAAAGGGGATCCTGGTACTGCATCTGCGTAACAAGGAGCTGCAGAAACGCGTCTTTGCCCAATTCGCCTCCCGCGCGGGATACCACCCCGGTGGAAGAGGATGCGCTATTGGCGCTGGATGCCTCCGAAACCGTTCCGGATTTTTCTGCGGTGGCGGTGTTCTGAAGAACTCCTGCTTCCTGCAGCCTCCGCAAGAGATCCCGCTGGAATCCTTCCAGGCGCGCCCGGTAGAGCGATACGATATCCGCCTCCGCCGCCTCTTTCTGTTTGCGGGTCGGCCACAGCTGGGCACTACCGACACTACGAAGTTCGACAAGAGGATTCATAGTTTGCTCCAGGGCTCTACACTTTTAAATCCAAACCGTTCCGGCCACCGGGTCCGGACGGCGGCCAGAGTTTATGGTTTTCTTCAGATCGCACACGGGAAACGGATCGCACGGTCCCTGTCAACGGATCCATTTCATCCGCGCGGGATCGATTCCGTTCGCTGCTGTTCCATGCCGCTCCTCCACCGACCTCCCGGCTTACCTCCACCGTAACTGCTGTCAACCCCTGCCTGGTTAACGCGTCACGCAGAGAATCAGCCTGTATGGAAAGAGCATCATGCGCGGCCGGCAGCACCGGCAGTAAACGCACGTGGCAGATTCCATCCCGAACCGTGATTTCCGCCCGAACCTCTCCAAGATGTTCGGGATGCAGGCGCAACGTTACCCGGCTTTCTCCCGTATCCACCGCCGTGGTGGACATCGCGGTCAGCACACTGGGAAGATCCGCCAGGGTTACTCTGGCAGCCACCGCAGGTGCTCCATCTGAACCCGGGGCTGCCGGGACAGGATCATGAACCTTTGCGGCGGAAAATCCGGAGGTCTCAGATGTGATAAACGGCGGCGGCAGTGTCGTCGGATTGGATGGGGCATGCTTTGGTTTGTCCGATTGCCCCGATATCACCGATTCTGCCGGATCAACAATGCCGGAAAATCCGCTGTCGGCGGATTCCGTGAAAACAACCGGAGTGTTTTTTTCCCCGGAAGTTGCCCAGATCTGACTCTTGGTCCGATATGCCGGGGCGTGGCGAACCATATCTTTGAACGGCATACCTCCATCCACCGCGACGTTACGCCCCTCGACGTTTTCAGCTTTACTGACTCCGGGCTGGAAGATCTCGATCACCTCCGAAACGTCCGAAGACTCCAACAGATGCTGTGGCTGGATGAATCCGTCTCCTCCCTCTGTCGGCACACTAAGAGTAACCGGGCTTGGTTGATAGTTAAAATTCTGGTTTTCAGGCCCATCCATCTTGACTGGCCGTTCAGAAAACGGCTGTAGATTCCCGGAAAAATTTTCCGGTTCCGCAGGAAAAAACGGATAGGCTGAGACCAAATATTTTTCTGGAACTACCGTCTGGTCTCTATTGACGCCGCAGCTCGATTCACTGCTATCTCCGTTCCCAAAACACGTTTCTCCTACGGGGGCTTCGCCAGTGATTTCTGAATGGTCGGACGGCTTATCCGGAGCGACATTGACGACCGTTTCGCCGGTAACCCCAGTCATCGCTGTGGTATTCTGGTCCATCCCGGGCACCAAGCCGGCATGCAGCAGCGCCAGGATCTGGGCAAACAGGTATTCACCCGACCCGTCTTCCCCCTTCGACGATCCACTGCGGACACAACATTCTTCCCCCTCCGGAACTGCCATTTCCGGCATCAGTTGCTGCGGCATCTGCTGGGGTATGAGAAACAGGAACATTTAACCTCTCCATTTGCTGCCGTCCTGGTGAGCGGCACATTGGAGGTAGCACAATCTGTGCCCAATCAAATTGGACACCTTAAAAAAGAAAAGATCCGGTTTTACCGGATCTTGTATTGCGGCCTTTTGAGTCAGTAGTACTGTTCAGTCTTGTTACAGGCGTTTTCCCTGAAGCTGCCGCATAACACTCACCGCGGTTTCCGGAGAAAGCGCCTCCATGATCTTCCCCCGGTTTTTCCCCTCCACCTGCAGCAGAATTTCCGCGATATCCGCCGGATCCAGTCCTTCCAGCCGTTCGGCTGCTTTGTCGGGTTTCATTTCCGATATGGTAAGCGCAATGGTCTTCAACCGGACCTGGCGTTCGGTATCCGCGTTCTGTAAAGAGGATTCCAGCTGCTTTTGCATGGTTTCCAGGTCGGCGCGCAGTTTAGCCAGTTCCGCTTCACGGGTGGCCAGCTGCGCTTCCCGCTGTTTCAGTTCCTCTTCCCGCTGATTTAATGCCGCTTCCTTTTCCCGCAACTGCCGGCTGAGGGTATCCAAAGACGATATTCGGACGGGGTCCGCAGCCATATCTGCCTGCTTAGCGGTCTCGGATGCCGCCTCTTTCGGCGGCGCTCCGCCAAAAATCCGCGAGAGGCTGTCGCTGTTCAGATGGCCTGAAAGCGCCAGCGCGCCCACGAGGGACCCAATGAACGAACCTGCCGCCAGAACCGCGATCAGAGCGTATTTCATGGTTATTCCTCCCGTGCGTCAGCAAGGGAACCCGTATCGCGGCGGATTCCTCTTCGGGCTGCCGAAAGGTCGTCCAGCTCCCGCCTTTCCCGCCAGAGCAAGTCGGCCATGAGCATCCGGTTTACCTTTTCATCCAGTTTTTCCATGACTTTCCGGTTCCGTGACGCTTCCAGCAGGGCTTCCCGCCGCGCCTTTACTTCTTGTTCCCGTTCCATCAACGCGGATTCCGCAGCATCCAGCATCTGTGCCAGATGGCGTTCGTACTGGGCGCGATGCCGCATGGCCGCGGGATGAAACCGCTGCCGCTGGGCCACCGCGCGTTCCATCATATTTTCCCGCAACGCCGCGGCAATGCGGTCCCGCTGTTCCCGGGCATTTTCAAACGCCCGGACCGCCGCGGCCAGTTCCATCGCCCGCAGATCTTCCATCTGCCTGCGAACCCGCAGCAGCGTAGCCACTGTTTCTTTCCTGCGTTCAAGCACAAATCATGCCCGTTTTTAAAACACTGTATCACCTGCCCAGCGCATGCCGCATAGCAGGGACAATCGAGTCAAAATCACACTGCTCGCGCAGCCCCTGCGTCAGAAACGCCCGGATTGCAGGATTTACCCGGATCGCCTCGTCAATGTCCGGGTTACTGCCCTGGGCGTAAGCTCCGATATTGATCAGATCTTCGGCATCCCGATACACCGCCAGGTGTTTGCGCAACTGGGTGGCCAGTTCCATATGTTCGGGAGGAACCACGTCTATCATGCAGCGGCTTACGCTTTCCAGCACGTCAATCGCGGGGTACTGACCCCGGGAAGCCAGCGCCCGCGACAGGGCCACATGGCCGTCGAGTATGCTTCGCACGGCATCGCCGACCGGATCATTAAGGTCGTCGGCCTCTACCAGCACGGCATAAAAGCCGGTTATTGTTCCCCGTTCAGCCTTGCCGGCCCGTTCCAGCAGCCGGGGCAGCAGCGCGAAAACACTGGGCGGATACCCCCGGGTAGCCGGGGGCTCACCGACCGCAAGGCCGACTTCCCGCTGGGCCATCGCAAACCGGGTGACCGAATCCATCAGCAGCAGCACGTCCATGCCCTGGTCCCGGAACCACTCCGCCACCGCCGTCGCGACATACGCGCCGCTGATCCGAAGCAGTGGAGGCTCATCCGATGTGGCAACCACCACTACCGACCGACGGAGTCCTTCCTCCCCCAGATCATTCTCTAAAAATTCCCGCACTTCGCGGCCGCGTTCACCGATCAGCGCAATGACGTTCACGTCCGCACGCGTATTGCGCGCCATCATGCCAATCAGTTTACTTTTTCCGATTCCGCTGCCCGCCATGATGCCTACCCGCTGGCCCTTGCCGCAGGTGATGCATCCATCGATCGCGCGAATGCCGGTCACGAAAGGCTCCGTGATCCGCGCCCGCGCCATGGGCGGAGGCGGCGGTTTTATCAGCGAAGCGCGTTCAACGGCGGCAATCGGCGGACCGTTGTCTATCGGCTGCCCCAGGCTGCCCAGCACCCGGCCAATCAGCCCCGGTCCCACGTCAACGGTCCGAAAAGCTCCGGTTACTCGAAGCGGCGTTCCGGGAGACAGCCCATCCATGGCGCCCAGAGGCATCAGCAGCAGGCGGTCGTTTCGAAATCCCACCACCTCCAGCATGACCGGGGCTCCACCTTCGGGACAGGCCGCGCACAGTTCGCCAATCCGGGCAGACGGTCCCGTAGCCTGAATACTCAGCCCGGTCACCTCAACAATCTTGCCTTCCGGATAAACCGGACGTACCCCTTCCAGACGCGCCTGCCATTTTTCCAGAAATCCGGGGGCGTAACTCATTCAGACAGTGCCTCCAGCACTCTGGACAAAAGGGTCTCTATCCGGGCATCCACCCGCATCAGCTCGGACTCGACCACGCACCCGCCCCGTCCCACCTGATCACTGGTCTTAATTTCCAGTGTTTCAATTCCCGGAAATTCCAGCCGAAGTTCCGGCACGAATTCCCGCAGCACGGCCAGATCTTCGGGATGCACCGTAACCTGTATTTTCTGGCGGTCCGTCACCTCGGCCAGTGCGCGCCGGACCGTTCGGGTGATCATACGATCGTCCAGGGCAATCTCCCGTTCTATGACCCGCTGCGCGATCAGTTTCGCCAGCGCGAGAACCTGCGGCTCCAGGCTGTCCAGAAAAGCCTCCCGCTTGAGCCGGAGCTCTTCCGCTACGCGCTCAAAGGTTTCAACCACCCCTTGAACCCTGACGGAAAATTCCTCCCTGCCTTCCCGAAGCCCATCCCGGTAGCCAGACTCTCGGGCCTGGGCGTAAATCTGCTCTGCTTCCCGACCTGCCTCGTCCAGCACCTGCTGGCGCAACGCCTCCACGTCAATGGAAGGAACGGGAGCATCTTCGATCGGGCTATCCTCCGGGCAGATGGGGCGAGATTCCTCGAGGTCAGGCAGCGATTCCCGCGTAACCGGCACCAGTGACCGCCAGGCAGACTGATGGCGTTTATATATCCGTGACCCTTTTGATGCGGCCATAACGTTTTATCCTGACGGCTGCGCGCTTAGCTACACCAGCACTTCGCCTCCTTCGCCGCCGCCTCTGCCTGAAATCACCAGTTCTCCCGCCTCTTCCAGGCGGCGGATCACAGCAACTATCTTCTGCTGGGCCTCTTCCACGTTTTTCAGGCGGACCGGACCCATGAACTCGATTTCTTCCCGGATCATGGCGCGCGCCCGCTCGGACATATTCTTGAAAATTTTCTGGGACACTTCCTCGTTCGCGGTCTTGAGCGCCAGGGCAAGGTCTTTGCTCTCGATTTCACGCAGCGCTTTCTGGATTCCGCTGTCGTCCACGTACACGATGTCGTCAAAGGTAAACATCAGCCGGGAGATTTCGTCCGCCAGCTCGGGGTTCTTTTCTTCAAGGGCCGCCATGATCGTCTTCTCGGTGGCCCGTTCCACCCGGTTCAGGATTTCCGCCACTTCTTTCACGCCGCCCGCAAAGGTAAAGCCCTGGCTGAACACCGCCGCCATCTTGCGTTCCAGCACCCGTTCCACCTCCCGGACAATCTCCGGAGCTGTCCGGTCCATCATGGCTATCCGGGTGATTACGTCACACTGGATTTCCTGGGGCAGCGCGGAGAGCACGACCGCGGAAACCTGGGGATCCAGATGCGCCAGAATCAGCGCGATCGTCTGGGGGTGTTCCTCCTGAATAAAACTGGAAATTTGAGCGGGGTCGGCTTTTTTAAGAAACTGAAACGGCACTTCCTGGAGGCTGCTCTGGAGGCGGTTCAGTACTTCAAACGCCTTTTCAGGGCCAAAACTCTTTTCCAGCAGTTCCTTGGCGTACTCAATTCCCCCCTGGGTCACAAACCGTTTAGCCACCGCCATGGCGTGGAATTCATCCAGAATCATAGAGCGGGTTTCATTGTCGACGGTTCCCAGCGTGGAAAGATCCAGCGTGATCTGGTCAACCTCCTCATCGCGCAGGGCAGCCAGCACTTTGCCCGCCCGTTCCGGTCCCAGCGCGGCGATCAGAATGGCGGCCTTGCGCCGGCCGGACATTTCATTATCGTCTTTTCTGTTATCACCACGCGCAGGGGTCATTGTTTCCCTCTTGGATGTACTTCAGTATACGCCTGTCACTCTTCCTCTTCCGCCAGCCAGTTCCGGATCAGCGCGGCAACCACGTCAGGCTGTTCCTGCGAAAGCCGGATGATCTCCTGTTCCACCTCCTGGCGGCGCAGGTCTTCCCGTGTGGCTTCCGGAATCTCCACGGGCAGTTCTTCTTCTTCTTCCACCGGTTTGGCCACATACACCGCCCTTGCGAGCGCGCGGTGGACCAGCATAAACGCGCCGATAATCAGCAGAATCTGCAGCGCCGGCCATGCCCAGGCGCCCAGCGTTTCACTGATACCCGAAGACACCGACACACCTGTACCTTCCGGCGTCAGCCCTTCGATGTCAAAAGGCTGATCGTACAGTTGCACTTCCGTCGGCGAACGGCCTTCTCCCACCGCCGCTTTAGCCAGATCAATGAACAGCTGCTTGCGGGTCTCACTCAGCCCGGCGTACTCACGCGCAGTGGATCCGTCCGCGGCAGTTGTATCCTTATATTCACCTTCCACCACCAGGGTCACTATGTATTTTACCACGTCGCCCGGATCCGTCCTGGTACGGGTCGTTTTCCGGGACGGTTCATAGTTAATGATTTCCTCGCTTGTTTTTTCGCTGCTCGACGTGCCGCCGGCCGCCATGGCGGATTCCGGCAGATTGGCCGTCGCGCCAGGCGTGCCTTGAGGCAATACGTCGCCTCCTGAAGAAGACGTTTCCGTGGTGTACGTGCTCAGCTCCGCGCCCTCGGATATCTGGTCATCCGTAACATCTTTCTGGTCAAAATCAACCACCGCGCTCACGCTTACCGTGCCGCGCACCCCCATTTCTTTAAGTTTGTCCCGGAGTTTAGTCTCCCGCTGTTTTTCGAGTTCCGCAATATATTCGAGTTTACTGGACGCAAGCGCGGCGTACGTGTTTTCAGGAGGCAGATACAGCACTTCGCCTCGGGTGGTGGTCACCGTAATATTTCCGGGATGGAGGTTAGGACCGCCCGCATGGTCAACAATGCTGACAATCGCTTTGACTTCCCTTTTGGTCAGCGGACGCGTTGTCTTGAGGGTAACGGCAGCCTCCAAAGGCTTCTGGTCCGCCGCGAAAAATTCTTCCCTCGCCTCGCGGATCAGCACATAGGAATCTTCGATGAAATCAAAGGCATTCAGCTGGCGCTGTATTTCGCCCTGCAGGGCGCGCATAAACTTCACGTCCTGAAGCCACTGGTTGGTCATCAGCTCGGTCTGGGCGAACAGTTCAAATCCCGGCAGGACACACCTGCCGACTGGTAAATCTTTCTCGGCCAGCACCAGCTGAGCGCGGCTGCGTTGAGGTACGGGCACCTGAACGACGGTATTGTTCTGTTCCAGCCGGTAGGTAATTCCTTCGGCTGACAGGGCATCCGTTATTTTTGTCAGATTGGCGGGCTCTACGTCGGAAACCAGGGTAACATACTGGGGGCGGGCTCCAAAGTAAACGCTCAGCCCGATCAAACCGACCACAGCCAGTGTGGCCAGCGCAATGTTTACCCGGGCCGTAAGCGACAACTGTCCCCATGCCTGGCGGATACCCTGCCACAACTGCCGCATGAATTCCACGACGCGCGCCTTTCCTTACCTCGGCATTCCTATCCGGTGGAATTTCCCGTTTCCGGACCGGTTTACCGGGCTATGTCTGGGGATCCCGGGTTTCGCTGTAGCCTAACCACTATATATTGCGAAAAGCCGATGGATCCTTCCACAACATATTGTATTTTAACGCATCGCGGCAAAATAATCAATTGTCTTTTTAAAAATTTTCTTAGATAAAAAGACTACCGCCACCCGCATTAGACCTGCATGCGCATAATTTCTTCGTAGGCGGTCATGACTTTGTTGCGGACAGTCATCAGGGTCTGAAAGGCTATATTGGCCTTCTGCATCGCCATCATGGCTTCAGACACGTCTTTGATTTCCCCCGAAACCACCTGTCGAACCGTCTGATCCGCTTCCTGGCGCAACCGCTCCACTTCGGAGATCGCCCCGGTAAGCACTTCCCGGAACGATTTCCCCTCGGGCGCCCGGGCAGGCTGCGCGGGACGAGGCATAACCGGAGAAATCTGCTCGATCCCCGTCTGGATGGCCTGTATTTTCAGCGGATCCACCATTTATCCGTTCTCCGGTATGCTCCGTATTCAGTACATCTTTACCATATCTGCGCCCGGTTTTACAACCCGATCACTATTGTTGTAGCAAATCCAGTGCCTGCTGTCGAATTCTGGATTCCGTTGCAATCACGGCAAGATTTGCTTCGTAAGCCCGCTGGGCGGCAATCAGATCGATCATTTCCACGGCCACGTCAATATTAGGGTATGATACATAACCATCTTTATCCGCATCCGGATGGCCGGGCTCGTAAACCCGCTTGAACGGACTGGGATCGGATACCACCGACTTCACCTGCACCCCCAACCGATCTTCAGCCCCACCTTTTCGTGACTCAAAACCGCGCAGTAACACCAGTTTCCGCCTGAACGCCGTGCCGTCGGGCGTACGGGTCGTGCTGATGTTGGCCAGGTTATTCGCAATCAAAGTCATGCGGGCCCGCTGAGCCCGCAACCCTTCAACCGCAATATCTCTGGGTGACTGAACATTAAACGAAATGGGCATAAAAAGATAAAAACCTTTCTTTTTAATTTAAAAAGCCTTATCTGTTCAGTTGCCGTAACATTTCAACCGTTTCGGAAAACCGTTTGGACATCAGCCGGGTGTACATTCCAAATCTGGAAGCATTTTCTGCCATTTTTACAAGCTGTTCGTCCAGATCTACATTATTTTGGTCGTTTTTGGCGATTCTTGATTTGGAGATCAGCTGGGGGCGAAATGAAGTGAATTCCATATGGCGCGGGTGGGTCTTTCGCAGGCTGACGATTCCGCTTCCCTGCAGGTGAGCCAGCAGTGTCTCCTGGAATTTCAGCTCTGTTGGCCTGAAATTGGGCGTGTCCGCATTGGCAATATTGTTTGCCAGCAGCCGCTGGTTGAGATAGGCCGTTTTCATCCCCGCCTGCAGGATAGCGGGCACATCGTATCTGTCCAGAGGTCCAATCACGGGCAATGCTCCGCACTCACTTTTGCAATTTCTTTGCCTGCCGGAACCCGCCCCGAAATCGGGAAAAAGATACCGCTGGGGCTCTGAATAACGGAAAAAACTGCCGCACACCATCCGTATGCGGCAGTTTTTTCAGAACAGATCGGCCAGTTCACTGAAGCGTCTGGCCGCGGAATTCTCCCGTGAGGGCTTTCAGGAATTCAACCACATCTTTCACCTGAGACGGCGAAAGCGGTTTGGCTGTCTGCAGGCGGGACATGATATCCACGGCTTTCTCGAGGTCATTCACCGTACCGTCGTGGAAATAAGGAAAGGTCAGCGCCACATTCCGCAGGACAGGCACTTTCAGGCGGTAGCGGTCCTCTTCCCGGTTGGTTACATTGAAACGGCCGTAGTCCGGTTTTGACGTGCCTTTCCCCCGTTCGGCGTAGTAATCCCCCCGCAGCCCTATAATTTCAAAAGACCTTCCTCCCAGGGCCTCACCGCAGTGGCAGTTTGCGCACCCCGCCTGTTTGAACGCCAGCAGTCCGCGCTTCTGGGCATCGGTCAGGGCATTCTGATCCCCCTTCAGAAAACGGTCATAAGCGGAAGGCGTCAGAAGGGTCTTTTCAAACTCGGCAATGGCATGGGTGAAATTGTTTTTGTTGTACCCGTCCGGATAAGCGGCGAGAAATGCCTGCGTGAATTCCTGGTCCTGGTTCAGTTTTTCCGTAACCTCCTGCCAGTTGGAAGCCATCTCGATCGGATTGTTCACCGGACCATCAGCCTGTTCCTGCAGATCGGCAGCCCGCCCATCCCAGAACTGCTTGAAGTTGAATGCTGCGTTAAATACGGTTGGAGAATTTATGTCTCCTTTCTGGCCGCCCACGCCGGTGGCAAACTGGGACTGGTCCGTACCTCCTTTGGCCAGATCATGGCAGGAAGCGCAGGACACCGTATTATCCTTGGACAGCCTGGTGTCATGGAAAAGCTTATCCCCCAGGGCGGCCTTGGCCGGATCCACGGGAAGGCTGTCCGGCAGCGGGCGCAGCACCTCTGACTTCAGGTTTTCCGGCAGCCCGGCAGAAGCGTGCTTTTCCGCCCGGGTTTTCCGGGTCCATGCCAGCAGCGCCTCCTTGTCTTCGGCGGTAAGAAAATGGTTCCAGTGCATGATCAGGTAACGCATGGGAGGCATGCTGCCGTCCGCCACCACGTATTCCACCTTCGCCAGCGTCGCTTCACTGACAGGCATATCAGCCTCTTCGGGCATAAATTCCCGGGAAAAGCTGACATGGCGGGTTCCGACCTGAATATCATAACGGGTTAACTGTTTGGCGATGGGCAGCATGGCATAGAAGGGTAGCGTAACATCCGTCCGCGTGTGGCAGATCGCGCATTTCTGTTCCAGCACAGCCAACGCCCGGTCCGTCACGGAATCGCCTGTTTTTACCTTGGCCAAAGCGGTTGGCGCCAGCGGAACCATCAGGTTATACAGGGGAAAAACCAGTCCAGCCAGCAGGATCACGATTACCGCGAGAATGACCTTTTTCTTCATGGCAGCATCTCCTTTGTTCCCGATTATAAATATTTCGCTGCCGTTTGTAAATCAGTTATCAGAAATTATGTTCAGTAAGGTTTACTTTCCGCAGTCTGAAATCGCTGAAATGGTATAATTGGGATAAAAAGGGGTCAGGAAACCGTGTTGCAGGATGTATCTGCCATTGCTCAGGTCCGGGCAGACCGGTACGGCCCGGATACAGATAAGGTTTCCGGAACCTTTGGTTTACGAGAACGCGGCGTTAAGGCAGAAGCCCAAAGGGCGGTTCCTGGTAAATCGGACACTCTTTCCCCGGAGGAACAGCGTGAAATAGCACGCCTGCGGGAGATGGATCGAAGGGTTCGCCAGCATGAACAGGCGCACCTTGCGGCCGGGGGCGCGTACGTGCGGGGCGGCGCCCAGTTCACTTATGTGCGGGGTCCGGATGGAAAAATGTACGCTACGGGAGGTGAAGTATCCATAGACGTCAGCCCTGAGCGGACTCCCGAAGCCACCATTGCCAAAATGCAGCAGGTGCGCAGGGCGGCACTGGCACCGGCAGATCCATCCCCCCAGGACCGCAGCGTGGCCGCGGCTGCCGCGCGGGCGGAAATGGATGCCCGGCGCAAACTGGCCGAGCAGGCTCTTGAGGAGCAACGCAGACAGGCTGAAAATAAACCGAAAACCTCCCAGAATAACCTGCGACGGGATATGCCTTCCATGTAAAACAGCCGACGTGCTGCTTCGGATTTTCCTGCTACGCTGTTTTCCTGATGCGCCCCGGTAACGTTTGAAGATTGGCGATTTTGTGCCGGTCGGCATGGCATAATACGGCACAGGCATTAACCGGTAAGGCAGTACACGAATATGGAAAACCTGAAAAAAGAATGCATTTTTTCCGCTCACGGCGCTCCCGCGGCAGGACCGTATTCCCACGCGGTAGCGGCAGGACCTTTTCTTTTCGTATCCGGACAGGCGCCTCTGAAACCGGACGGATCCGGACCGGTGCGGGGATCCATCGAAGAGGAAACCCGCCAGACCCTGGAAAACCTCAAAGCTGTCCTCGAAGATGCCGGTTCTTCGCTGGATCAGGTAGTACGCGTGACCGTGTACCTGGCATCCATGGATGATTTTGAACGGTTTAACAGGGTATACAGGGAATATTTCCCCAACAATTATCCCGCGCGCACCTGTGTCCAGGCGGGCAGGCTCCCGCTCGACATCAAGGTGGAAATCGAAGCCACGGCGGTACGGGGAGCATGATGCGTCTGGCGTATATCCTGCTTGGAGGCTGTCTGGCTTTGGTATCCAGCGTGGCCGTTGCCGCGCCGGGCGGCCTGAAAACCGTGGACATCAATAACGCAGGCGCAGATGCCTATAATCAGGGGGATTACGTTCGGGCCATTGACCTTTTCGAACAGGCTTACGACAGGGAACCAAACAGTCCGATTATTCGCCGCAACCTCTGCAACGCCTACCAGGCCCGGGCGGACCAGTTTGCCCGCAGCGGCGATCTGAAATCTGCCGTCAGGCTGCTGGAAAACGCCACGGGCGTGGAACCGGACAACCCGTCGCCCCGGGTACAGCTGGGAGCCTATTATCTTCGGCTCAATGACGTGGACGCGGCAATCCGACACCTGGAACAGGCCATAACGATCAAACCCGGGGACCCGGACGCGCATGAGCTGCTGGGGGAAGCCTATTACCGGGACAACGACCTGTCTTCCGCGCGGGCCCAGTGGGAATATGTCCTGAAAGTGGATCCGGGACGCACCGCCCTGGCGGAACGTTATGAGAAAGCTTTCCGCGAAGAATCCGTGGAAACAGGATTTGACCGGTGGCGTTCCAGACATTTCCAGGTAACCTATCCGCCGGACGTTCCGGCCGAGGTGCGCGGGACAGTGATCCAGATCCTGGACAGGGCATACGTGGAAATCGGCCGGGAGCTGGGCGGAGTCTTCCCCCCGCCACCCATCCACGCGATTTTTTACTATGCGGGACAGTTTTCTGAGGCCACCCTGCAGCAAAGCCATGTCGGGGCGGTGTATGACGGTAAAATCCGCGCGCCGCTTACCCTGGACAACGGCCAGTGGATTCCTGAACCGGAACTGCGCCGGCGCCTGACCCACGAATACGTGCACGTGGTTGTGCGCCAGGCGGGAGGTCCCGGCGTTCCCTGGTGGGTCAATGAAGGACTGGCCGAATTCCTGTCCCGCCCAACCACATCCCAGGACGAAGCGCGGTTACGCCAACTTTTCCAGGCGCAGAACGTACCATCCCTGCGGGAGCTGGAATCCGTCAATATCAACACGCTGTCTCCGGAAGACTCCGCGCTGGCCTACCTGCATGCCCGTGCCGCGGTGGAAATGCTCTGGAACCGCTTCGGCCGGGGACGCATGGCGCAGCTCCTCCAGGAAATTTCGCGGAACAAGCCGGTTGAACAGGCCCTGCAGGAAGTATACCGGCGAAATTACAGGATTCTGGACCGGGACCTTGCCGCGCAGTATCAATAGCCGCGTATGCTCTGGAAACCAACCTGTTCCCTGCCGTAGTCCAAAGCTGGACAACAATTACCGACAAAAAAGGAGCCTGATATGCGGATGGGGCGGCTGTTCGATATTTTACTCCTGCTTGGACTCATTCTAATCGCCGCAAGCGCGGATTCCGCGGACAATCCAGCTACAGCTGCCAACGATCCAGCATCCGAGGGCAAAATTATCGCAAACACCGACACCGACCTGTCTGTCCTCCCCCGCGCCCACTCCCATAACGACTACACCCGGAGGCGGCCCCTGTTTGACGCGCTGGATATGGGATTCTGCAGCGTGGAGGCAGACATACACCTGATCAACGGCGCGCTGCTGGTAGCCCACGACGCTGATCAATGCCAACCGGACAATACGCTGGAATCCATGTATCTCGCCCCGCTTCGGGATCGGGTCCGCCAGTATGGGGGCAGCGTTTATCCAGGTTACAACGGACGGTTCATCCTGCTAATCGACCTAAAAAGCAACAATGAAGAAACCATGAACGCGCTGCTGACTCTGCTGGAGCAGTATCGGGAAATGCTTACGGTATTCACGGACACGGAAACCCGCTCCGGAGCGGTCACGGTGATCCTTTCGGGAAGAACGCCCCGGGACGCCCTGTTTCAGCGCGCGGAACGGCTGGCCGCCATAGACGGCAGTCCATCCGATCTGGATACCGACCTGAACCCAAACCGGACGCCGCTGGTCAGCGCCGGATGGAGCAGCCTGTTTACCTGGACCGGAAAAGGGGATATGCCGGAGAATGAGCGGCTTTTACTTCAGGATTTGGTCAGGAAAGCCCACGACCGGGGGGCATTGATCCGATTCTGGAGACTTCCCCGTCCGTGGATACTGTGGCCTATGCTGTATGATGTGGGGGTAGACCTGTTGAACGCTGACAACCTGATAGCACTGCGGGACCTGCTGCTTAAAAATCGGCAGCCGTAGGCTCTGCCTGAAACCGTGGGGAGGACCGTCTGTGAACAAATACTCACTCGCAACCGTTATATGGGGATTGGCCGCCACACTTTCCGGGTGCGTGCACGCGTCGGAACAAACGGCGATGTCCGGCACACAGGAATCCGAAATCAGCGAGGCACTTCAGTTCGAGCCGACAGGGCCGCTGATTCCGGAAATTTCGGCCATTCAGCCGGAGGATCTCCTGGCCCGACCCCATGTCCAGAAAATCCTTAAGTGGGCCCGGGACGCGCGCGAACGCAATGACATCCCGCTGACCACGTACACCCTGTACCGGGAATACGCCAGAACCGGCGCGCGGGAGCCCTACCAGGAGCCTTACTACGAGAAGAGGGAGCTGCTTACCCGGGAAACGCTGGCTGCCTGGCTGGACCGGGACGACAGCCGCATTCCCCGGATCTGTGACCTGATCTGGAATATCTGCGAAGAAACCACCTGGGTGCTGCCGGCCCATGAACGGGGGGAGCAGTATATTGACCTTTTCGCGGCGGAAACCGGAGCGGAACTGGCTCACGTGCTGTTGCTGCTGGGAGCCCGGCTTCCAGAGGAAATCCGCGGCCGTATTCGAGAGGAGGTAAGGGATCGCATACTGGATCCTTATCTGGAATTCGGCGAACAGTACTCATGGAAGTCCGGGCGCAATAACTGGACAGGCGTCTGCGCGGGATCCATCGGGGAACAGTTTCTGATCCTGGAACAGGACCCGGAACGCCTGGCTAAAGCGCTCGCGATGGTTGTCACGCAGCTGGACCGTTTTATCAAAAACGCCTTCGAGCCGGATGGCGTCTGCCTGGAAGGTATCGGTTATTGGAACTACGGGCTGTACCATTACGTGGCATTCGCCGAAATGCTTCGGGAACGCACGGGCGGCCGGCTTGATCTGCTGGCCCATCCGAAACTGAAGGATATCGCCAGGTATCCCTTCAGTGTAGTGCTGGGGCCGGGTCTGTTCGCGAGTTTTTCAGACAGCAGTCCCAACGCGTCTGTAATGCCTTTTCTGGCGGCGCGCCTGGCCGAACGCACCGGCGAAAACTCCCTGCTGGCCCTTACCGATCAGAGCACAAGCTGGCGTATTGTTACCACCCTGCGGAATGCGCTCTGGTGGGACGGAAAAACATTGCCTCTGCCGGAAGTTACCGATCTCATCCTGCCCGAATCCGGCGTAGCGCGGATCACCGGGAAACTCGGCACATTCGATACGGTCCTGGCCGCCAAGGCCGGCCATAACGCGGAACCCCATAACCATAATGACGTCGGCAGTTTCATCGTCCGCGCAGGAAAACACATATACCTGTGCGATCCCGGCGCGGGAAGATATTCCCGGGAGTACTTCAGCGCGAAACGTTATGAAAATGTCTTCGCGTCGTCCTACGGGCACAGCGTGCCAAGAATCAATGGGCGCCTGCAGTCCACGGGACCTCAGTTTTCGGGAACCCTGGAACAGATCGGTGAAAAACGGATCCGGATTGATTTTTCCAGGGCCTGGGATTACGCGCCGCTGAGATCGGCTGTCCGGGAGATTGAAATTACGTCCGACGCGGTGCTGCTGGAAGACCGCTTCATTTTCGAGGAGGGTTCGCATGAAGTGGAGGAAGCCCTGGTGACCTGGTTGCCGGCTACGGTCGAAAACGCCACTGCCCGCATCCAATCCCCCGAAGGCAGCCTGGTTATCACTGTGGACGAAGGCGTTTTCCGCAAAGAAGAATTGACGGAAGCATGCCGCGAGAATAACAAAAAAGAAATCCTGACCCGGTTGACTGTCACGCGTCCCTTGTCGGCGGAAGGATCTTTCAAATTTGTCATGCGGTTTGAGCCTGGTACCGGCTCTTCCAATTAACGCATCGGGATGCGTTGACCCGCCGGGTAGGTCGAGGACTATACTTGAGGTCTACCCGATGCATGGAGGAACGATATGCGCCTGTCTGTAATAGCAACGTCGTTTCTGCTGGTGGCAGCCCTGCTGCCGGATCCAAACGCCAGGGGAGCGGAGCTGGTTTCATGCGAAAAGATATGGGATCAGGCGCCGCACAACGCTTTTACGTCGCTGGTCCGCTTTCAGGACAAGTGGTTCTGCGCGTTCAGGGAAGGATCTAAGCACGTCTCACCGGACGGGGTAATTCGTATTCTTGTATCCCAGGACGGCAAGACCTGGGAAAGCGCGGCAAAGATTCAGTACGACGCGGCAGACCTTCGAGATCCCAACCTGTCGGTTTCACCGGAAGGGCAGCTGGTGCTGATCTCCGCCGCCGCGTGGCACAATCCTCCTGAAACCGCGGGAGTCAAGGAAACCCACCAGACTTTCGTATGGACCTCACCGGACGGCATGCAGTGGACTGACGCCACACCGGTCGGAGATCCCAATTACTGGATCTGGAAACTGACGTGGTTCGGCACGGACGCCTGGGGAATGGGGTACGGTACCTCACTGGGCGCATCAGCTCCTCTTCGCCTGTACTGCGGCAACAATGGATTGAACCTGAAAAAAGTAACCGAAATCCAGCCGGTGCAAACAGGTGTCAGGATGACAGAATCCGCGCTGGAATTTAATCCGGACGGCACGCTGTATTGCCTTCAGCGCCAGGATGCCCAGGAGTGCCAGGGACTGCTGGGAACCTCGCGGCCGCCCTACACGGAGTGGACCTGGAAACCGCTGGGAATGAAAATTGGGGGGCCGGCTCTGACGCGCCTCAGGGATGGGCGGCTTGTTGGGGTAGTTCGGCTGTATGATCCAACCCGCACCGTCGTGGGAGAGGTCAGCCTTGAAACCGGAAAATTTTCCCCATGGCTCACGCTGCCCTCCGGCGGTGACTGCAGTTACGCGGGAGTGGTGGAATGGGACGGGGTATTGTGGATCAGCTATTATTCATCCCACGAGGGGAAAACTTCTATTTATCTGGCCAAAGTAACCATTACCCCGCCGGAAAAAGCACCTTCCGGACGATAAAGGAGAACCCCATGACAAAACAGCATATCGACCGAACTGTAGACCGCCGTACATTTCTGCAGGTGAGCGGTGTGGCTGCCGCTGCCGCCCTGAGTTCTGTTCACGGCGCCACAGCCCAGGAGTCAGCCGCGCCGCTGAAAGTAGGTTTGATCGGCTGCGGCGGACGCGGTACCGGCGCCCTGCGCAACGCGCTGCTTGCGGATGAAGGAACCGTATGCTGGGCCCTGGGCGACGCGTTCGAAGACATGGCCCGGGAATGCCTGAAAAATATCCGAAAAGAACGCAAAGTGGCAGACCGGGTAAACGTGGAAGACAGCCGGATTTTCACGGGGCTGGACGCTTATAAAGGCGTCATAGAAAGCTGTGATGTCGTTATCCTGGCCACGCCTCCCGGATTCCGTCCGCTGCATCTGACAGCGGTGGCGGAAGCGGGCAAGCACTGTTTCTGCGAAAAACCGGTTGCCGTGGACGGCCCCGGCATTCGGACTGTCCTCGAAGCCTGCCGGATCATGAAAGAGAAAAAAGCCAATCTGGTTTCCGGGCTCTGTTACCGGTATGAAAAGAAAAAACAGGAAATCCTGCGCCGGATCCATGAAGGCGCTGTCGGTGAAATCACCGCGGTGGAATGCGTGTACAACACCAGCGGGCTGTGGCACAAGGGGCGTAAACCGGAATGGAGCGAACTGGACTATCAGTTGCGCAACTGGCTGTACTTCGACTGGCTGTCCGGCGACCACATCACGGAACAGCATATCCACAGCCTCGACAAAATGCTGTGGATCATGGGCAACAAACCTCCCGTAAAAGCCTGGGCCAGCGGGGGACGCACCGTCCGAACGGACGAAAAATACGGGAATATCTACGACCACTTCAACACCGTGTTCGAATGGGAGAATGGCGTAAAGGGGTTCAGCTCCTGCCGCCAGTGGGAAAACGCGACCACAGCGGTCTACGATAACGCCTACGGCACCACGGGCGTAGCCCGGGTCCAGGAGCACATCATCCAGGACCGCCAGGGCAACGTAACCTGGAAGTGGGATTCCCCTGAGCCGGACGACATGTACCAGAACGAACTGGACGCCCTTTTCGCCGCCATCCGTGCCGGCCAGCATATTGACAACAGCCAGTACATGATTGATAGCAACATCATGGCCATCATGGGACGCGCGGCCGCCTACAGCGGACAGGTGGTAACCTATCAGCAGGTGCTGGAATCGGAAGTCGCGCTGTTTCCGTCTCTGGACGACCTGAAAGCGGGGCGGGTGCCGATCCGGCCAGTTCCGGTACCCGGTAAAGGCCAGTACATCTAACTGAAAACAGGAGAATTCCGCTTATGAACCGCAGAAATTTTTTACTTGCTGCCGGCGCCGCGGCTGCGGCTGCGGGATTTGCTGGAGTACGTGTCGCTTCCGCCCAGGAAATCACGTCTCTAAAAGGACGCATCAAACTGGCAGTCGTATCCGGCATGATCCGCGCGGGAAAAACCCTTGAAGAAAAATTCGACGTGCTGAAACAGGCGGGTTTCGATGGCGTGGAGCTGTCCCTGAAAGATGGGGATCCCGAGTCCGTGCGCAAGGCGGCAGCTAACACGGGCATTGTCCCGCACGGCGTCATTCACGGCTGGTCCCTCGACAACATCCCTGAAAGCCTGGATTACGCGAAAGCCGTGGGCGCCACTTCCGTGCTGGTTGCTCCGGGACAGGTCAGCGATGATGTTTACTACGACGCGCTGTATGAAAAGGCCCTGTCGGTCTACCGGGATGTCGCGCCCCTGTTTGAAAAAGCCGATGTGTGGATGCTGGTGGAGAATGTATGGAACAATTTCCTGGTCAGTCCTCTGGAGATGGCCCGCTTCATTGACGAAGTGGGAAGCCCCCGGGTGGCGGCCTACTTTGACTGCGGCAACGTGCTGCGGTACGGCTGGTCTGAACACTGGATCCGCGCGCTGGGAAAACGGATCCAAAAAATCCACATCAAGGATTACAGCCGGCAGAAAATGGAAAACGAAGGCCTGTGGAAGGGGTTTGACGTGCCGATCGGCGAAGGCAGCGCCAACTGGACGGCTGTGCAGAAAGAGCTGGCTGCCATCGCGTATGAAGGCTGGGCCACAGCTGAAGTAAACGGCGGCGGGCTGGATCATCTGAAAGACGTAGCCGGGCGGATGAGGCAGGTTCTCGGACTGGCCTGACATAAATCTGGTTAATATGCGGCGCCCTTTGACCGGGACCTTTCGGGAAAGGGCGCTTGCATCAGAAACGGAGCGCGTGAATGAGCATGGACGGCATCTTTATTAAGGAAGATTTCCTGCTGGATTCCGAAGAGGCGCAACTGCTGTACCACACCTACGCCCGGGATCTGCCTATCATTGATTATCACTGCCACCTTCCTCCTGCCCAGATCGCCAATAATCACCAGTTCCGAAACATGACGGAAATCTGGCTGGCGGGAGACCATTACAAATGGCGGGCCATGCGCGCCAACGGCGTCGAGGAACGGTACTGTACCGGTGATGCAACAGACCGGGAGAAGTTTGATAAATGGGCGGAAACCGTCCCGTGGCTGATGGGAAATCCGCTGTATCATTGGACCCATCTGGAGCTTGCAAGGGTATTTGGGATCAGTGACCGGCTGTTCGATCCGGAATCCGCAGATTACGTATGGAAGCGGGGAAACGAACTGTTATCCCAACCGGAGTTCACGGCCCGGGGCATTATGTCCGCCATGAACGTCGCCCTCGTGTGTACCACGGACGACCCGGTGGATGACCTGGAATCCCACCGGAAAATAGCCGAAGACCCGTCATTTCCCATAAAAGTGCTGCCTACCTGGCGTCCCGACCGGGCCATGGCGGTTGAGGATCCTGAACGCTTCCGGGCTTACGTGGAACAGCTTGAAGCGACCGCGGAAATGAGCTGTCCGACCCTGGCCGACTACCTGGAAGCCCTGCGGCGGCGGCAGCGGTTTTTCCATGAGCGGGGATGCCGCATCGCGGATCACGGCATTGAGGTGCCTTACGCGGAGGATTGTTCCGAAGCGGAGGCTGAAGCGATCTTTAAACAGGCGCGGTCCGGAAATCCTGTATCTCCGGACGCCTGCATTCGTTTCCGCAGCTTTATGCTGGCTGAACTGCTGCGCATGAACCACGCCATGGACTGGGCCCAGCAGCTGCATATCGGCCCTATCCGAAACACGAATTCCAGAATGTTCCGCCTGCTGGGACCGGACACCGGTTATGACTCCGTGGGCGATGCGCCTTTCGCCAAAGCGCTCGCGCGGCTGCTGGATAAAGTGGCCTCCACCGACCAGCTGGCCCGAACCGTGCTTTATACCATCAATCCCGCGGCGAATATGGTCATCGCCACCATGACCGGAAATTTTCAGGATGGTTCTATCCCCGGCAAAATGCAGTTCGGCAGCGGATGGTGGTTCAACGACCAGATCCGGGGCATGGAAGACCAGATGGAAACCCTCGCGCAGACCGGCCTGCTGAGCCGGTTCGTGGGCATGCTCACCGACAGCAGAAGCTTTCTCAGTTACCCCCGGCACGAGTACTTCCGGCGGATTCTCTGCAATAAGCTGGGCGAGGATATCCGGCGCGGCCGACTCCCGAAAACCGAAATGCAGTGGATCGGCGCCATGGTGCGAAATATTTGCTGGAACAACGCAAACCGATATTTTCGCTTTGGGCTTCCGGAAAAGTAATAACCGGTAAAAAGCTCAGGGTTGCGCGGCTACTATTTTTTCGCCTGTCTTAAGAAATCGGGTATAGGCATCCAGGACAGCGTTGGTGTCGCCTTCGATCTGCACCACGCGGTCCTCGATCCAGACCGCCCGGTTGCACAGCTCCCGGATCAGATTGGCGTTGTGGGACACGAATACGATCGTGGTGTCCTGGGACCGAATGCGGTCTTTCATGATCGCTTTGGATTTTTCCTGAAAATCAGCGTCTCCAACTCCCAGGATTTCATCCACCAGCAACACGTCCGGCTGCGTATTCAGGGCGATGGAAAACCCCAGGCGGGCCGTCATGCCGGAAGAGTAGGTCGCCACGGGTTCATCGATAAATTCTTCCAGTTCGGCGAACTGAATAATCGCGTCCATGCGCTGCCGCAGTTCTTTTTTGGGTATGCCCTGGAACATGCCGCTGAGGATAATGTTTTCCCTTCCGGAAAGGTACGGAACAAACCCCAGGTTCAGGCTTAACAGGGCCACGGTGACCCCGTAATTGGTAATTTCGCCGTGGTCAGGGCTCATCACCCCGGCCAGCAGCCGCAACAGCGTACTCTTCCCCACCCCGTTCTTTCCGATGACGCCGAGCGAATCCCCCCGGTAAAGATCGAATGACACATCCCGCAGCGCCCAGAACCGCCGGCGCCGGATGAAACTGTGTCGCATCCAGTACGATACGCCCACATTCCGTACACGAAGCACCAGTTCCCTGCCGGATCCGCCGACGGGTTCGGGGCCCTGAATCACGCCTGTCCCATTTTCGCGCTGTCCATCCCCGGCACTCATCGGGCGATCCTCTTGGCGTATAACGGATTGAAATAACGGATACATACGCGCCCGAACAGAATGCCTGCCAGCGAAACCACGGCAATCACCGCCAGCTGGTTCCAGTGCGGCGCGCGCTGTTCCATAAGGCAGGCCCGGTGCGCGTCAATCAGCACCACCATGGGATTCAGCACCAGCAGCTTCCGGGCCATTTCCGGAAGGTCCCGGATATCGTAAAAAATGCCGGACATATAGAACAGAATCCGCATCAGCTGATTTACCATCTTGTTCAGGTCGGGCACAAAGGGTGTAAACGCCGCCAGGGTCAGCCCGCAGCCCATCACCAGCAGCAGTTGGACTCCGAACACCACCGGCCACCAAAGCATCGCCGCGGACAGGGGAATCCTGTACAGGGCCAGAACGGCCACCAGAAGCAGCAGGGTAAACAGAAATTCCAGCGTGCAGGTCACCACTGTTATCATTGGGAACAGAATTTTCGGCAGCGCCACCTGGCGGATCATGGCCACGTTATTCAGGATAGACGCCCCCATGTTCATCACAGTAACGTTAAAATACCGCCAGAATACCAGCCCGATCAGCAGGAACGGCACAAAATTCGGCGTCCGGCGCTGAAAAAAAATGCCGAACACGATATACAGCACCAGCATGTTCAGGAGCGGATCCGCAATCCACCATAACACGCCAAGCCACGTGCGGGAAGCTTCCGCCCGGAAATCAGCCCACCCCCTCAGCAGGGCCAGCTGAATGTAATGTCCACGGTTAAGGGTTCGCATGAAAATCAGGTATTGGTTATATCCGTTGTCGTATTGTCAGGTAATAAGGCGGCGCCATTGTAGGCAATATAGCCGTATCAGGGCAACCGCCGCCTAAGGATATATGCACCCGGGACCGGTGTTCTGCGCTACAAGCAGCGCTTCTTCGGCCCGGCGCACCAGCTCCAGCGCGGTCATGCCCTCATTCAGCTCTGCCAGTCCGGCGTTCAGTTCAAATAACCCCTCGCTTTTCGCGATACACTCATCCAGAATACGCCTGGCAATCCCCTGGGCGCCCGTGGATCCTACCCCCTGCAGCAGCACTGCCAGGGTTCGCTCGCCGAACCGAAAGACATTATCCCCAGCACCGGTCCGGATACCCGACTGAACAATTCCCCCCATCCTGCGGAGCACATCGGACACATCCGGCAGATCCTCCCGCGCCGCCATCGACTTGAACCGGTCCATTCCAATAAGCATCAGCGTCAGGGAGATCTGCCGTTCAAGGACAAAGTCCCGGGCGGTGGCCAGCTGAATTTCAAATGCCCGGCGGTCCAGGAGTCCCGTTGCCGGATCGCGCCTGGTGGCCTCTTCCCGGCGCCTGCGCATGGACAGCAGTTCAGAAACATCACGGAAATGCAGAAACAGGCACTGCTCCTCCTTGTCACAGAAAGCGGCCAGCAACACGCTGTAATGCCTGGGTTCTCCGCCGGAATCCAGTAAGAGGTTTTCTAACGTCCCCCTTCCAACCATGCGGCTTAACCGAAGCCACTGTTCAAAACGCGCCCTGTCTTCACGCGCTGTCAGTTCTCCCAGGGGCTTTCCACGTAAGGCATCCACGTCAAACCGTACCGCTTTTGCGAAGGACTGGTTGGCTTCCACAATCTCCAGCGTATCCGGGCGCACTGCCACCAGGCCTTCAGGGCTCAGGTCAAACAGGGACCTGAAACGGCCTTTCTCCCGCTCCAGACGATGGGCCAGGGCGGCCCGCTCAATCCAGGGCCGCAACCGGGTAATCAATTCTTCCGGCGAACAGGGAAGCGGGCAGGTATCATCCGCTCCCATCCTGATGGCCAGGCGATGTATATGCTTTTTTCGTGATGGCGTGAGCAGAACAATAGCCGTATGAGGCCACCCCCGGCGCGCGTCGCGGAATACGCGATCCACCCCCGGAGTGTGAGCGGAGGAGATGGCCACCAGCAGGTCCACGCGGCGCGCCGCAAGAAAGGCTATCGGAGACTGGTCCCGGGAAAGCTGCCTGACCTCACAGCCGACATGCCGCAATAACTGCTGAGCAACCCATTCCGCAACCACCGGCGCTCCCCCCCACAGCGCTACCACAGCATCACGATATTCCTGAGGCATATCCTTTCTCCACAGCAATTCCGGTCACTTTCACCTCCTTCGCCTATGAATTATATATTCCGGGCGCCGTTTTTTCCGTGATGGAATCCGGAAGTTTTTTCATTCCCGATGGAAATAGTTGCCGGATCCTGATCCATGTTCCTTATCTTTTCGGGATTTATCCGCACCTTTGCGCCGCTGTCTTCGGGCACAGTAATTGCACTACCATCCCCGTCGGTCTTCACGTCCCATGAGGACCGCCTCCTTGAGTGTGGCCCAGCGCCGCCGACGGCATGCTGTCCCACATGCCGGGTCCGTCGCGGGAACAGCGGCCTGGGTCCTTGAAAAAAAGCGGGAAACCGCATGCGAATAAAACGATGGAGCGCCTGTAATGCTGAAAGGACTGTACGCGGCTGCGTCGGGAATGGCAACCCTGCAGGCCCGGCAGGATGTGCTGGCCAACAACATCGCCAATGTGGCCACTCCCGGGTTCCGTCGGCATATTCCGGTCTCCCTGGGTTTTTATGACATTTTTTCGGGCACTTTAAAAAGCGCGGCCTGGTTCCGGAGCCGGTCATCCGCGCCGGGCGGCGGGCTGAAACCGGTGGAAACCTGGCCGGATCCCGCTCAGGGTCCCCTGCAGACCACGTCCAACCCGCTGGATATCGCGCTTTCAGGGCCGGGGTTTCTGGCGGTCGAGACGCCCGGCGGTATCCGGTGGACCCGAAACGGCCATTTGAGCATTGACGCCTCCGGCAGGCTGACCACCCCGGACGGTTATGCCGTCTTATCGGCTTCAGGGGAATACCTGGACGTTCGCGGCGGCAACATTAATATCGCCGAAGACGGTTCGGTCACCGTTGACGGAAAAACGGCCGGAAAACTCCGGATTGATGAATTTGAACACCCTGAACGGCTCGTCCGGGAGGGGGCAAGCCTTGCCCGCATCGACACGGCCGCGGCCGGAAACACGGTAAAACCGGCAACGGGCACCCGCGTGGTTCAGGGGGCACTGGAAGCGTCGAATGTCAATCTTGGCCAGGAAATTGCGGGGTTGATGTCCGGCCTGCGCGCTTACGAGGCAAACCAGAAAGTAGTGGTGGCCTTTGATGATTCCATTGGGAAACTGATAGACCAGGTGGCAATGCCGAGATAAGAAAGGTAATATCCTATGATCCGCTCTCTTTTCACGGCCGCGACAGGTATGATGGGACAGCAGATGACCATTGATACCATTGCGAACAACCTGGCCAATGTGAATACTACGGGATTCAAAAAAAGCCGGGTAAATTTTCAGGACCTGATGTATGAAACCATAAAGCCGGCCGGAAGCGAAACCACCGCAGGAACAACCATCCCTGAGGGCATTCAGATCGGCCATGGCGTGAGGCCTTCCGCTATATCTAAAGTGTTCTCCCCCGGCGCCGCGATCCAGACCGGCAATCCCCTGGACCTGATGATTGAAGGGGATGGATTCTTCCAGATTGAACTGCCGGACGGCACAACCGCCTATACCCGTGATGGCGCCTTTAAACGGAACCAGGAAGGCAACATCATGACCGCTGACGGGTACTCACTGACCCCAGTTATTAACATTCCTGAGGATGCCGAGCTCATCATCGTCAGCACCGATGGAAACGTATCGGTGCGGGTTCCCGGAGATAACGCGCCACAGGTCGTGGGCACCATCCAGCTGACCCGCTTTGCCAACCCGGCGGGACTGGACGCGCGGCTTGGACGCAATCTTTTCCTGGAAACGCCCGCCTCCGGCGCGCCCATTGAGGGCCAGGCCGGCCTGGACGGATTCGGCACGATCGCGCAGGGATTTCTGGAAAACTCCAACGTGCAGGTGGTTGACGAAATTATCCAGATGATCATCGCGCAGCGGGCTTATGAGGCCAACTCCAAGGTTATCCAGAGCGCGGACGAAATGCTGCAGACCGCCAATAACGCGAAACGGTAACCATAGGAAATGATCCGTAAACCCCACATATTTTCCGGACCGTCACCATGGATTGCAGTGGTAGTCGCCGCGGAAATCCTCGGCATGGCTTTTTCCGCGGCTGAACCGTCAGGGACCATCCGGCTGCGCGACACGGCCACCATTAACGCGAAAAGCTGCGTCTGTCTGGGGGACATCGCTGAACTCAGCGGCACTGCCGAGGCGCTTTCTGAAATATCAATCACTTCGGCTCCCCCTGCAGGACGTGTCAAAAACATTTCCGCAACGATGGTGTCCTCTAGGCTGCGGCAGTCCGGCGTTGACCTCCAGGATCTTGTCCTCGATGGCGCCGACCGGGTTGTTCTCCTTGGAAACGCGAATATCCTGGCCCTGAACCGAATGGCTGAATCGCTGTTCGATTGCCTGGTGTCTTCGATGCCGTGGGACCCGGCCAGAACAGACATCGATATTCAACCCGTTCAGCAGTCCGTATACATCCCGGATGGAGATATTTCTTACGAATGGCAGTTTCCCGCCCGCTGGGATTTTTCAGGGTCCGCCACGGTGAGGGGAACCGTACTGGTAAACGGTCGGGCGGAAAAACAGATTCCTTTTCGGGTTACGGTTATCCCTCATATACAGGTAGCTGTCGCTTCCACGGATATCCCGCGGGGCAGGCAGGTTTCGGCATCCGATGTCACGCTCCAGGAAATACCCCTGGCGGAACGCCCCGCTGACGCCATTACCTCGCCCGAAAACGTCATCGGCCAGGTTACCCGGCGCACCCTGCTGAAAGGAACTGTTTTCACGGACCGGGTATTGGAGTTCCCGAAAATCATCCGAAAGAACCAGATCGTACCGGTGGAGATTGCTGAAGGGGGCATTTATCTGCAGACCAAAGCCAGGGCTCTGTCTGACGCTAAAATCGGCGACCGGCTGCTGTGCGCCAATCTCTCCTCACAGCAACAGTTCGAGGGAATAGTCCAGGAAGATGGCCGAGTAATCGTCTCCAATCCATAAAAGGAAAAAATCATGAAAAAACAAATTGCTATATCCGTTGGGTTTATTGCGTTGGCGCTGGTTGGAACATACGCGGCTGCTGATTCCCTGTTCACCGCATCCGTACGGCAAGACGGCGGCCTGATCCAGGAAAAGCCCCAGAAATTCAAACCCGGGGATATCATCACCGTGCTGGTGCAGGAAACCATTGACGCCAATATCCAGGCAGACACAAAAACCAAAAAAGATGTCAGCGTGGAAGCCCAGACCCCCGAATCCGCCAACACTTTTTTTGTCAGTCCGGAAAGCATCAATCCAATAAATGCCGCCAAACTCCCCAACTGGAGCACGGAAACCCAGAACGAGACCAAAAACACCGGCCGGGAACTCCGCCGGTCGGTGTTGCGCACCACCGTGTCCTGCGTGGTAACGGATGTGTTTCCAAATGGAACCATCGCGCTCCAGGGCTCCAAGACTGTAGCCATAAACCGGGAAGACTCCCTGCTTACGGTGTCCGGGATTGCCCGGGCCCGGGACGTAGCGGTCGACAATTCCATCCCTTCCGCCAAACTGGCCAATGCCAATATCCAGTTGCGCGGTAAGGGATCGCTGTGGAACAACCAGCGTCGCGGATGGCTGACCCGCGCGCTTGACTGGATATCACCCTTCTGACCGGAGAGACTTGCCATATGAATCCGGGCGCTTACAGTAAAAAGTCACTGCTTCGGCAATATATCCTGGCGGCCGCGCTGTTGCTGTCCTTTTCGGGTATGGCCCTGAATATTGGCGACGTATGCGAAGTGCAGGGTGCGCGCGGCAATATTCTCAAAGGTATGGGTATTGTAGTCGGGCTTGCCGGCACCGGTGACAAGGCCCCCGCGGCGCTGGCCGCCCAACAGCGGCTGCTGGAGCGAATGGGTATGGAGGGGCTGGGCGGAAAATCGCTTAAAACCGCAAATATGGCGGTAGTCATGGTCACCGCGGTCCTTCCTCCGTTTGTCAAGGAAGGCACCCGGATCGATGTCAAGGTCGATTCCATATACGACTGCAAAAGTCTGCAGGGCGGCATGCTGCTCGAGACCCACCTTACCGGACCCGGAATGAGCGACACGGTATACGCCGTCGCGCAGGGTCCGGTCGTGGTCGGCGGATACAGCGCTTCCGGCGGTGGCGGAGGGGCGTCAAAAAGCGGGCACGTCACATCGGGGCGTATCCCCCTGGGCGCCTACGTGGAACAGGAAGTTCCCGCGTCCATCACCGACGGCGAACGGATTGTCCTGCTGCTCAAACAGCCTGATTTCCAGCTGGCTCGGTCAGTCATTGAATCCATCGAGCGAAAATACGGCCCCCAGAGCGCGGTTGCCCTGGGCGCGGGGACAGTCCGGGTGACCATTCCGGAAACCTGGCGTACCGATC
>JAKOTZ010000005.1 GCA_029776995.1 Candidatus Hydrogenedentota bacterium
TGGTAAAGCAGACCAGTAAATGACGGATTAATCGTTGAACCAGCGAAAGGGATGAAAATAGATGAAATCAGTTACCAAAGCCTACCGGCCCATTTCCTGGCCGATGAAAGGTGCAGGCGGCGACACTGGTTCCTGGCGGACTCACCGCCCGGTGATTAACATGGAGACCTGCAGCAAATGCCAGATCTGCTGGGTATACTGTCCGGAAGCAGTTATCGACCGCTATGAAATGACCATTGATTACCGCTACTGCAAGGGCTGCGGGGTTTGCGCCCTGGAATGCCCCACTGGCGCTATCAGCATGCAGAAGGAGGAGTAGCCCCATGAAAGCAGCCCAAGTCATTATGGAGACCGGTAACCAGGCCGCTGCTCTGGCGGTAAAATACGCCCGCGTAGACGTGGTGCCCGGCTACCCAATCACCCCCCAGACCAGCATTATGGAGGCCATAGCCGCCATGGTGGAAAGGGGCGAACTGCATGCCCGTTTTATCCCGGTGGAAGGGGAACACAGCGCCATGGCTGCGGCTGTAGCTGCTTCTGCTGCCGGAGCCCGGGTTTTTACGGCAACTTCCGCTAACGGTCTATTATACATGCATGAAGTTTTACATATGGCCGCCGGAGGGCGCCTGCCGGTAGTAATGGTCAACGTGAACCGGGGGATTTTCGCCCCCTGGACCCTGTGGGCGGACCACCAGGACTCCTTTTCCCAGCGGGATACCGGCTGGATGCAATTTCACTGTTCGTCCAACCAGGAGGTTTTCAACACCATCCTGCAGGCCTACCGGGTGGCCGAACAGATCAACATCCCAATAATGGTGAACTATGATGGTTTTGCCGTATCCCATTGCCTGATGCCTCTGACCCTGCCGCCCCAGGAGGATATCGACCGTTTCCTGCCTCCCTATGAGCCGGAATGGCGGCTGGACCCGGCCCATCCCTCTTCGTTCAGCAATGTGACCAACGCGCCGGAATATGCTCCTTTCCGCCAGATGCTGTCCGAGGACATTTTGGCGGCCATCCCCCTGGTGAAACAGGCAGCCCGGGAATACCAGGAGATCACCGGCATGTGGGACGGGGACACCATTGATACCTACCGGCTGGAAGATGCGGAAGTAGTAGCCTTTGCCATCAACAGCATGGCAGCGGAACTAAGGCTGACCATAGATACACTGCGGGACCAGGGCATCAAGGCCGGTCTGTTGCGGCCGCGCCTGGTGGTTCCTTTCCCGGCGGAGGACATCATTGCCGCCCTGCCGCCCAATGCCCAGGTGATGGTCCTGGACCGCAACTACAACTTTGGCCATCCCGGCGGGATTCTGGCTGCCGAGCTGAAGAGCGCCCTGTTTGGCCG
>JAKOTZ010000026.1 GCA_029776995.1 Candidatus Hydrogenedentota bacterium
GGCTGGTCCTTCCGCCCAAATAAAATCGCTTTGCTTTAAACAAGGAATTGTTGCATGCAAGAGGGAAAACGGGTGATATGGCTGATTGCAGGCATTACGCTCATCTTCTTCGGGCCAAATGTAAATACCCAGGCTGATCCGGGCAATTCCCCTGATCAAAAATCCGAGGCGGGACCGAAATCGGATTCCGAAAATACTTCAACAGATAATGGCGCGGAAGCTTCCTGGATATACGGTTGGGAAGAAAAGGACGATCGTCCGGTTATATATCGTTCTGTGCCTCTTTACACCGGTTCGATCCGGGCTCCCCAGCCCGGTTCCAGTGAAGCTGTATCCCCCTGGGATTGGAACCGCCGCCGCGGGCTGCTTGACGCGCTGACGCGCCCGATTGAATTCGGTCAGCCCAGCCTGGGCTTTGAGCCTCCGGACTGGACAGAACCACTCAGGGACATTGAAGCCGATTCCATGGAGACAGATCTGACCACCGGGAGAACCGTCCTTAAACAGAATGTCCGCCTCCGTTTAGGAAGCATGCTGTTCCGGTCGGGCCAGTTCGCTTATGACAAAGAGCGGGGCGACTATGAAGCATCAGCGGGTGTTATCGTTGAACAGAGCAGCTCACGCCTGACGGCAGAACGGCTCCAATACATACTCCCGGATGAAGAAACGCTCCAGTCCAGGTTCGTTCTGATTCCTGTAGATGATGAAGAGTTTAATCGCATGCGCCTGCGCATGGGACGCCTGATCGGGGAAAATGTGGAAGTCACTGAACCTACAAGAAGTTTCCGCGCGGAACGGGTAGACTACGATTTTGCCACGCGATCCGGTGAACTGATCAACGCAAGAGGCAACGCTTCCATCTTCTATTACCACGTGGGAAAACTCCACATAAAAGGTCCGGATGACATGTCAGCGGAAGACCTGTGGCTGACAACCTGCCCGGACGATGATCCGCATTATCGAATCCTGATGAAAGAACTTGTCATTGAAAACAGTCAGGTCGTCAGCGGCAAGGCGGCACGCCTGCAGCTGGGAAAAGTCAAAACACCGCTGTTTTTACCCTTCTGGAAAAATGGCGACGGCCCGTACCCCTGGTCGGCCAGTTTTAACACGGGCCGCTACGCTGAAATTGGCACGTACGCCGACCTGGGAATCCAGTTTCAGGTTTCACCGGAACTGTCCCTTGGACCTCGTCTCCTGCCGACGGACAAGGGAGGCATCGGATTTGGCGGAGACCTCTATTACGATTACATGAATTCGCCTGTATCTCCGCTTTACCGCACCAGTGGTTCTGTCCACGGATTGGAGACCACAGACCGTCGGGGATATCTGGAATGGTACCACTGGTGGGAACCCAACAGGGACCTTGTCCTTCGAGGCCAGGTAGAACAGTGGTCTGATGAGACTTTTTACAAAGACTACTTTTATGACAGCTACCGCCACCGCAGCACGCCGCGGACCTTTGCCGACCTCACGTGGAGGACTGACGATTTTATAACCGGCACCACCGCACAGGTGCACACCCACGGGTGGACACCGGAAACAGAAAAATTGCCTGAAGCGTACTTCTCTCTGCCGGATCGCCCGCTCTTGGAACGGGTTTACGCTTCATTCGATGCTTTTACGGGCTACTATGACCAGAACCTTACCGGCGCGAACGGAGCCCGAACGCTTGGCGTGGGACGGGTATCCTTTGACCTCGATCCGCTGCCCGGACTGGCCGTGACACCTTTTTATGAAGTGGAAGGTGCCTGGTATCAGCGGGATCGTTTCGGAGAGGAAAGCGCGGACAGGGTATCAAATCAAATCGGCATTACCGCCCAAAGTCGGTTCAGCCGGAAATTCCCGGGATTTGGCGGTTTTTCGGCCTTTAAACACGTCATTCTTCCGTCATTAACGGTATCCTGGCGGCCATCACCGACGCTTGATTTTGCCGAAACTCCTCAATTTGACGCCCTGGATTACATTTACGGAAGGCACCGCATAGAGAGCAAACTCACTAACCTGTTCTACGCGCGGGACGCAGAAACCGGGTACGTCTGGCAGGCCGCGCGCCTGACGCTGTATCAGGGAAATGACCTCTGGAACGAAATCCGCAAATCAGGCGACTATCAGATCGAACTGGACGTAAGACCCAGGCCCAACTGGGGTTCCCAGTTTGTCGGGGAACGCCACCTGGTGGATGACGACAGAAAACCGCTGACCGGCGGATGGCGTGAAATCGCGGAGCGGGATTTCTACTTGTGGTACGAAGACCGGTACGGTTTTCCCTATAACGATCGGTCGCGGGAAGTTACTGCCCTTTTCACGGACTATAATCGGGTACTGACCCAAGTCTACTACGATGATATCCCGCAGGGCGGACGTTTTCGAAGCCGCGTAGGGTTCATGTATACCGATTCCGAAGGAAGAATCTTTAACAGGGACATCCTGTATGGCGCGGGGTTCCGCATCGATGATAACTGGGCTGTCGGGTTCGAACACATTTATGACCTCAGTGAAGGCGACCTGCGTCAACAGCTGTATGAAATTCGGCGTCGTATCCACTGCGGCCTCGAAACCGCTTTACGGTTCCGGGACCGCCGTTCCGGCTTCGACGTAAACTTTGAACTGGGACTGGCAACCTTTGGCGGTCCCACCACATCATCGGAAAAAAAACAGGAAGATAAGTCGGATACGCCATAGTAAGGCGTTTTTTGAATTTAGCAGGACGCGTTTATCAGGAGACATGGAAAGAGACTGTGATATGGGGGGCTCTTTGTGACTGCTGACTTTCGCCAACCGAATGTGGGCAAGTTCATCTTCTGTCCCCATTGCGGCACGCAATTTCAGGTTCCTGAAGCCCTGATGGGGGGGATCGTTTATTGTGTAGCCTGCGGACACCGCTTTCAGACACCGGTCATTCCGGTCGCACCCATACCCGAAATCCCCGCCACTTCCTCAGATCACGAAGAAATACAGCACGAAATCAGTCCATCCTCCGAGGAAACCTGGAGCGGCCGCCCGTCCCGCTGGAGACAGGTTAAACTGTATGTACTCTTTGCTTTTCTGACAACTGCCGGAATCCTGCTGACGGTCTGGAAAGTGCCCACGGGGAGAATATTGACGGATGAAATTGTATGGGTGGTTCCGGCGTTCGGCGCAATCCTGATAACCCTGGGAATTCTCACGCTGTTCACAGCTGAAATCCGACGCCTTCAGAAATACTATGTCATAGGCGAAAAGGAAATAGCGGCTTCTGAAGGGTTGCTGAATATACAGCTGAACCGCATTTTAATCCGTGACATACGCAGCCTGAACCTGCGCGCCCGTCTGTGGGACAGGATTGTGGGCATCTGTGACATTGATATTGGTACCGCGGGTACAAGCGGTGTTGAAATTCAACTGATGGCCATTCCCCGAAAAGTGGGAGAGCGGCTGCATCGAACCAGGAATTCCTGAGAAATCCGCACGGAATGAAAACCGTATCAGGCATACATTATTTATTGCCCGGTAACAATGAACGATGCATCCGTCTGGAAATCCCCTGGGAAGAGGCTACACCGTTACAGTGGCTGTCCCTTTTTCCGGAACACCGCCGATGGTATTGGAAAGCCCGCGACGATTCCGTTGAAGTAGCCGGTGTAGACGCCGTCCTGGAGGTGCATACTGACTGGTCCGGGATCAGCCAAACACTGAGTAGGGTGCGGGCACAGATTCCCAGCCATCCGGACGCAGGATGCTTTTGCGCTGTCCAGTTCCAGCCAGCGCAGGAGCAAAAGACTGGGCTTTTTGTGCTTCCCCGCTGGGAGTGTTTTCGTTCAGGCAACCGGCAGGTTCTGGCCATCCATGGCAGGGCGGATGAAAATCCGGGTACCCTGTTGAAACAGCTTAACATCATGGCAGAACAGTCATCTGCCAGACTCCGGGAAGTAGGGGAACCCGATGAACCTAATACGCCCGCCATTATATCGAGAGAAGATCTTCCGGACCGTTCAGCCTGGTTAAATACTGTACAAAAGGCTGCTACATCTATCGACATGGGACATCTCGTTAAGGTTGTGCCGGCCCGCAGGACAACCCTCAGATCTGAAACGCCCGTTGATCCGATAAATATCGTTGATCGTCTGAAGTCGCTTAACAGAACAGGTAACTTCATATTCTGTTACGCCGTACCCGGTGAAAAATATTTTATTGGCGCGTCACCGGAACGGCTGTTTGTTCGGGTGGATTCCATGGTGGGTACAGAGGCGATTGCCGGAACGGCGCCGCGAAACTCCGACAACCTTCTCGATGACAACGCAGCGCGGCATCTTTTGGCCTCCCGAAAAAACAGGGCAGAACACGAGATCGTTGTCAGATACATTACGGAGCAGCTGGAAACGCTGAACATAACCGCCCTAAAAGAGAAAACCCGTATTCTCACGCTGCCCGTGTGCCACCACCTGATTACTTCGCTGATGGGTAACATTCCCGAGGACGTAACAGACGCGCAGCTGTTAACGCTGCTCCACCCGACGCCGGCCGTGGCGGGGTATCCCAGATCGGCCGCCATACGGTGGCTCATGGAAAACGAGCCTTTCAACAGGGAGTGGTACGCGGGGCCGGTCGGCAGAATTTATTGGCACGGCGCAGAATTCTGCGTGGGTATTCGCTCCGCTCTGGTCGAAGAGAACCTGGTGCACGCATACACCGGCGCCGGGATTGTCCGCCATTCTCAACCCGCAGCAGAATGGAATGAGCTGGAGATCAAGCTGCAAACTATCCTGAACGCGCTGTCTCTGCCAAATATCGATGCAAGATACAAACTTAAATATTTCTGACGCTTCCCTACAGCAAAAATGGGCAGACCGGGTTGTCGCAGAGCTGCTCGCCGGAGGAGTTGTTGGTTTTGTCCTCAGCCCGGGATCCAGAAATACGCCGCTGGCGCTGGCCCTGGCGAGAGGGTGTCCAGACCGGACAGTCATTCACCAGGAGGAACGGGGCGCGGCCTTCTTCGCGATGGGCGCCGCCCGCGCCTGCGGAAAACCGTGGGCTGTCGTATGCACGTCCGGCAGCGCCGCAGCCAACTGGATGCCGGCCGCAGTTGAGGCGTACATGAGCCGACTGCCTCTGATACTGCTTTCTGCCGACCGTCCGGAGACACTGCATCACCGGGGGGCTAACCAAACGATTGAGCAGTCGGGCATGTTGTCGCCGTTTACCCGGCTGTCCTGGAACCTCAGCCCGCCCCTATCCCCACAGGACATTGAACAGCAGATTCGCACGCTGCATACGGCGCTTGCCGCAGCAATGGGAAGCCGTCCGGGACCGGTGCATTTGAACCTGCCGTTCCGCGAACCATTGGTGGCCTCTGATCTGCCCGAATTCATACCGGTTCCGGCCAAGGCCGTTGACTGGTATATTCTCCCCATACAGCCTGATGCCCGCACATTAAATAAAGCCCTTGAATGGATCCACGCTCCGGAATCGAAACTGGCCATTGTGGGCGGGCTAAGGAACCATATTCAGGCGCAGGCAGTACGCAGACTACTCATACAGTTGGGCTGGCCTGTATACGCGGACATTACATCCGGGCTTCGGTTGGATCCGCTGAACGGCCTGGCTGTCCCGTATGCGGATTTGCTCGCCAGGCACTGGACAAAACACCTGGACAAACCGGACCATATCCTTTGGATCGGAGACAGCCTGATGCATCGCGTTTTTCCCGAGTGGCTTGCCAATACCGTTAAAGGCGGAACGCTCATCACAGAACACGAGGAAGGACAGGATCCCTACGGTTTTGTCAGCAACCGGATTGTTTCCGACGTGTCGTTATTCTGTGATGCGCTGGCAGCCCTGCTGCCGGAGCCGCATCCAATAACCTCAGAGATATTCAACCGGGAACGCATCACCACGGACCGCATACTTGACGCATATCCGCCGGATACTTCCTCTACTCTTAACGCATTGGAACCGCTGATCGCGCGTTGGACGCTGAAAACAGCTTCACGTTTCAATGTGAAAGTCTTTCTGGGCAACAGCATGCCGATCCGGTGGGCGGGCCTGTACGGCCCTTACCCTGGAACAGCAACCCCTGTGTTGGCGAATCGCGGCGCCAGCGGAATTGACGGCGCGATAGCCACCGTCGCCGGCCTGAGCCAGGGGTATAGCGATCCACGTCCCATCATAGCCATTCTGGGAGACTTGACAGTTTTCCATGATCTGCCGTCGCTTGCCCTTGTTAGCTCCCAAAAGCTTCCTCTAATCCTGGTAGTTCTTAATAACGGGGGTGGGGGAATCTTTCATCATCTTCCTCAGGCGCGCTGCTGCTCTGATCTCCTAAATCCCTGGTTTACGGCCGGCTCGGCAATCCGGGATTTTTCATATGCCGCCCGCATGTTCGGACTGGACTACCTTGCGCCGGATTCCCAGGCGGACTATCTGGTCGCGCTGGAATCCCTGCTGAAGGCTGAAACCCTCAAACCCACGCTGATTGAACTGCATTTCGACCCGGAAAAGTCTGTTGAAACACATGCCCGATTAACGGAATACTGTCTGCAGGCACTTACCCGTTAGGATGGGAGTGGGAGGATCTGTTATGAACAGCATGTTTCGGATGTTTCGCCCCGGATATTCCAGAATAAATACACATATTCTTCTGGGAACAATTTTTGCGGTGATCGTTTTCATTCCCAGGCATGCATTTTCGGATGACCAAAAACGCCTTGACGATCTCCTGAAAATGCTTCCTGACCATCCTCCCTTTACGGAATGGCTGGAAAAAACCGGGGAGATGCCCCCGGACTATGGACGGCTGCAGCCGGACGCGCGCGTGCGTTCTGTGCTAGAGCCTCGTCTGGAAAACGGCGAAGTTACAGCCATAACCACCCCGGAAGAATGGCGCTCTGAGCGAGAACGGCTCCTGGCAGCTTTCAGGCAGTGGTTTTTTGGCACGTATCCCCAAAATGCGGGACCGGTAACGCCAACGGAAATCGAAGAAGCCGCTTTACCGGGAGGGTTGAAGCGAGCTCTGGTATTACGGTTTGGGCCGGACCAGAAAGCGCGCCTGTACATGGAACTGTATCTGCCGCATGGTCCGGGGCCATTTCCTGTTTTCATGACCCAGGATAATCACCGGATGTGGGCGATGATCGCGTTTCGGCGGGGGTATGCCGCAGTGGTATACGCCGGGGCGGATTCGCGGGATGACACGGATTCTTTTGTGGATGCGTGGCCGGAATACGACTGGTCGAAACTGCTGCGGCGAGGCTGGGCCGCCGGTCGCTGTTTGGATTATCTGCAGACCCTGCCACAAATCGATATGAACCGGGTGGTGTTGACCGGTCATTCCCGCAACGGCAAGACATCTTTGATGGGGGCGGCTGTAGATGAACGAATTTCCGCGGTGATTTCCAGCAGTTCCGGCGTAGGGGGGAGTATGCCTTCACGAGAATGCGGGGAACATCTTTTTGCCGAAGGCATCGAAAATATCACCCGGGTATTCCAATGGTTTCACAACCGGTGGCGTTTTTTCGCGGGCCGGGAGCATCTGGTTCCAGTGGATATGCACCATTTGGTGGCGATGGCCGCACCGCGTCCCTGTCTGCTGAGCGTAGCGGAAAATGACGATGTGGAGAACATGTGGGTTGCCCAGCGGGTATACTTGGCTTGTCGTCCACTCTGGGCGCTCTACGGTAAGGAAAACGCTCTTGGCATTCTCTGGCGCCCGGGAGATCACGATACCCACACAGCCACTATTGAACAGTACCTGGACTGGTGTGACATACAGTTTGGCCGTCGTGACGGCTCCTGGGAAACAACGCTGCGTCTTCCGTGGAACTGGGAGGAATGGAAACAGAATTACCAGAATACTTTGTCTCCGGCGCAGGCTGAAGACTGGAACGCGCCATCAAGAATCCAACGGTGGAGTAGTGCCTTGTCTCCGGAACGCCGGGTTGTTGTCTCCGAAACGGTTCGCGCTTTCCTGGGGATCGATTTACCGAGAGGGCGACCCGATCTGATGGAATATGGAAAGAATCTGGATTATGTCCAGACCATGCTCGGACAGGGCGGGACCGCAAAAGGTATCGACCGGCAGTCCACCATGTTTGGCGACTATATTCACGCGGATCTGTTCGCGCCGTCGGGCTGGCTGGAGGATGGCCGCCGGCACCCGACTGTACTCTGGCTGCCGCCGTGGAACATTCCGTCGGGATACAGCGCGTCCTACCGAAGGGGCGAACCGTTCCAGCGGACCTGCGCGCGGGCAGGGTATATCGTCTTCTGTTACGATCCGATCGGAACCGGCCGCCGGGTACGGGAAGCGGAAGATTTTTATGAACGCTATCCCAACAGATCTCTGCTGGGATTCATGGTCCGGGACGCCATGGCCGCGCTGGACGCTATGGAACAGCACCCAGCGGTAGACCGGGACCATATTTACGTGGCAGGGTACGCACTGGGATCCCTGGTCGCTCTGCATCTTGCCGCAGTGGATGACCGGCCGGCTGGGTGGGCGTTAGCCTGCCCGCCTTTACCCTTCAGGCTGGACACGGACACTTTCCTTACGGGCGGCATTCTGCGCTGGTCATATGATTCCATGCTGCTGCCCCAGCTTGGGCTTTACGCTGGAAAAGAAACCGAAATTCCTTACGATTTGGACGACCTGTATGCCTGCGTGGGTCACAAACCGCTGGCTGTGGTAGCACCGCAGTTTGATCGTTTTCTGCCGGCGCCGCAGCGCAACGCATACCTGGAAACCGTTTCAGCTATTGCAACAGCTAACGGTACCCGGCTGGTAATCCGGCAGCCCCACGCCTACAATCACTTTGACCAGACCGCCCAGGAAACACTGCTGGACGCACTGCGTGAAGCGATAGACCGATGATAATATATAGTAATAATCAGTAATTTTTCTCGTTAAATCCGGAAATTTTCAAATTTCTAATTTTTATTTACTGTCAAAAGGTGTATAATATATAGAGAAAATTTTCCGTTTTGCCAATACAAAGGATGAGACTCATGAGTACCTCAGTGGAAACCGTCCCCTTGGACGTTGAAAAGATTGAACGGGCTATTCAGGCGGGAGAGCCGGATCCGGAACGGGTTCGGGAAACGCTGGCCAAGGCCAGGGAACTGCATGGGCTGAATGAAGATGACGTAGCAGGCCTGGCGATGGTCACGGATCCTGAACTGCTGGCTGAGCTTTTCGAAACCGCCCGGTGGATCAAGAACGAGATTTACGGCCGGCGTATGGTATTGTTCGCGCCCATGTATGTGTCCAACCTGTGTTACAACGAATGCGTTTACTGCGCGTTCCGTCGGGCCAATACTGCCGTCCGGAGGCGGGTGTTAACCCAGGAAGAGGTTGCCCGCGAGACCCGCGTGCTCATCGATCAGGGCCATAAACGGGTACTGGTGGTTGCGGGCGAAGCGTATCCGGATGAGGGACTGAATTATATCCACAAGTGCATCGAGACGATTTACTCCGTCAAACATGGCAACGGTGAGATTCGCCGCATTAACGTCAACATCGCGCCGCTGACGGTGGAAGAATTCAAAGAACTCAAGGCGGACAAAATTGGAACCTATCAGATTTTTCAGGAGACATACCACCGGCCGACGTATCAGGCGGTGCATCTCGCGGGCAAAAAACGGGATTACGACTGGCGCATTACGGCGCTGGACCGTGCCATGATGGCCGGAATTGACGACGTGGGTATCGGCGTTCTCTTCGGTCTGTACGACTGGCGTTTTGAAATCATGGCCATCATGCAGCATGCCGCCCATCTCGAAGCCCGATTCGGGGTAGGTCCGCACACCATCAGTGTGCCCCGTATCGAACCGGCCACCGGTTCGGATTTTTCCGAGCACCCGCCTTACGCCGTAACAGATAACGATTTCCGGAAAATTATTGCCATCCTGCGGTGCGCGGTCCCCTACACGGGCATGATCCTGTCCACCCGGGAACAGCCGGAAATGCGGCGTGAAGCCCTAGCGCTGGGCATTTCTCAGATTTCAGCGGGAAGCCGCACCAATCCCGGCGGTTACGCAGAAAATGAAGATTATGACGCCAGCCAGTTTTCGCTGGGTGACTACCGGCCGCTGGATGAGGTTATCCGGGACATTGCGGAACACGGATATATTCCGTCCTTCTGCACGGGCTGCTATCGCATGGGCCGCACCGGCCAGGATTTCATGGATCTCGCCAAACCCGGGCTGATCAAGTCCTTCTGCAACGTGAACGCCCTAAGCACTTTCGCCGAATACCTGATGCATTACGCCAGCGAGGAAACGCGGGTTACAGGTGAAAAGTGCATCTCTGAAGCCTTGGACGAGATGCCGGCAAACATTCGCAACCGGGCTCAGGAAATGATCAATCGGGTCTATGCCGGTGAACGCGATGTTTATGTATGAGGCGTTAAGAACAAACAAGGACTGGGAGACCTCACAATGATCGATTGCCGAAATGATCACATCATCTATGGAGTGCACATCCACAACCGCGGACAGAACGCTCTTAAAGTGCAGGAACTGCTGACCAAATATGGCTGCAATATCAAAACCCGGCTGGGGCTTCATGAAGTAAGCGATGATTTCTGTTCCTCGGCGGGGCTGTTGCTGCTGGAAATGACCGGAAACCCGGAAACATGCCGGGAACTGTTCAATCAGTTGAATGCCATCGAAGGCGTGGAAGCCAAAGAAATGGTTTTCGCCCACAGCTGACACACCTCTCATGCCATACCGAACAGAAACAGATTCCCTGGGAACGCTTGACATACCGGGGGATGCGCTGTATGGCATTCATACGGCCCGGGCCATGAAAAACTTTGACCTCGCGGGCCGGCGTGTGTCTGTCCGGCTTTGGCGCGCATACGGATGGGTAAAACTGGCCTGCGCGCGGGTCAACCACGATCTGGGGCTCTGGCAAAATCATCCTGATCGCATACAGGCACTGTACCAGGCTTGCGAAGAAATGATCCGGGGCGATCTTGACGCATGGAATCTGACAGACGCGCTGCAGGGAGGCGCCGGAACCAGCACCAACATGAATGTCAATGAAGTGCTGGCCAACCGCGCCCTGCTAATCCTTGGCGAGTCGCCGGGCAGATATGACCTGATTTCTCCCATCGACCATGTTAACCGCCACCAGTCCACCAACGACACCTATCCCACCGCCTTGCGGATCGCGCTGTTACAGGGACTTCGCGAAGTGGAAGCTTCGCTGGTGCGCCTGCAGGAAAGCTTTCAGCGGAAGGAACAGGAGACCGCCCATATCGTCAAAACGGGGCGGACCGAACTGCAGGATGCCGCGCTGATTACGCTTGGCCGCGAGATGAGCGCCTACGCCGAGGCTTTTTCAAGGGACCGCTGGCGCGTATTCAAATGTTTCGAACGGTTGCGCGTGGTCAACCTGGGAGGGACGGCCATTGGTACCGGTTGCGGCGCGCCCAGGACGTACATTTTCAGGGTTACGGACACGCTGCGCGAATTAACCGGACTGCCCCTGGCCCGCGCCGAAAACCTTGTGGACTGCACGCAGAACGCCGATGTGTTCGCTGAGACATCCGGCATCCTCCGCACATGCGCCGTATCACTCCTGAAAGTCGCCACCGATCTGCGGCTGCTTTCTTCGGGACCGGACGCCGGGCTGGCTGAGATCAGGCTTCAGCCCCTGCAGGCGGGGTCATCCATCATGCCCGCCAAAGTCAATCCTGTCATTCCTGAGGCCGTGAGCCAGGCCGCAATGCGGGTAATGGGGAATGACCAGGTCATTGCTACGGCCGCGGCAATGGGAAATCTGGAGCTGAACCCATTTATGCCGCTGATCGCGGAGGCCATGCTGGAGAGCATAGAACTGCTTCGCGGCGCCTGCGATGCTTTCGCGGCCCGGTGTGTTGATGGAATGGCAGGTAACACGGACCGGTGTCGTTCCCTGGCCGAAAACACAATGGCCGTGGCCCTGGCCCTGGTGCCCGCACTGGGTTATGACAGGGTTACCGAACTGGTAAAACTGGCGCGGGATCGAAAGATGTCGCTTAAATCTCTGATTATCGGAGAAGGAATACTGGACGAGAACACGTGGGAACGCCTAACTTCCGCGGAAGCGGTGTGCCGACTGGGATTCCCGGATGACACACCCGCCTGACGGAATCAGCGTCAATTAACCAACCGGTTAAAGAGACTTTTGCCATGCAATCTACGCCTAAAGGCATGCGCCTGCATATCGGCTTTTTCGGCCGGCGTAACGTGGGCAAATCCAGCCTGCTGAACGCCATTACCCGCCAGGACGTATCACTGGTTTCAGACCAGCCGGGAACTACGACCGATCCCGTGGAAAAGCCGATGGAACTCCTTCCGTTTGGACCGGTACTTTTCATCGACACGGCGGGCATTGACGACGAGGGCGCGCTGGGCGAACAGCGGGTTGAACGCACGCGCAGAATCTTCGACCGTACGGACCTTGCGGTCCTGGTAACCGATCCGAACAACTGGGGCGCCTTTGAAGAAAGCCTCCTCGGCGCCTTCGCGGACCGGAAAATTCCTGTGGTCGTGGCCATAAACAAAATCGACGTATTGCCGCCCTCTCCTGAAATAGAAGAAAACATCAAAAAACGGAAACTGCAGGCTGTTTCGGTCAGCGCGCTCACCGGTGTAGGGCTGGACAGGCTGCGACAGGCGCTGCTGGATACGGCTCCGGCGGATTTTTTTGAGCAGTCTGTCATCCTTTCTGATCTGGTTGGGCCCGGCGAAATGGCGGTTCTGGTAGTCCCTATTGATAAAGAAGCGCCAAAAGGACGACTGATCCTCCCCCAGGTGCAGACAATCCGGGACCTGCTGGACGGCGATTCATGGTGTGTTGTGGTCAAAGAACGGGAGTTGCGGGATGTGCTCGACCGGCTGAACCGCCCTCCCGCCATCGTGGTAACTGATTCTCAGGCTTTTCTCAAGGTGGCGGCCGATACCCCGTCATCTGTTCCCATGACCAGCTTTTCAATCCTTTTCGCACGATACCGGGGCGATCTGGTGGCTCAGGCAAGCGGGGCACGCGCCATTGACCGGCTGAAACCCGGCGACCGGATCCTTATCGCGGAATCCTGCACGCACCATCCGATCGCTGATGATATAGGCCGAGTAAAAATCCCGCGGTGGCTTACCCAGTTCGTGGGCGGACAGTTGTATTTCGACCATGTGCAGGGACTTGATTTCCCGGAGGATCTTACGCCATACGCCCTGGTAATTCACTGCGGGGGATGTATGACCAGCCGACGGGTAGTGCTCTCCCGGGTAAACCGCTGCCGCCAGCAGGGCGTTCCCATCACGAATTACGGGATTGCCATTGCCCACAGCCTGGGAATCCTGGAACGCGCGCTGGCGCCATTCCCCGCCGCGCTGGATGCCTGGCGTAAGGGCTGATCTCCCGTCCGCAAAAGACTCAATCAAAGAGGTGCGCGTCCGTTACCGCGCCTGTGGATGCGGAGGAAACCAGTTTGGCGTATTTGGCCAGCACGCCGCGGGTATAACGGGGTTTTGGACGTTTCCAGGCGGATCGGCGTTTAGCCAGTTCTTCGTCGGATATTTCCAGAGTAATCGTCCGCGCTTCAGCGTCAATGGTAATCCAGTCGCCATTTTTAACCAGGGCAATCGTTCCGCCTTCGTAAGCTTCCGGCGTAATGTGCCCAACAACGAAACCATGGCTCCCTCCGGAGAACCTGCCGTCTGTTATCAGGGCGACATCTTTCCCCAGACCGCGCCCCATTACGGCGGAGGTGGGGGAGAGCATCTCCCGCATGCCGGGGCCGCCTTTCGGGCCTTCGTAACGGATGACGATTACGTCACCTTTCCGAACCGTGCCGTCCAAAATCCGCTTCAGGGCGTCTTCCTCGGAGTTAAAAACCCGGGCCCGTCCCCTGAACCGGGTACCTTCTTTGCCGGAAATCTTGGCCACCGCGCCCTGTTCAGCCAGATTGCCGCGCAGAATCACCAGATGCCCATCCGGTTTGATTGGATTGCTGAGCGGACGAATAACCTGCTGTCCTTTCGGATAAGGTTTCACGCCGCGCAGGTTCTGCTCAAGCGTTTTACCGGTAACCGTGATACAGTCCCCGTGCAGCAGGCCCGCCCGGAGCAGCTCCTTCAGCAGCGGAGTCAATCCGCCGATGCGCACCAGATCCCAGGTGACAAACCGTCCGCTGGGTTTAAGGTCCGCCAGCACCGGCGTGCGCTTTCCGATGCGTTCGAAATCCTCCAGAGTCAGCCTGACGCCCGCGGAAAAGGCCATGGCGGGAAGGTGAAGCACCGCGTTGGTCGATCCGCCCAGCGCCATCACAACGGTTATGGCATTCTCAAAGGCTTTCCGGGTCATAATGTCCCGGGGCCGGATATTTTTTCGGATCAGTTCCAGTACCGCGGCCCCGGCGCGCCGGCAATCTTCTTTTTTCTCGTCGGAGATGGCCGCCTGGGCTGAACTGTTCGGCAGGCTCATCCCCAGTGCCTCGATCGCGCAGGCCATGGTATTGGCCGTGTACATGCCCCCGCACGCTCCCGGACCCGGAATCGCGCAGGATTCAATTTCTTTGAGTTCCTGATCACTGATACTGCCGCGGGCGTGCTGTCCGATCGCCTCAAAAACAGAGACGATATCCACGTCTTTACCTTTGTAACAACCTGGCAGAATCGTTCCGCCATACACGAATACCGACGGACGATTCAGTCGGGCCATAGCCATAACACAGCCGGGCATATTCTTGTCGCACCCGCCGATAGCCACCAGGCCGTCAAAATGTTCACAGCCCACTACTGCCTCAATGGAATCGGCTATCACCTCACGGGATACCAGCGAATACTTCATCCCTTCGGTGCCCATGGATATGCCATCAGATACCGTGATGGTGTTGAAGATTACCGCTTTGCCGCCAGCCTGGTTTACACCGGCTTCGGCTTCCCGCGCCAACTGGTCGATGTGCATGTTGCACGGAGTCACCATGCTCCAGGTGGATGCTATGCCAACCTGGTTTTTACGGAAATCTTCATCGGTAAATCCCACGGCGCGAAGCATCGCGCGGCTGGCAGCCCGTTCCGGGGGATCGGATATAACCCGGGAATAAGGCCGATCCTGACTCCTAACGGATTTTTTTGAAGGCATGGCAGTTCTCCCTTTTACACTGGAGGTTAAACCGCCCGGCAGTTCTTTTTGTTCCCGAAACGATCAGTATCAACGATCCCTGCCGCGGTCGGCCAAGGGCGGCACTTCCGGACGCCAGCTGGAGGCATAGGGGCCGATCTCTTCAAACGGTATTTTTTGGAAACCATGTATTCCCGGCCCGGCCGGATGATCACTCATGGAAAAATCGCCCTTACCGGCGTTGGGGAATGGATCCGTTTCCGGCGCTGAAATGGTCAGCACCGCGTCTTTTATGACTTCTTTGTGGTCGTTCCGGTAAATTTCATCACAATTGATGAAGAAGGTGCGCGAAATATAATTTCGATTGGGATTCTCCCGCAGAATTTTGACTTCCGGATACCGTTCTTCGTAGAAAGCGAGATTGTACGAGTTCTGGGAGAACCATGTATCCAGATACTGCTGCCAGCGGTCCGGCGGCCACGGAGAAAAACTCACACCGAAACGGCAGGCATGAAAGACACAGTTTTCAATCCGGTTGTCCTTGCCGCCATGAATCTGAACGCCACCAAAATTTCCCGCCGACGCTTTATGGAAGATATTGCCGTAAATCCGTATCCCGGAAATGGCATCATCCAGGCGGATGCCGGCGGCGCCGCAGTGGAGCTGTTCCCCCTGTCCATGCCAGTTGCCGACGTGGTGCCAGTAGTTCCAGCGAAATACGACGCCGCGGATCAGCGGATCGCCCCACATGTCTGTGCCACCCTGGTCATCTGACTCCAGCACCACGTCATGCACCTCGTTGTACTCGACCAGATGCTCGCGCCCGCCTATCCTAAAGGCGCTGCTCGGGATATGGTGGCATAGGTTGTGCGCTAAGCGTATGCCTACGCCGCCCACCAGCACAGCCGGGGTGTACGTATGGTCAATCCGTGAAAGGTGGTGAATGTGGCAGTTTTCGACCACATGGCCGCAGGGCATCAAATCTTCAGGGTTCCCGCCCCGGATGCTGATGCCGGTACGCCCGAGGTTAAAAATGTCGCACGAGTGAATGGTGTGCTGTTCACCGCCATTCACCGAAATGCCTACCCCGCCGGAATTGCTGACCGAGCATCCCAGAATCCTGACATCTTTGCCGCCTCCCACCAGCAGAACGTCTCCGGCCGCATAGGCAAAATCAAGATTTACCAGCCGCACATGTGACGCTTCCTCCAGGGACATTAAGGCGGCAGGTGTTACGGACAGCACCCACTGCGCGTTGTTCGGCGATTCCGGAGGATACACATATACTTTCAAGTTCTGCCGGTCGATCCAATATTCTCCGGGCTGGTCCAGTTCACAAAGCATGTTGAAGGCAACAAATTTTCCATCGGCCCGGTATCCATAGGTGTGCCAGGGGGCTGCCAGGGTAATCCATCCGGTCTGCGCGTCAACCTGCTCGATTTTTTCGTACGAATCAGCCCACTCCCAGAACCAGTACCCATAAAGCCATCCCTCAGGCTCCTGCTGCCAGGCAGCCAGGCGATCCGATTCCACCCGAATGAGTCCTTTTTTCGTTCCCTTGCGGCCATGGCTTTCAACAGCCATCTCGCTGGTAACCTCAGCCACGTGAAGCATGGGATCGCCGGGTTCAGGATATTGTGCCAAGCGAAGCGGTTTTCCATTCATAAATAGCTCCACCTGCGGGTGCGTGATGAATCCTGCCCCGGAGGCAAAGCCACCCAGACGCATCGGTGATAAGGCATCCAGTCCACTGTCACGCAGATCGGCTACCCAGACTTTTCCGCGGGCCGCCGCGGGCAGGCGTTCAGGCGTTTCCGCGTCCTCAAGCAGACGCATACCCCGAACGGCAACCCCGCCGCTGATCATCGCGCGCCGTGCGGCATCGCGGGAGGTTATCACCAGGGGTGCGCCTGGTTCGCCGCTCATGGATGCGGATACAGCGACGGAACCGTTAACGGAATAAATCCCCGGTTCCAGCTCAACCCGTATGCCGCCGGCTGACCACACTCCGGACGCGCGCAGTTTCTCGACTTCTTTAAGCGCATCCTCAAGACGTCTAAAAGCCTTAGGAACCTCTGAAGGAGCCGCCTGGCCATCAACCCGGATAACTAAGCCCGGAGCGGGATCTTCCGGCACGGTCAACCGTCCGCTGGCGTCCACAGGCCACTGGGCGTAGCGCGGTGCGGGTGGTTCTTCGCAGATCCCGTGGCCACAGAGTGGAATGATCAGTGACAGAAGACATAGGCAACGCATAGACATTCTCCCAGCTTGTTGTTTTAGGGTATAGCCGCAGACCGGTACATCCGCAGAAAACGATCCAGCAGGACAATGGTTTTGGCATCCCGCAACCGGCAGGCATTCAGCTCCTCTTCGACTTGTTCGATCGACCATTCAAGCAGTTCCAGCTGCTCCTCCGGTTCCGGCCGCGCGGGCACCGGCGTCAGACCGGATGCCACAAAAAGGTGGATTTTCTCTGAACAGAACCCCACGGTGCCATAAATCACCCCCGCCGAAATCATATGTTCCGCCCGATATCCCACTTCTTCTTCCAGCTCCACACGGCCGCGGGCCTGCGGGTCATCGTTAGGTCCCTCGAGCTTTCCGGCGGGCGCTTCGATGATATCCTCAGCAAGGGCTATCCGGAATTGTCTCACCAGGATCACCGATCGGCCGGTCCAGGGCAGCACGCACACGCCACCCGGATGCTCCACCACCTCGCGGTAGGCAGACAGGCCATTCTCCAGGCGGACCGTACCCGTCCGAACGGAAAAAATCTTGCCTTTAAAAATCAGTTCGCTAGACGTCCAGCTTTCCATGATTCACCAATTCAGCTTTGTGGTTGCTCTTAACGATTTCCCCCTTGAGAATCGTACAGACGGACTGATTATACTGTTATTGGATACGACGTAAGAACCCTGATGGCCGGGAAGTTATGCTTTACCCGCCGTGTTGAGGTATGAGAAGGAGTTGCATTTATCCCGTGCGAAATTTATTATTAATTTCCCATTGTGTTCTGTTGGGCACTCTACTGCTGTGGGTGCCGGTCGCCCATGCCCAGTTTGGCCAGTCGGTGAAGCCGGAAATCACTTTCACCCCGGAACAGGATATATTGTCCCCAGGGAGTACCTTTCGGGGGTGGCTGACCGTAACTTTTCCAGAACCCTGGCACGTCAATGCCCGGCATCCAAAAGATGACGCTCTTATTCCGACCACGCTGGAACTCAGCGGTGATTCTTCGCCTGTACGCATTGCCAAAGTTGTCTATCCACAACCGAAATCCTTCCGCTTTGAATTTTCGGAAGAGGAGGTATTGGTTTACGGTCCGGTTTTTTCAGTTGGAATGGTTATAGAGGCGAGCCCGGAAGCGCCGTCCGGCGCATATGCGATTCCTTTGAAACTCCGGTACCAGGCATGCAACAACACCACCTGTATGCCGCCCCGATCCGTGGATATTACCATTACCATAAACGTGGATAGTACGTCCCCTCAGTCAGAACCCCGGACGCCCCCGGATGAACTGGACTGGTCCGCAGCGGAAGATCTTTCCGGCGCGGTTCCCTCTGAAAATCAGCCCGAAGAACCTGCCCTGGGAGCAAACGCCGCACCATTCACAAACAATCAGGAAGACGTTAAGACAAATAACACGGGCACAGAAACGAACTGGCAGGACCTCGCAAAACGCTTTACCCTGGCCGGTCGGCTGGATGGCTTCGTGGGAACCGCTTCCTTCCTCGATTTCATTGACGCCGCGGAACAGGGAAAAAGCGCCGCAACAAACAGTTTTGCCAATCGCCGGATCTGGATAGTCCTGCTGCTGATTCTGGGCGGCGGGGTGTTGCTGAACCTGACCCCCTGCGTGCTGCCCATGATTCCGATCAATCTGGCGATCATTGGCGCGGGGGCGCGGGCCGGCTCCAGACGCCAGGGCTTCCTGCTGGGTTTGGCTTACGGCGCGGGGATATCCATCGTGTATGGGCTGTTGGGGCTGGCCGTAGTGCTGGGAATCTCAACCGCCTTCGGCACCATCAACGCGACCGTCTGGTTCAACGGGCTGATCGCCGGATTGTTTTTCCTGCTGGCCCTTGCCATGTTTGACCTGATTCAGATTGATTTTTCGAGGTATCAATCCAAAATCAACCTCTCCGGCCGCGCCGGCAACATGATGGCGGCGCTGGGCATGGGGGCTGTGTCCGCGTTACTGGCGGGCGCGTGCGTGGCGCCGGTGGTCATCTATACGGTGGTTTACGCCCAGGACCTTTACAGCCAGGGCAATCGGTGGTCCCTGGTTCTGCCCTTCCTGCTGGGCGTGGGCATGGCGCTGCCGTGGCCATTTCTGGGCGCCGGCCTGAGCCTGCTGCCCAAACCGGGGAAATGGATGACCCGGGTAAAACAGGGATTCGGGGTGCTGATCCTGCTGTTTGCGTTCTATTACGCGCATCTCGGGTGGACACTGTGGCAGACCCGGACAGTCTCCAGCGGGAACACGGAAGGATGGGAAGTATCGCTGGAAGACGGTCTTCGCCGCGCTTTACAGGAAAACCGGCCGGTTATCATCGATTTCTGGGCTACCTGGTGCAAGAACTGCGCCGTCATGAATTCCCAGACGCTGAAAGACCCGGATGTGGTGCAAAGGCTTTCAGGGTACGTCCGGATAAAATTTCAGGCGGAGGATCTGGAAGAGCCCAAGACCAGAGCCGTCACGCAGTTCTATCAGGTAAAAGGTCTGCCGACGTTTATTATTTTGAAACCCGGACAGGAAAATACTCCGGATACCCTGTGAAAATCGTCTGGTAAGGAGGCGGGGTGGACAGTCTGCGCGTGATTGTTGATCATCTGCTCACTGTAGCGGGGTTCTTGCTGGCTATTACCCTGGTGCTGCGGGTGCTGGGAGAGCGCCGCCAGCCGGGGGGAACCATGGCGTGGCTGTTGGCGATCCTGTTGATTCCTTATATTGGCGTTCCGCTGTATCTGCTGCTGGGAGGGCGGAAACTGGCCAAAAGGGCACAGCGGAAAAATCCGTTGTATGCCGCGGAGCGCAGTGAGCTGCATCTGGTTGAGGAAACTTTTTTTCAGGGGGGCCGGCGTCTGGTGCAGGCCGGAATGCCACCACCCCGTTCCGGCAACCAGGTGGATCTGATGTTTAACGGAGAACGTGCGTTTAGTCGGCTCATGGAGGAGATTGACAACGCAAAAGAATCCATTTTTATTGAAACTTTCATTCTGGGACGGGATGAAACCGGACGGGCAATCGTGGACGCGCTGGCCGCTAAAGCCAGCAAGGGGGTACAGGTCCGAATCCTTCTAGACGGTCTGGGCTGCTTACGGTCGAAAGGACGTTTCGTCCAGCCGGTTCGTGAGGCGGAGGGGGAGGTGGCGGAGTTCCTTCCCGTACTTCCCCTCCGCAGAAAATGGTCTGCCAACCTCAGAAACCACCGCAAGATTGCCATATTTGACCACGCCTGCGCCATGGTGGGGGGAATGAATCTGGCGCGGGAGTTTATGGGGCCTACCCCCTGGCCAAACCGGTTTGTAGACGCCTGCGCTTTTGTTACCGGGCCGCTGGTGGCGGATATCGAGCAGGTTTTCGCCAGTGACTGGGAATTTGCCACGGACACCACGGTCCCGCCTCAGGCTGCACATCCCCATGCAAGGAGATCGGACCTGGCCGTATCCACCCTGCAGCTCGCCGCCAGCGGACCGGACGTCCCGGAAGACACGTTCCATGACGCCCTGCTGTCTGCCATTATGGATGCCCGTGAACGCGTCTGGATCGTCACGCCGTATTTTGTTCCGGATGATGCCGTATTAAAACTGCTGGCCCTCAAAGCGCGGTCCGGAAAAGACGTGCGCCTCATCGTTCCCTGGCGGTCCAATCACCGCCTGACGGATTACGCGAGAGGACCTGCCCTGCGCCAGCTTATTGCCGCCGGAGCCCGCGTCTACGTGTATCCCCATGGAATGGTTCACGCAAAAATTATGATCTTTGACCATCTGCTGGCCATCACCGGAACTCCCAACCTGGACATGCGCAGTCTGTATTTCAATTACGAAGTGGCGCTGTTCCATTACACCCGGGGAGATATTGAACAGATTGACAGTTGGATAACCTGGCTGTCAGGCCAGTCGCTCCGCGTGACCGGAGCGCGCGTGGAAAAAATCCGTTACTGGGTGGAAAATCTTTGTCAGCTGCTTTCGCCCCTCCTGTAGAGGGCAACCCGTCAGCGTATCCGGTTGATAGGTATTCCTTCTTTGGCATAGATGCCCTTGCCGGCAATCACCAGGTCTGTCTGGTACGTTTTCCCTCTGAAGTTGGTGCCGACGATCAATTTATTTCCTTCCACCCGCCACGTGCCGGACAGCATGTTTGTCCCTGCGAGCTGCTTGACCAGCGGATTTCCGCTCCAGGCTACAGCCTCTCCACCGGGTTTGAGGGTTACTTGGACCCGTATGCCCCGTTGCGGTTCAATTTCCCATACGGAATTTTCAAGGCTTCGCGCGTCAAGCTCCGGGGGAAGGTTGGGTATTTCAACCTTTTTCGGACTTCCTCCAATAAGGCCGGTTATCCGGGCTATGTTCACAAAAACCGGTAAAAGAAAAATGACAGCCAAAACGACAGCGACGGCGATAATGACTTTTTTATCCATGAATACAGTTGCTCCATTGCCTATCGGCTTGGAATCCTATCATATAATGCCCTGTTCCACATCAGGACACCAGGTCCATCGAGTGCGCTGTATCCTCGCCGCAGGATAATTTTCCTTCACTGCGGGCTACCACCGCGCAACCTGCCACGTCGCCCGTAATATTCACGACCGTTCTGCACATATCCAGCAGGCGGTCCACGCCGATAATCAGCCCAATAACCTCGGGACCAAGTCCGAGCAAACCAAGGGTAACCGGCATCAGGGCAATGCTTCCCCCTGGGATCCCCGCCGTACCGATCGACACCAGCACGGCGCCGGCAAATACGAAGATCTGCTGGCTCAGCGTGGATTCCAGTCCATTGGCAAACGCCAGAAACATCACGGCCACCGCCTGATATAAAGCCGTCCCGTCCATATTGACTGTCGCGCCAACCGGAAGCATGAACTCACACACGCTCCGGTCAACGCCAAGCCGCCGGTTCGCGCAGTGAATCGTCAATGGGAGGGTGGCAGAACTGGATGAAATGCCGAAGCCCAGGCTCAGGGCGGGAGACATGGCCCTGAAAAAACGGACCGGAGATATTCTTCCCATAAGAGGCACAATAACGCAAGCCAAAATGAAGAAATGAATGACCAGCCCTGACAGCACCGTAAACACGTAATACGCCAGGGTCTGCAGGTAGGCGCCTCCAAATTCTCCGGTTGCTTTGGCCATGAGCGTGAACACGGCCATCGGCGCCAGTTTCATGAACCACAGGATCATCCGGACCAAGGCGTCATCCAGGGACTGAACGACATCCAGTAACGGTGTGCCCTTCGGCCCCAACGACCCTATTGCTGCTCCCAACAATAGTGCAAAAAGGATGATGGTCAGCGGATTGATGCCGTCCAAAAAAGGCGATTTAATCAGCGCGGGAATCACTTCTTTCTGAAGACGCTGACCATACGTACCCTGTGTCTGGCTCGCGGCGGCTGCCTTATCACCTGGGGCTCCACTGTCTTCCGACTCAGGGGCGGGATTGCTCACCGTAATGCTCTCGGCCAGCTTTTTTCCGGGGTGCATCACATTTACGCACAACAGCCCGATAAACACGGCAATGACCGTTGTCATCAGGTAGAACGCCACAGTCTTAAACCCCAATCTTCCCAGCGCGACCGGATCCCCAAGACTCGCTACGCCCCGGGTAATCGAAATGAGAATCAGCACAGGCACCACCATCACCAGCAGCCGAAGAAAAACTACCCCGTACAGATTGAGCCAATCCGCTAAAAAACGTCCGAATACACTTTTACCTGTTACCCCGCCGACTGCGATGCCACATCCCATCGCAATCAGAATGGCGGTCCCCAATGAGAAATAACGGGGAATCAGAAACAGCAGGACAACATGTGCCAGCCATGCCATTGCCCACAACAGCAACAGCATCCCCACGGGCACAGTCGCATCCAGCAGTCCCGCGCATACCGCCAACACTGCTGAAAGCAAGCCATATATCACCAGGATGAAACCTGTGGTCCGGAAGGAAAGTTTCCCCCCTTCGCGTTTCCCGCTGTTTGCAATGATTTCACTCTGCACGGTGGATCATCCGAAATTACAGTGTTACCGGAAATCGATTCAGCGCCTCTACCATTTAATGGAAAAAGCGATTTCTCTGGCCTGGTGCGGGTATTCCAGCAGAAGCGTTCCGGATTCGGCATCCCATTCGTGACGGTACTCACTGTCACAATCGACCTGCCGTGGAGCATTCGGCAACAGCACCCGCGTCCGCCCGATGGTATTGACCGGCCCGCGACTGGTAAATGAAAGTTCTTTATCCTTAAGCTGGATATTCCGCGCGCGGCCCGCAGAAACTGTTACGGTCGCGTGCTGACCTTTTCGCGCGGGCCAGTCCAGGTCGTAAAGCAGGGAACGCTGGTTCGGGGACACCCGTTTTTCTGTTATAACCGGAAGCGCGGGGTCAAAAACATCAATAAAGCGCCCCCGCAATACGCGCGGCGCGTCGCTGGTACTTTCATCCATGACGGCTGTAACGATCCAGGGTCCCCTGCGGATTTCAAAATAGTTTTTCCCGGCTATAGGACTGTCTCTCCGTTTTTCGAGCATCCGGTTGACCTCCCGCAACAACACATCGGCCCCTGTAGCAGTCCGGGCCAGGCGGCGCGGACGCTCCTCCCACCACCGCACCCATCCTTTACCGACGGACTGCGGCTCATTGCGCGCGCTGATGTCCAGCCCCAGTGTCTCTGACAGGTGGTCCAACGGGGTGCGCTGATTCTTTCCCTCATCATTCCACCATTCGCGGACGTGGTTATACGGATCGCTTCCGTCATCAACGATCAACAGGCTCCCGCCCTGACGCACCCAGTCTGCCAGAATCCTGTGATAACTTTCCTTCAGCGGTTTCTGGCCTTCGTACGTCAAAATAATCAGGCGGGTTTCTTCCGGCACACCGGTCCGGTCCAGATTCTCAAGCTGAATAATATCCGGAAGAACGCCCGATTTGATCAGGGGCATAGCCAACCCATAGAAGGAACTCAGGGCGCGGTCACTGGGATGAGGAGCCGCCCGCTGAAACATCATGGTATCGGAAACAATCACGGCGATTCCCCGATCGCCCAGATCAGCCACCGGAGGTTCCATCCCCATGTGATTCAGCGCGTCTATGACCGCCAGCAACTGGGTAGCGTATTCCGGTGAAATGCCTACCCGCGGCGCGTCCTTATCCAGCGACGCGGGATACTGGCCCTCAAAAATGCGGTTGGGCCACGGCATAACCTCAAACCGGGTGGCTTCCGGGTGCAGCAGAGACGCCACAACCGTGCATTCGTAATTCACCTTGTAGTCCGCCCACGTGCGGTCCGGATTATCCTCAACAGGATCTGCCAGCAGCCATACCTTCCTGCCGGCCGGACGCGCCATGGACAGCATCTGGGCGTATTCCAGCAACCCCGCTTCAAAGGTGCGCTCTTTGGCCACGTTGCGAAAAACGTTTGGCGTTCGCGCGGTGCCCGTCCAAACCTGGGCGATGTACCCGTCAGCTTCCTCAAGATCCAGCAGATGGGATTCCGGGCTGACAATACCCCAGTGCGCGTAATTGATCAGGCTGTGCGTAGGCACGTGGCACTCAATTTTAATTCCTTTTTCCGCGGCGCGGCTTTTGATATGGCGGAAAACATCCCGCAGCGCCCTGAAATACAGTTCATACTTCAGTTTGCTGGCGCGGTACTGGGCATCAACCGAAGAATCCGGCGCCTGCCAGGGCTCGCCGTAAAAATCCTGCCAGCAGCGTTTAAACCCCTCACTCCAGCCGGCCCGAGCCCAGAACTCCGGTTCTTCCAGGTAGATGCCGCAGACTCCGGCATCGATTGCCGGATCAACCACTTTTTTGATGTAGTCCACATAAGCCGGAGTCGGCACGTTATAGCCGACCGTTTTGCTGTTTCCATGCATCAGCAGTTCACCTGATTTCACCGTCTGAATTTCGTCTTTTTTCAGCCCGTCAGGTGTCAGATAGTAATCTTCATATCCGCCCCAGGATATCCCCGTCATCATGCTGACGGCATAGCCCTGTTTTCGCCAGGATTCCGCCCGTTCCGCAAAATCTTTCCTGGTGCCATACACGATAACCATGTCAGAGGCTATATCTATGGACGGGCGCCAGCCCGACGGCGTTTGAAAATTGGTCAGGTCAGCGCAGTTAACTTCCGCAAGCGCCAGGGCTATCACCAGACCGGTCAGCATAAAGCGATCCTTTCTCTGCATGTATTAACCGTCTTGCAAATGCAAGAGGTGCTACCAATAGCATGAACTAAACTGCGCGAGGAGGGCAACAAGATTCTCCGGAATATTCCAGCATCACAGCACGTCCGCATCCTCTCACACTGTTGAAAACCATAAGTTCGTCCGCCTGATATAACTCCTCCACCGTGATGCTGCGTTCATGAAGAAACCCGGACGTCAACAGTCGTTCACGCATAATACCGGGCAACAGGCCGTCTTCCACCGGCGGGGTATACCACCTGGTTCCAAAACGGACTGCGATATTGGCGCGGGTGGTTTCAGTAATATGCCCCCGGGAATTCCAAAGCACCGCGTCATGCGTCCCCTCCGGAACATGCTCCAGCGCTTTCCGATAAGTGTCTCTGCATGTGGTTTTATGAAAAAGGTATCGGTCTTCTGACTCCTCTACGGGGGCCTTCGCCAACGCCAACATTACCCTGCTGGGCCATGGAACCCATTCCTGAACTTCCCAGGAAACGGTTCCTTCAGGAGTATAAACCAGCCGGACCCTGGCTGGCGGATGTCCTTCCAGCGCTTTTTTAAGACGTCGGCAAAGCGAATCCTCCTCAACCTCCGGAAAACCGAAGTACACGGCAGATGCCCTCAATCTCCGAAGGTGCATCGCCAGAAAAGGAAAATACCTTCCATTCCATCGCATGGTCTCCAGCAGCGAAAATTTCTTCGGAGAAACGGTAAGTACCCGTATTTTCAGGCTGCATTCTTGGTATTCACCATCGGCCACCGCGTCCCACGTAACCCCGCTTCCCACGTGATAGGTGGCTTCCCCGGAGATTGGATTCAGTGTCAGCGTCCGGATGGGAACACTGAATACCGCCTGACGCCCCGGCCCGATTCGCCCCAAAGCGCCGCAATATACTCCACGCGGCCCCTGCTCCAGTTCCCGGATGATTTCCATGGCCCGGATTTTAGGGGCACCCGTTACCGAACCGCACGGAAACAGTGCGTTAAGTAATTTCCAGGTGGGGGTATCGCCGATATCGGCGGTTACAGTGCTGGTCATCTGCCAAAGTGTCTGATACCGCTCCACGGAAAACAGCTCCGGCACTTCAACGGTCCCTGTCGCGGCCACCCGGCCCAGATCATTGCGGACCAGATCAACGATCATCAGATTTTCCGCCCGCTCCTTTTCAGAAGCCCGTAAAAACTCCGCCATACGCGTGTCTTCAGCCAGCCACCGCCCGCGGGGCGCCGTGCCTTTCATGGGCCGGCAGGTCACCCGCGCGCCATCCCGGCTGAAAAACAGCTCCGGCGAGAGGCTGGCAATATGCAAAAACGGCGTCCGGATATAGCAGCGGTAATCAGAAACCTGATATTCCGCGACACGGAAAAATAATTCCCTGAAATCATCCGTTGACATCTCCGCCCGAAACGGAAAGGTGAGATTGACCTGATAGATATCGCCCTGGCCGATGTACTCGCGCGCCAGATTAAACCGCAATTCATATTCTGCCTGAGATAAAACCGGCCGCCAATCGTGACAGCAGGGAATATCTTTGCTGTCTTCCACATTCACCGCCGCAGGCGGCGTATCGTACACGGCAAACCACATCAGTGGAATGCTTTCCGGTGCCGGATGGGTCTGCATTGCCGGGTCAAACGCGCCGGCGGCTTCGTACAGCAGAAAACCGACTGCCGTGCATCCTGCTTCCGCGGCTGCCTCCACTTCGCGCAGTCCCGTTTTGACCTGCCCCGGTGAAAATGCCGAGATGATGCGGCTGGGTTCCGCGAAGTACTCCGTATGGTGCCGATACAACCAGTAAATTTCGTGCTCTGGGAAAGACAACTATACCTCCTTCAGGTGTTCGTGGAACAGCTGATGGTCATTACCGGGGGTTGCAACCATTTTACTGAAACTGGTACGATTTTCAGGCGCAGCGGTTCAAGTCCTTGCCGTGCCGGAAGCGACCGGGCAACCGTATCATCAACCCTTGGAAAGGTCTTCCATGCATCCGTATCGTACACACACCTGCGGTCAGCTGAGAAAAGATCATATCGGAACGGAAGTGCGCCTGTCCGGATGGATCCACCGGAAACGCGACCATGGCGGGGTTATTTTTATCGATCTTCGGGACCATTACGGCCTGGTTCAGATCGTAGTCAATCCGGATAATCCGGACTTTGGGACTGCGGAAAAAGCCCGGAACGAGTCTGTAATTACGGTTACCGGAAACGTAATCGCGCGGGCTCCTGAAACCGTCAACCCGAATATGGAAACAGGCGAAATCGAGGTGGTAGCCCGCACGGTCCATCTGGAGTCTCCCTGCGATCATCTGCCGTTCCCTGTGAATCAGGAAACGGATTGCGCCGAAGAATTGCGGCTCACTTACCGCTTTTTGGACCTGCGGCGGGAACGGCTCCACCGTAATATCCTGCTGAGGACTAAAACTGCGGCGCTGGTTCGCCAGCATCTCACGGAACGGGGATTTATCGAACTGCAAACCCCCATTCTTACTGCATCATCCCCGGAAGGAGCCCGAGACTTCCTGGTCCCCAGCCGCCTCTATCCGGGACACTTTTACGCGCTCCCGCAGGCGCCTCAGCAGTTTAAACAGTTGTACATGGTGGCTGGCTTCGACCGGTATTTCCAGATTGCGCCCTGTTTCCGCGATGAAGATTCCCGCGCGGACCGCAGTCCCGGAGAGTTCTACCAGATTGATATCGAAATGTCTTTTATTGAGCAGGATGATCTGTTCCATGAACTCGAGCTGTTGATGGTCCGGGTCTTTCGGGAACTGTCCAGCAAGCGGATCCAGGCGGAGGTCTTTCCCCGGATTCCGTACCGCGACGCCATGGAAAAATACGGAACGGATAAACCGGATATCCGCTTTGGCCTGGAAATGGTAGACTGCACCGACCTGTTCGCAAACTGTGAACTGAAGGTGTTTGCCGCCCAGGTGGCCTCCGGTGGCGCTGTTAAGGTAATCAACGCCAAGGGCGCTGCTGAGCAGCCCCGAAAATTCTTTGATGACGCGGAACGGTACGCCCGGGCTGAAGGCGCCAAAGGCCTGGCATGGCTGGCAAGGAAAGACGGCGAATTCAAGGGACCCATCGCCAAATATCTCAGCGCGGCGGAACAGCAGGGGCTGATCGACAGAACCGGCTGCCAGGAAGGCGATGCCCTCTTCTTTGGCGCGGGACCCCGAACGGAAACCAACGCGCTGATGGGCAAGGTGCGTCTCTGGCTTGGGCGAAAACTGGACCTGATTGATGCCCAGGTTGCGGCATTCTGCTGGATCGTCGACTTTCCCATGTACGAGTGGAATGAACAGGAAAAGAAAATCGATTTCTGCCACAATCCTTTTTCCATGCCCCAGGGAGGGCTGGATGCGCTGAATACCCAGAATCCCCTGGATATCCTGGCCTACCAGTACGATATCGTTTGTAATGGGGTAGAGTTGTCCTCAGGCGCCATTCGAAATCACCGCCCGGACATCATGCTGAGAGCTTTTGAGATTGCGGGCTATCCGCCGGAAGTTGTCAAGAATAAATTCCCGGCGCTGTGGAAAGCGTTCCATTACGGAGCCCCGCCGCACGGTGGGATTGCGCCCGGTTTCGACCGGCTGATTATGCTGCTTGCCGATGAACCGAATATCCGGGAAGTTACAGCATTCCCGCTGAACCAGCGTGCCCAGGATCTTCTGATGGGCGCGCCCAGCCCGGTTGAGCCCAGGCAACTAGAAGAGTTGCACCTGATTATTAATTACCCGGAGGAAAATCCCAATCAGTGACCTATTCCATTCCCGGTCGCCGGACCTTTTCTTCGTGTTCCTCAAAGTACGATAAAGACGCTGGATACAGAAAGTGAGGTCCTGGAACAGCTCTCATGCCCAACCAAACCAATAAACATAAGCGGGCACTTTTAATTGAGTTGTCTTTGGTGTTTTTGTGTTTATTTTTAGCCGTATTTATTCGTTTTTTGGCTTTAACTGAAAGTGCTGCGTTTCCCGAATTCCATTATCCTCTGTATGATCCCGCCTATAACCATTATTGGGCAAAAGGGTTGGCCACAGGCGACTGGTCTCTTCCGGACTGGACCAACGATCCTGAAATTCTTACCACACCATATGGACGTCCACCGGGATACCCCTTTTTTCTAGGTGCCGTATATAAACTATTCGGCGTAAATCCCTGGGCGCCCAGAATCGTACAATCCGCCCTGGGAATACTGGATCTTTTTTTGCTGTATCTGCTGGTCCGCAGGGTCTTCGGCAGGGGACCGGCCATCATCAGCCTCGTATTAGGCGCGCTATTCTGGGCATTCCCGTATTATGAAACCCAGTTGACTTATCCCTCTGTCAGCCTTTTAGTGCTTCTGCTGCTGTTTCACCTGATGGCCCTGTGGGCCGGACGCCCCAGAATTCTACTGTCCGCTGCCATGGGGCTTATTTTCGGAATATTTGGATTATTCCGTCCCAATGGTTTGCTGTTCTTGCCGTTCCTCATGATCTGGATGTTCTATGCGGCCCGCAGCCAAAGGTTACTCCGCCGCTGGTTACCGTCTGTCCTTTGGCTGGTGGGCGGGCTTGCGGTGGCGGTCGCGCTGGTTCTCATACGGAACTGGATAGTTGCCCGCGATTTCGTGTTCATATCGGCTTACGGGGGAATTAATTTTTATGCGGGTAATCACGAAAACGCTCCGCTCACAGAACCCGAAATACCGGAACTTCATCTTCTGGCGGGAGTCAGAAACTGGAGCTGCTTTGATTACCCGCTCATTGTGCGGGGCCTGGGTGAACATCTGGGCAAGCCTGTCCGGTTCAGCGAGGCTAACCGGTGGTTTTACCACCAGGGTGTTACCTGGATATGGCGCAATCCGGGGGATTTTCTGAAAGGGCTTTGGAAAAAAACGCTGCTGTTCTGGGGACCCGTGGACGTCACCAATGATACCGTGCCGGAACTGGACCGCATCCATTCCCCTCTTTACGCCAAACTTCCCGGGTTTTCCTTGCTCATGACGTTGTTCCTGGCCGGCATTACCCTCTGGGCACTTGCTGTCCGCTATGGAACCATTTCGCCGCATGCCCGGGTTATGGCATCAGGCCTGCTGCTTTTTCTGCTGTCTTATTTCCTTTCCGTGCTGCCTTATTTTGTGGCTGGACGCTATCGCATGGAAGTTGTTCCGGTTATGCTCATTTTTGGGGGATTGGGCTTATGGATCATCTTCCAGTGGTTATACCGTAAACAGTGGCGCTCCTTGATTACAGCTGCGTTTATACTGGCCTCGGCAGCCATACTCGCCGGAGTTAACTGGTCCGGTTACATGCCATCCGCAGCAACCTGGCACCTCCGCAAAGCAATGGCCGCATCTTCCGCGGGAGACATTGAAACCGCAAAAAACCAGTACGCTCTGGCCTTGGCGCGCGGAGCGGATCCCGCTACGGTTTGGAATAACCTTGGTAATCTGGCGCTGCAAACGGGGGATCGGGAGCAGGCAGAAAATCTTTTCGCCAAAGCAACTGCAGCCGACCCTCTTAATGTTTTTGCCGCGGCGAATCTGGCCCGTCTGCGGGCTGATTCAGGAAATACGGAACAGGCTTTAGCCCTTTGCGAAGAAGCTATACGGCAAAGTCCACGGAATCCATGGGGCTGGGTGGCTGCCGGTCGCATCGCGCTGGACGAGGGACAATACCCACAGGCATTAACCTGGCTCTCCCGGGCGGCAATGCTTCAGCCGGAAAACGGCCTGATTGCTTACGACCTGTCACGGGCCTATTACCTGAATGGTAAGCTTCAGGAAGCCATCCAATGGGGCAGAAAGGCTGCGGACCGGCTGGTCAATATGGCTAAGCCGCGCAGCAATCTGGGCTGGATGCTTGGAGTTTCCGGTAACGTCGAAGAAGCAGAGCAGATGCTTCAGGATGCGCTGCGGCTGAAACCGGATTTAGTAATAGCCAGGATCAACCTGGCCGAATTACGGCTTTCATGGAATAATCCGACTGGCGCACTGGATGCGCTGACGGATGGGTTTGACCGGCAACAGGCAACGGCGGACTGGTGGTATACCCTGGGCCGGGTCTACGAGGCAAACAACGATTTCTCGGGCGCGGTGCAGGCCTATCGGGAGGCGGTGAATATACGTCCTGGGTTTGCGGAAGTCTGGAATAACCTGGGACTGATTGCGCAGAAACAGGGACAGTTAGATGACGCGGTAAGCTGCTTCCAGCGGGCTATCGAAGCGGATCCCGATTTCATGAAACCCCGTTTCAACCTGGCCCAGGTGTACTGCGCAAGCGGACAGACGGAAGAAGCCCGTCGGATTTTTGAACATCTCATCCAGCAGTTGGGTCCGGAACACCCGGAAGTTAACCTGGTCAAAGACGCGCTGAATAATTGTTCCCGGCAAAATCAGACTGCCCCCGAGACGCGCTGAACAGCCGCGCTTGCGTAAACTTAAGGCATATCCATACACTGAACGAGAGCCTTAGTCCACATCGCCGCCGGAAAAAGAACGGAGACGAAAATGATATCGGGGATACTGACGACTATTTACCTGTGCTCCGGAGCAGGCACGTTCCCTTTTGATGGCGCGGCATGGCTGCGTGATCCCCGGCATGGGGGATATGAAATTGTCAATGTTTTTCACCGGGAACACGAACATGCTGAGGAAACGGCGGAAACCCCACTTAACCTCCACACCCTGTTTCGCCACGAATTCACCGTGCGGGAAAACCTGAAAGAAGCTGTGCTGGCATTCTCCGCCGATGATTACGCTGTTCTCTACTGCAATGGGCAGCGCGTCGGACAGGGGCCCGAGGGGGGATACCCATGGGCATATCCTTTTCAAACCCTTGAAATTTCTGCGTTTCTCCATGAAGGAATCAACTGTATTGGCGCGCACCTGTATTATCAGGGGTTGATCAACCGGGTGTGGTGCAGTGGCGATAACCGATCCGGCTTTACGGCGATACTCCGCCTGACTTACCGGGACGGCGCCGTGGAAACCATTGCGACTGATCCATCAACATGGCACTGCATGCCGCTGACTGCCTTCAGCGGAGATGAGACCACCGGCTACAAAACTCAGTTCCTCGAACATATTGACATGCGCCTGGTTCCAAAAGGGTGGAAATTGCCGGGATTTACGGAAGAAGGATGGATAGAACCTCTCGCGGAGTGGCAGGATCACATCTTTGTTCCCCAGCCGACCCCTGTGCTCCAGATATATCCTGTGCGGCCCAAAGAAATCAGAAAAATCGGCCAGGACCGGTATTTTTTTGATTTTGGCCGGGAAATCGTTGGACACACACGCATAAAGATTCGGGGAAACCCCGGGCATATTATTACTGTCAGGCATGGGGAAGAGCTAAAAGAGCCTTTCCAGGTCCGTTATGACATGCGGGCCAACTGCCGATACGAAGAATTCCCCGTACTGTCCGGAGAAGAGGATGAAATTGAATTTTTTGATTACCGCGCTTTCCGGTATCTGGAAATCCTGGATGCGCCGGAGGTGCCGGACGTCTGGGTTGACGTACGTCACCACCCGTTTGATGACCGCGCCGTTCAGTTCGAGTCGGCTGACTTGCAACTGAAATCGATCTGGGACCTCTGTGCGCACGGGGTTAAAATGGGTTGCCAGGGAGGTATGCTGGACTGTCCCAGCCGGGAAAAAGGACAGTATCTGGGCGACGCAGTCATTACATCCCGATCGCACCTCTGGCTGACCGCGGACGCATCACTTACCCGAAAGGCTTTGCGCGAGTTCATGGCGTCCCAGCGAATCTGCCCCGGAATGATGGCCGTGGCTCCGGGAAGTTTCATGCAGGAAATCGCCGAATATTCACTGCAGTTTCCGCTCATGCTCTGGAAATACTATGAGATGACCGGGGATCGGGATCTCTTGCGTCAGGCAGCGGATGAATCACTGCCCAAACTCTTTGGATATTTCTCAAAATTCGAATCCGACAAAGGGCTGCTCGAGGGATTTTACAAAAATCAGGAAAAATGGGTTCTGGTGGACTGGCCGGCCAACCTTAGGGATGATTTTGATTATGATTATGCTGAGGGTAAAGCCAACGCCGTGCTGAATGCATTTTATTATGGCGGACTACGCACGGCCGCGCGCATCGAACGGGAAATCGGACGCGATGGCGTTCGCTATGATACCCGGGCCGACCGTGTCGCCGCGGGATTTGCTGAACATCTGGCGAATCCTGAAACCGGCCTTTACACTGATGCGCCCGGGTCTCAGCACAGTTCGCTCCATGCCAACGCGGTACCACTCGCCTTCGGCCTGTACGAAGGCGCGGACCGACAAAAAATGCTGGATCTTATACGCGAAAAAGGACTGAACTGCGGCGTTTACATCGCTTCATATGTCATTGAAGCATGCTTCCAGAATGGTGCCGCACAACTGGGCTGGGAATTGCTGACCAACGATTCTGCACACTCCTGGAAAGAAATGATCCGGCAGGGGGCCACAGCCTGCACGGAAGTCTGGAGTCCCGACCAGAAAAAAAATATGAGCTGGTGTCACCCGTGGAGCTCCAGCCCGATCTATCTGATTACTGAGCATGTACTGGGAATCCGGCCTGCCGCGCCGGGATGGAACGCCATACGCGTGGCGCCACCTATGATATCCGGTTTGCCGCCACTGTCGCTCCGGTTGCCAATTGCCACGGGCACCCTGCAGGTCGCCTGGGACCCCTCTTCGGGATACACCGTGATATCCCCTGAGGGTATACCGATCGAAGCGCTTCCTCCGGATGGGACAAAAATCACCACCATTTCAAGAACATCTTTCAGGAAGCCGGTTATGTCAGAAAAACTGAATACCGCCATGAAAAGGGCGAACTGGTCGGACAGAGTGGGGCAGGGGAGAGGTATCCTCGTGCTGATTCCCGAACAGCGGCTGTACGTGATCCAGGACGGCGTGCCGGTATGGCAGGCTGCATGTTCCACCGCACTGAACGGGGTCGGCGCCGAAATTAATTCCGAAAAGACTCCGCCCGGCTGGCACCGTATCTGTGAGAAAATCGGGGCGGACGCGCCATGGGGAGCTATTTTTCGCTCCAGAGTTTATACGGGACGCTGCTGGCGCCCGGGAGAAAAAACAAAAGAAGACCTGGTTTTGTCCCGCATCCTGTGGCTGGAAGGGTTGGAGGAGGGCGTTAACGCGGGAAAGAACAGTAAAGGCATATCTGTAGATTCCCGGGAAAGGGCCATATACATTCACGGTACCAACGATGAAGAAAAAATCGGATCCCCTTCCTCTCATGGATGTGTCCGCATGTTGAATGACGATGTAATCACCCTGTTTGACAGATGGAGCGAAGTCGGCGACCTGGTTTTCCTGGATCCCGGTGATACCGTATAAAGAAAACACGTTTTTCCTCAGTAGGAGGTACGCGCTCGCCGCCGTATCCAGATGATGGCAGCAAGGGCCGTAACGAGAAACAGCGCCATCAGGATAACGGCGACTGGAAACAGGACACTATCCGTGATAATAAGCAAAGGCAGTAACAACAGACGCACCAGCGCAGCCAGTAAAGGCGAGTGGTTGATGTGTTCAGCCAGGGCCGGACTCAGGCGATAGTACACATCAACAAAGGCCGCCCCCGCAACCGACGTGAGAAGATATTTATCCCGCCACGAGCGCAGCACGTTAACCTCGCGGGCCATGGGGGTTCCCCATGCGGCCGAGGCGATAAAACAGGGATCATCCAGACGACGGGATTCCGCCAGCCGCACGATGCCCAGCGCCACCAGGATAATGCCACCAAGCGCCAGATACAGTTCCAGCCACGATGGCTCGCGGCCTTCTTCTTCCTCATCATCCTGGCCTGAGCCGTCATCACCATACAGGTCATCCTGTTTCGCGAAAAGCCAAAGCGTAGGGGAAAGCGCTCCGACAAGCCTCTCGGTCTGCGTTTCCTGTTGAGGATACACCTCACTCCCAGATGAAACATCGGGTGCATCGGATACCGTCGCCCAGGCAGGAATCAACAGTCCCGCCCAAACAGCCGCACACAGGACAGACATATAGAAAAAACGGTTGAACATATTAAGCCCTTCCAGATTTCGCCATCCAAACGCAGTAAAAGTTTATACCGGCCGGCCGCACCGCTCAAAATCTGCAAGGAAAAAACAGGTGACTAAAAACGCTGAACCCGGAAATGGCAGTAGGGCTTTGTGCCTTTGCGTTCATAGTAACGCTGATGGTAGGGCTCAGCCGGCCAGAAAACATCCGCCGCCACAATCTGAGTAACAACATCGTAGCCCTTTTCACGCAGTTCGTGAATGAGCCGCTCAGCAACTGCGCGCTGCTCAGGTGAAGTGTAAAACACCGCGGATCTGTACTGATCTCCCACGTCCGGCCCCTGTCGATTAAGTTGCGTCGGATCATGAATTTCAAAAAATACCCTGGTCAGCGCTTCATAAGAAACTTTTGACGGATCAAACAGGACCTCGACTGCTTCCGCGTGACCGGTGGTATGGCTGCACACCTCCTCATAGGTCGGGTACGGTTTATGGCCTCCGGTGTAACCGACCCGGGTCTCGACTACTCCGCTTACCTGGCGTAACAGATACTCGACACCCCAGAAACATCCTCCGGCAAACACCGCCCGTTCCAGCGGTTTTACCCACCCGGGTTCGGACACAACAGGCGCGGAAGTACTGCCAGGAGTCGAACCCTCCACGCCAGGCACTGGCTGCGACTCAGGCTTAGCAGCAGATTT
>JAKOTZ010000053.1 GCA_029776995.1 Candidatus Hydrogenedentota bacterium
AAACAGAGGGCTTCATGGGCATGCAGGCGGGAGATGACCGGAACGGAATCCGGTACCGCGCGAACGAGCAGATGTTTCAGGAAAAAACCCTGCCCCAGAAACACGAAAGCGGGCTGAACAGCGGCAACCAGGGCGCGCAGGGCTTCGGCAACTTCCTCCGCGGTAAACCGGTCTGGATCAAATGCAATAGTTTGGTGCTCAAAGGGGAGTTCGGCCTGGACCTGCCCGCGTTCCCATGCGTTGTCCTTTAAGAGAACCAGCAGCGGATCCAGTCCTGCCCCGGCGGCGCCTTTCACCACGTGGTACATGTCCACGTCTCCCCCGCCGTGGGGCGGCCAGGAAAACAGGAGATCTATAAAAAGCGGTCGCATAGTTCGCAGTCCGGGACTGCGTTAATGGTAGCAGATAGGCGGCGGGAACTCAGCAGTTTTCCCGGAGCCACCGGGCGGCCTGAATAGCCCAGTACGTCAGTATGAGCGTGGCGCCGGCCCTGCGGATGGCCAGGAGGGACTCCATCGCCGCGGCCTTTTCATCCAGCCAGCCCCGTTCAGCGGCCGCTTTGATCATGGCGTATTCCCCCGAAACGTTATAAGCGGCGATAGGCAGATCAAATCGGCCGGCGGCGTCCCGTATCAGGTCCAGGCAGGGAAGGGCAGGTTTCACCATCAGGATATCCGCTCCCTCCTCGCAGTCTAACCGCATTTCCCGGAGGGCTTCACGCCGGTTGGCCGGATCCATCTGGTAGGACCTCCGGTCTCCGAAACGGGGCGCGGAGCCGGCGGCTTCCCGAAACGGACCGTAGAAAGCGGAAGCGTGTTTCGCGGAATAGGCCATGATGGGAATATGGCTGAAACCGTTGGCGTCCAGGGCCCGCCGGATGGCGCCGACACGGCCATCCATCATGTCGGATGGCGCCACCATATCCGCGCCGGCCCGGACATGGGACAGGGCCTCCCGCGCGAGCAGTGGCAGGGTGGCGTCATTATCGATCTCGCCGATGTCGCCATCCGGGGAACGAACCACGCCGCAGTGGCCGTGTTCGGTGTACTCGCACAGGCACACGTCCGTAATGACACACAGGTCAGGCAGGGCCCGCTTGATGTTTTCCACCGCCCGGCAGACGACGCTTTGGCTGCTCCAGCCTTCCGATCCGCTGGCATCCTTGTTTTCAGGGATTCCAAACAGGATGACCGCAGGGATACCCAGATCGGCAGCCTGGCGGCAGCATGTTACGGCCGTGTCAGGGCTGTATCGGAACTGGTCTGGCATGGCTGAAATAGGCTCGCGTACGCCTTCACCGTGCCGGACAAAGATGGGATACACCAGGTTGTCCACGGCCAGCGCGGTTTCCCGCACCATGCGGCGCAGCGTGGCGGTACGCCGAAGCCGGCGGGGGCGGTTTTCAGGGAAATGGCTCATGCGCTTATCCCGTTTCCAGCATTTATTTAAAACAGCTGCCCGTCTCTGTATACTTCCGTGTACACCTTCCGCAAAGAATCCAGGGTTCCGGCCCGGGCTTTTTTCTGCAGTTTGCTCAGCGCGCGGGTTTCAATCTGGCGGACCCGTTCCCGGGTGAGGTTAAATTTGCTGCCGACCTCTTCCAGGGTGCGGTTATGCCCATCTTCGAGCCCCCAGCGGAGGGTAATCACTTCATATTCCCGCTGGGAAAGCATTTTCCGGAGGATATCCTGCAGGCTTTCCCGGAAGAGGGACACCTCGGCGGTGTCGTCGGGCAGGATGGCTTTCTCGTCAGGGATAATCTTGCTCAGGTCGCTGCCGTCTTCTTCCTGCATGGGCTTGTCCAGGCTCACGATGTCCTGGCTGACCTGTTCGATCTCGCGGATCTTGGCCACGGGCAGGTCCATTTCTTTGGCAATTTCGTCGTCCAGGGGGCGTTTGCCCAGTTTTTGGGTCAGTTCGCGTTTGACGCGGTGAACCTTATTGGTCAGTTCGATCATGTGGACGGGCACCCGGATGGTGCGTGCCTGGTCGGCGATGGCCCGTGTGATGGCCTGCCGGATCCACCAGGTGGCGTAGGTGCTGAACTTGTAGCCGCGGCGGTATTCATATTTGTCTACCGCTTTCATCAGTCCGATGTTGCCTTCCTGGATAAGGTCCAGAAAGGCCATGCCCCGGTTGAGGTAACGTTTCGCGATGCTGACGACCAGCCGAAGATTGGCTTCCACCAGTTTCCGTTTGGCGGTTTCGATATCTTCTTCGCGGCGCTGAATTTCATTCAGCAGTTTAGTCAGCCCCGGACGGTCCAGTTGCGTGTCTGTCCGGACCTGTTCGATTTTGCGCAGGTTGCGCTCGATTTTCTTTTGCGCCTCCAGTAATTTGTGCCGTTCGATGCCATGGGTTTCCAGCACGCGGGCGCCCCGTTGGGCCTGTCGGGACAGTTTGGCGATTTCATCGATCGTAAGCCCCAGTTCCCGTGTAGTTTCTTCGATCTCCCGTTCGGCCGCAGTCCACCGGCGGTCCAGGCTTTTGATTCGTTTCCCGATTTCGAAAAAAACTTTCCGGTGCAGGTTGAGCTGATTTATGATCAGCATTTGATTCTGACGGAGATCATCAATTTTTTTATGAATGTTCCGGATGCTTCGCTCGGGCAGGTTGCTGCGCCTTAACCGCTTCTGCTGAGATTCCAGCTTTTCTTCAACAGCGTTCAGCTGGTCCAGCAGACCGGGCAGGGCATTCAGGTAGGTGTTCTTTTCCTCCGTGCTCACCGGATCATTGGCGATGGACGAGTAGTCCCGTTTGCCGGCGATCATACGGGCAATCAGCTGTTTGATTTCCCGCATCGTGAAGGGTGTCTTCAGGATCAGATTGACGAGGGAATGTTCGGCCGTTTCAATCTCCCGGGCAATCTTGATTTCCTGATCCTTGTTCAGCAAGGGGACCCGTCCCATCTCCCGCATGAACATCTGGATCAGGTCCGTGTCTTCAGTTCGGACTTCCGATAAGACCAGCTTTTCCTCGATGATATCCGCAGCCTTATCCTGGGTTGCCTCCGAGATTTGAGGGTCCCCAAGGTCTACGTTAATGTTTTCTCCCAGTTCGAGCATCAGGGTGGTAATAGTTTCATCGTCAGCGTTTTTGGGGAGCAGCCGATCCATATCTTCCAGGGTGACACGCCCCCGTTTTTTTAGGGATTGGATCTGATTCTGATGCGCGTTATACGCGTCGGGTATCGGGGCAGAGCCCGTTTTGTTCTCAGGGTTCACGGTGGCAGGCTGTTCACCCGTCATATGATCAGGGGGTTCGTGCACGCCTGCCGTGAAATCCTCTCCGGGACTACCCGCTTTTTTCGACCGTTTACCGGGGCGATTTGGCTGGTCCGAATCAGGATGCGCTGTGCCGTTGTCGTGGTCCTTCGCAGCCGCGGAGCCAGCCGTTGTTTTTTTACGTGAGTTCTTTTTCGAGGGGAAAGCTGGTCCGGCAGTGTCCTTTACGGCTTCGGCCTGTTCATCCGGGGCCGTTTTCCGGCGCCTGGGCGTTTTCCCGATTTTAGCATCACGGTTTCGGAGATCGCTGTTCCCGTCGATGTCATCGTGATTTCCAGCGTCCGAGTGGCCGATACGGCTTGTGTTCTTACCGGAACGTTTTTTTCCGTCAGGCGATGTGTCGGCAGCTTTCCCCCTTGCAGAAATGGCGCCTGTGATTATCGCTCCGGAAGCATTTTTCCGGCGGGAGCGGCTGTCGTTATTCGTGTTGGCTGGAATATCCAGAGGATACTCGGTTTTATGTGCCATGACGTCGAATTCAGTCATGCCAGGCGTTTTTTTATTGCTGCGAACCACGTTAATTCTCCTTCCTACTCTATATATGAACGAATCAGCGGAAAAGCTGCTGACGCGTGGGTTTCGGTATTGCGGTGTTGAAATTCACCCGGCCGGCCGAGGATTGGCGTAGTTAAGAGATTGTGTTTTCATGGGTGTCAATCCGTACCCGCGCGGGCAATAGACCACTCAAAGAACGGTTTCAGTTTCGAGGAACGTTTAATATGCCGCAGTTTTCGGAGCGCTTTGGCCTCGATTTGCCGTACCCGTTCCCGGGTGACGTTAAAGACATTACCGACCTCCTCCAGGGTTCTGGGATGCCCGTCTGCCAGCCCAAACCGCAGGCGGATAACTTTTTCTTCACGCTCCGAGAGGGTGGAAAGCACCTTGTCCAGTTCTTCCTTGAACGTGGTAAAAGCCGCTGCGATGTCGGGCATTTCCGCGCGGTGGTCTTGGATAATGTCTACCAGCGACGCGTTCTGGTCTTCACCTATAGGCGATTCCAGGCTTACGGTTTCCTGGGCGATCCGGTCAATGGCCCGCACCTTGTCTTCCGGCATATCCATTTCCGCGGCGAGTTCGTCGGTTCGGGGCTCCCGGCCCAGCTGCTGGACCAGTTTCCGTTTGGCGCGGACCAGCCGGTTAATGGATTCGTTCATGTGCACGGGCACACGAATGGTACGCCCCTGATCCGCAATAGCGCGGGAGATAGCCTGGCGGATCCACCAGGTGGCGTAGGTGCTGAACTTGTAACCCCGCTGGTATTCGTATTTGTCCACGGCTTTCATCAGTCCGATGTTGCCTTCCTGAATCAGGTCCAGGAAAGACATGCCCCGGTTGGCGTGTTTCTTGCCAATGCTGACCACAAGCCGCAGGTTGGCGTTAACCAGTTCCATTTTGGCCTCGTAAATTTTTTTCTCTTTGCGTTCGATTTCCCGAATGAGCTCCAGCAGCTGAGGTTTGTCGAGCCGGGCGTCCTGGTGGATCTGGTCAATCTTTCGCTGGGCCAGCTTGAGGCGGCGCTCCACTTCAAACAGTTTGTTCCGGTCAATGCCGCGTTCAGCCAGAATTCTGGGATGGCGGCGCGCCTCTACGCACAGCCGTTCAATTTCGGCCTGCTCCAGGCCGATTTCGCGCACCACCCGGTCGATTTCATCCTCGGCATTCTGATAACGCCGCTTGAGGCTTTTGATGCGGCGCCCGATTTTCATGATCTCATCGCGGCGCAGCCTGAGGCTTCGGATAATATTCTGTTGCCGCTGCCGGAGTTCCTGAATTTTGCCGCGTATGTTTTGGATGCTGCGTTCGGGGAGATTTTTGCGGCGCAGCCGTTTTTCCTGATCCTCGATTCTCAGGTCGCATTCCCCCAGTTCTTCTTTCAGACCGGAAAGTGTTTCCAGGAAGTTTTTGGGGTTTATGTCATTTCCCGGCAGGCAGACATCCTCATACTTGATCCGTCCGGCAAGCAGCCGGGCGGCCAGCATGTTAACCTCCCGGACGGCATAAGGTGTGCTCAGGATAACGTCGGCCAGTTCGGCCTCCGCGGTTTCTATTTTTTTGGCGATGCGGATTTCGTCTTCTTTGGTAAGCAGCGGCACGCGGCCCATTTCCCGCAGGTACAGGCGTACCGGATCATCGGAGCGGTCATAATCCGAAACGTTAACGTCAAATTTTATGTCCTGCAACTTTTCCGGGTGCGCGTGGCGGATCTTGGTTGGCATCTCGTTCATTCGGTCGTCATCGAATTCGACGGATCCCAGGATCAGCATCAGATGGTCGATGGCTTCGTCCGTCGCGTCAGGCGGAAGCAGCCGGTCCATGTCATCCGGGGTCATTTTCCCTTTGGATTTAATCTCAGCTAACTTCCGATAGGTTTTCACCGCGCCGGACGAGGTAAGCAACGCCAGAGGCTCTCCGCCCGCGTCAGGAGATATCTGCTTGCGCGGCCTTCCTCTTTTTCTCTTGGGTGGGGCTGTTTTCTCGCTGACCGCTTCCGTACCTGGGAACGGCGGGAGTTTTACCGGTTCTGCCGCAGATTCGGGCGCCTTATTGGCGATTTGATCTGAGGCGTCCGCGGGCGCCTGCTTGCGCGGCCTTCCTCTTTTTCTCTTGGGTGGGGCTGTTTTCTCGCCGACCGCTTCCGTACCTGGGAACGGCGGGAGTTTCACCGGTTCCGCCGCGGATTCGGGCGCTTTTTTGCGGATTTTGACTGGAGCATCTGCGTCCGAGCGGACAGAAACCGTTTCTCGGCCGGATCGTTTAGCCTTAACAGGTTGTTTTTCGGAACTTGCGGGCGAGGCCTTTTTGGCTGCCGCGGAGGTTTTTCGGCCGGAACGCGTGGCGGATGATTTCCCGGGAAGGGGGGGGCGGGTGGACGCTTCAACAGTGGACACCGCGCGGGCGGATCGGGATTTTTGTTTCGCGCGCGCAGCAGAGGATTTTTTGTTGCCGCCGGATGCAGAACGTTTTTTTTCCATGAATCCTGACAACTCCCTGTTACTTCACGGTCGATGCAGTGCCACCGCGGGAAGCGCGGATCAGTTCTTCCATTTGTCGGCGGGTGCCGGCGATGGTTTCCAGCAATTCCACGACCCGTGTCTTATCCTGGTTCCGTTCCGCCGTACGCAGGGATTCGGTCAACTGCCGTGACTTTTTTTCGAGGTATTTCAGTTTCAGCCCGCGGACCCTTTCCCGCACGAAGGGTTCCGCCAGGTTTCGGTCATGGGGGTCCAGCAGCATAGAGGCGGAGACAAGCCCCAGCGCGTCCGGGTCCAGGTGAGCTGCGGCAGCGCCACGCAATTTTTCGGAGTTCTGGTTGTTCACGGATTCATCCTGTTCCAGCACCCATTCCAGGGCGTTGGCTAAAACAGGGTTTTCAATTTCCACATCGGCAAGTTCCAGGGCCACCTCCCCGCGCAGGTCCGGGTAGGCCAGCAGGTCCGCCAGGAACATCTGGTCGTCCCGGGAAAAGGTCCTGCCGGCTGTTTGTGTTGGCTTGGAGACGGCACTGCCCCGCGAATTTCTGGAAGCCATAAAGCGGCGGTACGCTTCCCGGCAGGTCCACAGGCTGAGCCCCAGGGCTTCGGCAATGCGATTGAGATATTCTTCCACCAGAATGGAATTGTCCACCCCGGACAGGATTTCAAACAATTCGCGGGCAGCGTCCGCTTTGGCTTCAGGAGAATTCAATTGATTTTTTCGGATATTTGCGTAAAAGGTCACAAAATCAGGCGCGGTGTCCAGCAGGGCCTGAAAAGCTTCGGCTCCGTCGCGGCGCACGAAATCATCCGGGTCCAGTCCGTCCGGCAGAGCGAGCGCGTGCACCTTCAGTCCTGCTCCTGTCAGCACGCCGGCCCCGCGTACCGCCGCTTTCAGGCCGGCCTCATCTCCGTCGTATACCACGATGATTTCGGGAACATACCGCCGTATCAGAGCCGCCTGCTGTTCAGTCAGCGCGGTTCCGCAGGTGGCCACTGCGTACTCCACGCCGGCGGCGTGGCACCGGATGAGATCCACGTATCCTTCCACCAACACGGCCCGCCCCGCTTTTCTCATGGCGTCCCGCGCTTCGTACAGGCCGTACAGGACTTTGCTTTTCCTGTAAATGGGCGTTTCCGGCGTGTTGATGTATTTAGCCGGGCTGTTTCCGCTTAAATCCCTGCCGCCGAAAGCCACCACGCGGCCGTTGAGATCCCGGATGGGAAAAGTAATCCGGTCCCGGAAAAAGTCATACCAACCTTCAGGATTCTTTCGAAACAGGCCGGACGCTTCCAGCAGGCCCAGGTTAAACTGTTTATTTCGCGCGGCCTGGATCAGGTCATTCCCATCGGGCAGGGCGTACCCGATGCCGAACCGCTTGATCAGCGCGGGGGGGATGTCGCGCTGTTCCAGGTAGCTCCGGGCTTTGATGCCCTGTTTGCTGTCGGAAAGATGCTGCTGAAAACGCCCGTTAACCCATCCGTTCAGTTCAAAAAGTTCCTGGCGCAGCGACTCTTCCCGGTCCTCCGCTGTCAGGGGGGAAGCTATGCGGATGCCGGCCTGTTCCGCCAGGGTTCGCAGGGCCTCGCCGAAACTCAACCCTTCATATTCCATCAGGAAATGGATGGCGTCGCCGCCTTTCCCGCTGCTGAAACAGTGGAAAATCTGGCGGTCCCGGCTGACCATGAACGAGGGGTTGCGTTCATTTGAAAAGGGAGACAGGGCTTTGAAGCGGTTGGGTCCGGCCGGTTTCAGGGTCAGGCGCGCGCCTATGACATCAACGATGTCAACAGCGTCAAGCACTTTTTCAATAATGTCCCGCGAATATTTCAACACAGGCCGAATTCCATCGGGCGGTAAGCCCGGATGCGCCACATCCCCTGATCAACCCCCTCTCCTGCCAGGTCAGCGCCCCCATGTTTTTACCTGAAGATACAATACGACACTTTACTTCCTGTCAACACCGGAAGTATACCTTTTTTCGAGAGGAATTGTCAAATATTCCCGGATGCGGCAGGTTAGAACGAGAAAAATTTTGAAATTCGCAGTTGACGCAGTTTGAAAGTTTGTGCTTTAGTATGTAACGGAAGATCTTAACCGGCGCAACGCAGGCAGTTGCGACCCAGGAGGATGCTTATGTCGGATGTGAAAAGCTTTTTCGATGGGCTGGCGGATCGGGTGGACAAGAGCAAGATCCAGGGAATGAACAAGAGCTTTCTGTTCAACCTCAGCGGTGACGGCGGCGGCGCCTTTTTGGTGAAGGTGGCCGACGGCGCGGTTACCGTGCAGGAAGGCGCGACGGAAGGCGGTGACGTTGAACTGGCTATGTCCGCGGAAGATTTCCTGGGACTGGTGAACGGGACCCTGAACAGCCAGATGGCCTTTCTGAGCGGAAAACTGAAGATTAAGGGCGACATGACCCTTGCCCTCAAACTCCAGAGCATTTTCAATATCTCCTGAGCGTTGAGGAAGAAAAATATGAACAGGGCGCGTCCGGACAGGGATGCGCCCTGTCTGCTTAAGCAGGCGGATGGATCGAAATTGAATTGCTGCGATCTGGCGACAGCGTTCCGAATAGCATGCTTGCTGGTGACCGTATGGGCACTTCTGTCAGGATCCGCGGGATGCGGAAGGTCGGATGCCGGCCGGCCGAAACCGGCAGATCTTGGAATTGCTGACGCAAAGGTCCAGGCTTTTGAAACAGCCGGCCGGCCGGGGGGACCGGGGGTTATCGTGTTCGCGGAGGAGACGCCTGACTCCTGGCTGCCGCTGCTGAGCCGGTGGACGGCGCGCGGATGGTCTGGCATAGTGCTGTGCCGGCGCGGGGAAGGGTTTAACCCGGATAACGCGTCATTTTGGGAGGGCGCGGCCCAGGCGGCGATCCGGAGAATGGAGCAGCTCGGCGCGGCCGCCCATAATATCGCGGTACTAGGAGAAGGATCCTTTGGGGCATTCGCGCTGAGTGTGGCGGTCCGCGCGCCGGCTGTTCAGGCAGTTGTGCTGGCCTCGCCATTATCCGCCGGTAAGCCGTGGAATCCGGAGGAAGTGATTTCCGGCATCAGGGATTGCCCCACCCTGGTGATTACGGCCGAAAATGACCTGCTCTCGGATACGCTGGCCGGGCGGATAAAACAGGCCGCGCCGGTGTTCAGCGAATGGCGGCGGTATCAGGGATCCTCGCGGGGAGGGCACTTGCTGACATCCAACCTGCGCGCCGCCCAGGAAATGGAAGACTGGCTGGCCGCGATCTTTGACGCGCCAATGCCGCCGGATGCGGAGAACAGCCGGAATGTCGATAACTGATCCGTTTTCCAATGGTGGTGATCCTGCGTTCTTTGCTTCCGGCACGGAAAAAATCAAGGCGGCAGCGCGCGGGCTGGGGTTCGATGCCTGCGGTATCGCTTCAGTGGCATCCGAACAGGACGACGGGTTCAACGCGTGGATTGACGCCGGAATGCACGCTGATATGTCCTGGATGGAACGCACGCGCGAGGTCCGGCAGCGGATTAGCCTGTTTCTGCCGGGCGCGCGTTCCGTAGTGATGCTGGCGGCCAATTATTTCACGGATCCGCCGGACAAACCCGAAGATACGCTAAGAGGGCGCGTGTCCAGGTACGCGTGGGGAAGGGATTACCACCGCGCGATGCGGCGCGCTGTGGGTAAGGTGGCGGAGGTAGTCGACCAGGTATTTCCCGGTTCCCGGTCCAGAATTTCCATTGACAGCGCCCCGGTTCGGGAACGGGCGTGGGCGGCCCGGGCGGGCATTGGGTGGGTGGCGAAAAACAGCCTGATCATTATTCCCGGCGTGGGGTCATGGTGCTTTCTGGCAGCCGTTGTGACAACAGCTGAGATACAACCTGATCCGCCGGTTCCGGACCGCTGTGGATCCTGCCGGGCCTGTATGGACGCCTGCCCGACAGGGGCTATCGTGGCGCCGCGCGTTGTCGACTCCAGCCGATGCGTCGCCTACCATACGATTGAAAATCGCGGCGCCATTCCTCCGGAAGTGGCCCGGTTCATGGGAGATATGGTATTCGGGTGCGACATCTGCCAGGAGGTATGTCCGTGGAACCGGCGCGCTCCCCGGAGTCATATCCGTGACTTCCTGCCCAGGTCCGAGGATACGGCCTGGCCGCCTCTGGCGCCGCTTCTGGCCGGCAGCAGGGACTGGTTTGAAGCGGTCTTTACCGGAACCCCGGTGCGGCGGGCGAAACTGGAAGGCATGCGCCGCAACGCCGAAATCGTCAGGAATAACCTTTGTGGCGGCGCGTCGGATCTTCCGTAATGCCGATGGAATGAAGATCAGCCGCGGCGCCCAGTGTTGCGCGGTATTTTGCCTGGACTTCGGCGTACATGGCTTCATACTGAGGGATGATGATGTCCGGAGTGAATTTTTCCATCACGTGCCGGCGGGCGCGCTGTCCCATTTCCCGGGCCCGCTCGGGGCAGGAGAGGATTTCAATCGCCCGTTCTGCCATGGCATCTATGTCGCCCACGTCCACCAGATAACCGGTTACCCCGTTTTCAATTACTTCCACAATCCCTCCGCTTGCCGTGGCCAGAACGGGCACTTCACAGGCCATGGCCTCCAGCGGCACCAGCCCGAAACTTTCGTGTTCACTGGGCTGGAACACCAGATCCGCGGCGGGGAGCAGTTCCTCGATATTGGTGATGTTGCCCAGGTGCGTGATCCGGTCCGCGATGCCGAGCTGGCGGGCGACCCCCACAGCCGAAATCCGTTCAGGCCCGTCTCCGACAAACACCAGCCTGGCCTCGACCCGGTCCAGAATTTTCCTGAAGGCCCGCACCACGTCCGTAACCCGCTTTACCGGCCGGAAATTGGAGATATGCATGATGATTTTCTCGTGGTCGGCGGCGAGAACCCGGCGGTTGACAGGGCGCGGACGGAACTTTCCTGGATCAAAGAAGTTGTAAATCACCCGAGGTTTTCGGGAAAGATCAAACAGCGAAACCGTTTCCCGGGCCAGCCACTCGGACACCGCCGTGATTTCACAGGACCGTTCCATGACATGGCGGGTAACGCTGAAAAAGGAAGGGTCGCTCCCCACCAGGGTGATGTCTGTGCCGTGCAGCGTGGTAACCAGGCAGAAACGTTCAGTCTCGGGAAGCATGTCCCGGGCCAGCAGGGCGGAGGCCGCGTTGGGGATGGCGTAATGGGCGTGCCAGATTTCGATGCCGTGTTCGGATGCCACCTCGTAAATCTTTGCCGCCAGCGCCAGCGTATAGGGGGGCGTACGGAAGAGCGGGTAGGTTATGGTGTCCACCACGTGGGCGAAAACATTGTCCCGGAAATGTTCCAGCCGAAAAGGCTGTTCCACCGTGACAAAATGGATTTCGTGTCCGCGGTCCGCGAGGGCGAGCCCCAATTCTGTAGCCAGAACGCCGCTTCCTCCCGCGCTGGGCATACACGTGATGCCGATTTTCATCGGGTTGCTCCTGTGACTGGTTTGCCATGTTATCCGGCTGGCGTTTCTCCCGCAACCGGCCAAAGAGGTGAAGGTTCCCGGCACGCCGTGAACAGCCGCATGGCGTGGTCCCTGAGGTCCGGGCGGCCGGCGGCGATGTTGCTGGTTTCCGCCGGATCCGAGGAGAGATCATAAATTTCGATGTCCTCGCTTAAATTAAAGCGAACCGCTTTCCACTGGTCCCACCGTACCGCCTGGGAAAAGCCCCGTTCATGAAACTCCCAGTAAAGCGGATCTTCACGCCTGGACTCGAATTTTTCTCCCCGCAGCAGCGGCGCGAAGGAACGGCCGTCGCAGGGTGGAATCGCGGCGCCGCCCAGTTCCGCGAAAGTCGGAAGAATATCCCAGAAGGCCCAGGGATAATCGCTGACGGATCCCGGGGCGATCTGTCCCGGCCACCAGGCAATGCCGGGAACGCGGATGCCGCCTTCGTAAAGGTCACGCTTGATGCCCCGCAGGCCGCCGGAACTGTTGAAAAAGGCCGGATTGGCGCCGCTTTCCTTGTGGGGGCCGTTATCGCTAGCAAAGATGACCAGCGTATCCTGGTCGATGCGCAGTTCGCGGAGCAGGTCCAAAATGCCGCCGATGTCCCGGTCCATCCGGGTAATCATGGCGGCGAACCGTTTGAGCGGATCCGGCCAGTCCCTGTCGGAGTACGGCGCGTCCGAAGGAACTTCCAGCCCGTCCGCGCCCCGTTCATTGTTCGTGTGGGGAATCGTATAGGCCAGGTACAGGAAAAACCGGTCCTGCCGGTGCCGGCGGATGAAATCATGCGCCTCGCGGGTAAACAGGTCCTGGGCATAGGTATTGCAAACATCGCATACCCCCGGCCGGGATAAACGGTTTTCGGGGACAGGCTCGATCTGTTCGTTTCGCCACAGGTAATCCGGATAGTGGTTGTGGGCGTGCACCTGGTTAAGGAAACCGTAAAATTCATCGAAACCCTTGCGGTTCGGGGTTCCGGTGGAGCCCGGTTCGCCCAGTCCCCATTTGCCGATCAGGCCGGTGCGGTATCCGGCTTCGCGGAGCGCCTCGGCCACGGTGAAGTCTTCCGGAAGCAGCGGTACGATATTATCGTTCCGGTCCGCGTTGCCCCGGACCCGGGCGTGTCCCATGTGCATACCGGTCATGAGCGCGCAGCGGGATGGCGCGCACACGGTGCTGCCCGCGTAAGCCTGAGTGAAGCGCAAACCCTCAGCGGCCATGCGGTCCAGACAGGGGGTTTGGATCAACTTCTGGCCGTAACACCCCACGTCGCCGTATCCCAGGTCGTCCGCCAGAATGAAGATTATGTTTGGGGACCGGCCTGTAAGTGCGGCGCAGCTGCGGGATGCGTACCCTCCCCCGGCAACCGCCGCCAGGGTTGCGGCCGCCTGGTTCAAAAAACTTCGGCGGTTCAGTGTATGCATGGCGTGTATTCCTCACGTGGTGCTGAGCGGTTCGAATGTGTCCCGGGCCCGCGTAAGGTGCGCGCGCAACCGGTCCCTGAACCGTCCCCGGATTTCCGTATGATTAGGTCCGGCCCCCAGGTCATTCAGCTGGTAGGGGTCGGCGTCATTGTCAAACAGATGTTCCGCGCCGTCTCCTGTAATGAAATAGGTATACCGGCGGTTGCGAATTCCCCTGAACAGCGGCGCGGGGTGGCGCTGCCCGCCGGACGCGTTATCCTTGGCAATATGCATGATGAACTGGTCATCCGGGTCCGGACCCTGCCCGCGCGATATCCACGGCGAAAAATCCTGGCCGCAGCAGGAATCGGGAACCTCCAGGCCGGCCAGCCCGCACAGGGTTGGGAAAATATCAATGGAGCCGAGCAGCGCGTCCGTTTTTTCCGGCCGGACGATCGATTCAGGTCCCCACACCAGGAACGGCACCCGGATGGATTCTTCATAGGGCTGGCGTTTACTGCCTACTCCGTGGGATCCGAACATGCTGCCATGGTCCGAGCTGTAAATCACCACGGTCCGGTCGGCCTGCGGCGAACGCGCAACGGCTTGCAGGATGCGTCCCAGCTCCTCATCCACGGCGGTAATGTGGGCATGGTATCCCTCATAGTAAGGGGATCCGTTGTCCGAGAATAATCTCGCCTCGCCGGAAGCTGCCCTGTAGTTGGGACGGAATGGCAGGGATCCGGGCGGATAGAGGGCAACCTTATCCGGCGGGGCATCGGTAAACTGGGCGTGCGGCGGATTGAGGGACAGCATGAGCAAATAAGGCTGGTCCTGTTTTGCCGCAGATTCGATGAACCGCAGGGCCTGGTCGGTCATCAGGGTGGCGTTGTAGCCCTCGGTTTCCACGGGATCGCCCTCCGCGGGATAGTATGTGCCGCCCTTCATATGCGAATTGGTTTTTTCCCAGATCAGGGAATGGTCAAATCCGAATGGTTCAGCCCGGGTTCCTTTGAGGTGCCACTTGCCGATGTAACCGGTTTGCCATCCGGCCTGCCGGAAAACTTTTCTCACCGTAAGTTCATCCGGCGAGAGAGGTAAATTATTGTCGATCAGGCCGGTCATCCGGGGCCAGCGTCCGGTCAGCAGCATGCCCCGGTGGGGGGTACACACGGGATAGTTGCTGATACACCGCGTAAACTGGAACCCCTCGCGGGCCATCCGGGCCATGTTGGGGGTTTGGACCGCGGGCATTTCCGTGAAAGACATGGACTGCCAGCGGTGCTCGTCGCTGAACACGTAAACGATGCTGGAAGCGGGACCGGAGCGCCGGGCAGCCCAGCCGCAGTTTAACCGCGCGAGGAAGGGAACAGACAGCCCGCCCGCGATTTGGGCCAGCGCCGATCGCCGGGTAACAGTTTTCATGCGGCACCTCCGGAACTGTAGCAACTTGCGTTATTATAACCGCAGCAGGAGTTTTGCGCGGATTCATCAGAACGGAGCGTACGGTATGCGATCTGAAAAGTGGACGAGACTGCGGGGACTGGGAAAGAGGTTTGCCGTTGCGGCCGGATGGTGTCTGCTGCTGACAGCCGCCACGGGCAGCTGCTGGGCGCAGATTGAAGCCTTATCGGAAATCCGCGACATCGCGCTGGACGAAGACGGCGGCTGGTGCTGGTTTGAGGGGCCCCGCGCGGTGGTCCATAACGGGCTGCTTCTGGCCGGTTCGGTGGCCTCGGGACACCGGGAGCCGGACCGGAAAGGCGATATAGACCTGATCGTTTTCGATCTCCGGAAAGAGCAGGCGTCCCGGGTGGAACTGTATGACCGCTTGCAGCTGGATGACCATGATTCCCCCGCCATCGCGCGGCTCATGGACGGCCGATGGCTGGCGGTTTTTGCCCGGCACGGCAACGATCCCCACTTCTATTACCGGCTGTCTGAGCCGGATAACCCGTTGAAGTGGTCCGAAGTGAAACAATACGCTCCCAGCCCGACCACCCGGCTGACCTATTCCAACGTGTTCCAGCTTCCCCGGGAAAATGGAAAAATATACAATTTCTTCCGTGGGCTGGACGACTCATTCAAGCCCTCCTGGGTCTGCTCCACCGACGGCGGCATAACCTGGAACACGGGAAATGTTTTTATCCGGGTTCCTTCCGAGAAAAAGCACCGTCCCTACGTGCGGTACGTATCCGATGGGTGGCAGACCGTCCACATGGCCTACACGGAAGGACATCCCCGGGACTGGGACAACAGCATTTACCACGTCTTTTACCGGGCCGGCATGCTGCATAACAGCGCGGGCGAACCCCTGGCGCCGCTTGGCCAGGGGCTGGACAGTCCGGACAAGGGAACCCGCGTGTTCCAGGGTCACCCGGATGCCGTGGCCTGGTGCAATGACATCGCCCTCGATCGGGATGGAGCTCCCGTGATCGCCTATTCCGTGCAGATGAATTCAGCCGGCCTTCCGCCCCGTTCCGGAGGCCTGGACATGCGTTACCGCTGGGCGCGCTGGGACGGCTCCTCCTGGCGGGATTATCCCCTGGCCTATGCCGGAGAAAGATTGTATCCGGGAGAGGACGATTACACCGGTCTGGTGAGCCTGGTTCCCGGCATGCCTCATATCGTGCTCTGCTCCACCAACAGCAATCCGGTATCCGGCGAGCCCCTGATCAGCCGCGCGGACGGAAAACGGCATTATGAGATTTTCCTGGGGGTGACCCGGGACGGCGGAAAAACGTGGATCTGGCGGGCGGTTACCCGCGATTCGGACAGGGATAACCTGCGCCCCATCGCCCTGTGTACGGAAACGGAGGTGCTGGCGCTGTACCTCAGCGGAACGTTTCGCGCGTTTACCGATTACGCCCAGGCTGTCCGGCTGGCGCGGATACCGATAACTTCCATCCCGGATTGATTTCCGGTCCCGTTCAACAGGATTCCCGGCGGGTGTTTCCTGTACATTATCCTGAACACTTATGCGCTGTCCTGTTTGTTGTCCGGGGCGTTGGTCGCATATCTCTTAATTGCGGACAAGGCATATTGAATGATTACAGGAAGATACAATCATGATCGGTAACGTGAGCGTCCAGAAGGAGTTTTCATGGCTTGAAGGGCTGGCCATCTGCCTCTCCATGATCGGCGTGCAGCTTTGCAGTGAAGTAATCAACCAGTGGGGGCTCTACTTCTACTCGCCGTCAGCGGGGGTAGGGCGCACCATCTACGTGCCCGTTTATCTGGTGGGGCTGATTTTTATTGTCGGCACGATCTGGGACGCCTTCAGTAGTCCGGTGGTTGGGCTGATTTCCGATAAAACCCCCACCCGTCCCGGACGCTGGAGGTTCCCCAGGATTCAGGGCCGCCGCCGCCCGTACATTTTCTGGGGGGGCATCCTGATGTGCTTTACCCTGACGGCATTCTGGTATCCGCCGGTGAACGGATCTTCTTTAATCAACCTGGTGTATGGATCGGTTTTGCTTTGCGCGCACTGGACGCTGTTTTCCATGGCGGTGGTGCCGCTGACGGCGCTGGGCCCGGAAATTGCCCGGTCTGAGCGGGCCCGCGTCGCTGTGGGAACCTGGACCGCCGTGGGCATGATCCTGGGCCTGGCGCTGGCCAACGCCCTTCCCGGGATACTGATTGCGAGCCTCGATCCAAGCCGCGTGGACAGCGGTATTGTCCTGGAATCCCGGGACGGCGGGCAGCCGCCGGCGCAGGCTGTGGAATCGCTGTTGCGGAAGACCCGTGATACGCTGCCGGACCATCCGGTGCAGCCCGAGAACGAAGTGCGTGAATCCGAGGACCGCCGGCGCGTTGAAATTACCGGGCAGACCTACGAGACCGTGATGCAGGCGGTCGGAAGATGGTCGGTTACCGGGCTGCTGGAAGGGCTGGTCCCCGCCGCTGACATCCGGTTTATTGCCCGGCGCGCGTGGTTCGGCTTCACGCTGCCCGCGGACGCGGACCTGGAGAGCATACGCCGGGAGATGGCAGCCCGGGCGGGCGCCATTATTGCGGATATCCCCGTGTATGCCCCGCAGCAGGACGGAGGGGTACTGGTGGAGACGCTGCTGGCGGAGCGCCTGGAAAAAGATACGCTCGAAAAGGCGGCTGCCGCGCTGGCAGGCTGGGAGCTCAGCAAAGTGGAAGGCGGACTGCTACTCAAGCCGGCTGCCGCGGGAAGCGCCGCGCTGTCCGCGGAACAGAAGGCCTCCCTGGCCAACGCGCTGGTGGAGGCCAACCTGATCGTGATCAGGGACATCCCGGGAACACTGGCCTGTTCCCGGGCGCTGTTTGACGCGCTTGCCCGCGCGGAACTGAAGCGATGGGGCAGCGCGCTGCCCGATCCGGTGGCCGTGACGGTTACCAGCGAGTCCTTTTCCGCCACGGGATACCGCCGCGTGGCGCTGCTGTTCGCGCTCATCTCTCTGGTGCTGTTCATGATACCGGTGCTGGTAATCCGCGAGCGGTATGATTCGGAAGCGGTGGCCAGTGAACCGCTTCCATGGGGGCAGGGCGTTGTGGATGCGTTCCGGAACGGGCCGTTCCTCAGTTATGCTTTCGCCTTTTTCTTCTTTACCGTGGGGTTCCTGGCCGTGCAGCGCGTACTGCCCTACTGGGCTGAGCTTGGCCTGGACGGCGACGAAAGCACCATTACTGTGCTGTTGGTTCCGTTCATTCTTACGGCGATCGCGTTTTACGGCGTAATACCGCTGCTGGCCCGATGGCTCCACATGAAATGGATGATGTTCCTGGCGCTGGCGGTGATCGCCACGGGGATGCCGTTCCTGTATATCGTCGGGAAACTGGATGTGTCTTTTACCGCGCGGGTGTACATGGGAATGGCGCTGTTCGCCTACTGCGGCATAGGCCAGGCCATCATTTATGTCATGATGGTCCCCATGCTGGGCGACATTATCGATTACGATGAGACCCTGTCGGGGGAACGGCGCGAAGCCCTGTATAACGGATTGAGCGCGTTTATCTGGAAAGCCTCGATGGCGGGATCGGTGCTGCTGGCGTCGCAGTCCATGAGCTGGTGGGGCAACCGGGTCGAACAGTATGACGGCGTGCTGCTGGTTGGGCCTTTCGCCTCGCTGTTTGCGGTAATAGGCATGGTTATCATCAGCCTGTACCCGAAATGGCGCGAACGCAAGGATCAGGCGCGGTAAAAAACAAATGCGCCGTTTGTTCCTTTTTCTGCCGCCGGTGTATGATGAGGGGGAAGAAGGGAGGGCCGCGGCCCCACAACTGGATAAGGAGCGTAACATGGGAACCAAAGGACGCGAAATTGTTTCGATGGATCTGGATGTGCTGCTGGACCTGTTGAACCGGGCCTACGCGGATGAGTGGCTGGCCTATTACCAGTACTGGCTGGGCGCCAAACTGGCCAAAGGGCCGATGAAAGAAGCCGTCATGGCGGAGCTGATGCAGCACGCGGCCGATGAACTGCGCCACGCGGATATGCTTTCCAACCGGATTATCCAGCTGGGGGGCACGCCCGTCCTGGATCCGTCCGTGTGGAAGGAAAAGTCGAACTGCTCGTATGATCCTCCGGAAGACCCGCACGTGGAGACGCTGCTGAAACAGAACATCGCGGGGGAACAGTGTGCCATTACGGTCTACCGGGCGTTGCTGGACGCGACGCGGGAGGGAGACCCGGTAACCTACAACATGGCCCTGCAGATTCTCTCGGATGAAGTGGAACATGAAGAGGACCTGCAGGCGCTCCAGGAAGACATTAACCTGATGCTGGGCCGCGGCTGATTCGGCCGCGGCTGATTCGGCCGCGCCCGGCAGGAAAAAACCCGCGCCCGCGGGTGGGAGTTCGCTGCGCGGATGCTGGAAGCTCGTGAACTGGGGAAAGCGTTTCGCGGGCGGGGAGGCAGGCCATTCTG
>JAKOTZ010000154.1 GCA_029776995.1 Candidatus Hydrogenedentota bacterium
GCAGCACGGTGCTGGGCGCGGTATCCACGCTGGATCCCCTGGACCAGACCAATCTGCGGAACGGGCCGCTGACGGCGGGCACGTTTTCCATAAACGGGGTTTCGATTTCCGTGGACCCCACGTCCGACGCGCTGAGTGACGTCCTGTCCCGGATCAACAGCTCGGACGCCGGGGTTATCGCGAGTTACGATCCCACGAGCGATGTTATCCGGCTGCAGTCCAAACTGCTGGGCAGCCGGAACATCAGCATCGGAGCGGCAGGCGATACCAGCAATTTCCTCAGCGTGTTTGCCCTGGATACCGCCACGCAGACCGTCGGGGAAGACGCCCAGATATCCATTGACGGGGGGCCAACCCTGACCCGCAACAGCAATACCATTACGGACGCCATCAGCGGGGTTACGCTGAATCTGAAGGAAACGGGCACCGCCCGGGTTACGGTGTCCCCGGATGAGGATGCGGCGGTGAACGCCGTCAAGGCGTTTATCGACCAATACAACGCGGCAGTGTCCGAATTGCGCAACCAGACCGCCACCAATGGAACCCTCCAGGGGGACAGCGGCCTGCGCAGCATCCTGAGCACCCTGCAGAACACGCTGTTCAGCACGGTGCCCGGGAACAATCCGGCTTACACCAACCTGGTGGATATCGGATTCAACACCGGAACGACCTTCAACAGCCAGGAACCCCAGCCCGTGCAGCTGGATGAGGAAAAATTCCGGAAAGCCCTTCGGGACGCGCCCAGCGCGGTAAAAGCGCTGTTTACCAACGATGACAAGACGGGAATCGGTGACCTGATGGAGGATTACCTGGATGGCGCCACGTCCACCACGGGTTTCCTGAGCGAGCGGACCAGGACCAACGGGGCGATCGACCGGCAGATCGCGTCGATCAATGACCGGATCCGCGCGATGGAAGAGCGGCTTACCCAGCGGGAAACGCGCCTCAGGCAGACCTTTACCCGGCTTGAACAGATTTCCGCGAATCTGCGCAGCCAGAATGCCGCGCTGAGCCGGATCGGTTCAAGCGTATTTTGATGGTTAAACAGGATGCAGTACAGAGCGAAACGCTTCCGATGCTGATCGGACAGCTTAAGCCCTGAACCGATAAAGCTGAACAATGGGAGTAACGCCATGAGCCAGGCAAACGCGACGGTAAACGCCTACACGCGGGTCAACGTGGAAACCGCAAGCCAGGGAAAACTGGTCGTCATGCTTTTTGACGGAGCGATCCGGCGCGCCCAGGAAGCCGCGCGCCTGATCGAAACCGGCGGCCGGCGGGACGAGATCCACAAAAACCTGGTTCATGCCCAGGATATCATCGGCGAGTTGCGCGGCGCGCTGGACATGCGGCGCGGTGAGATCGCCCGCAACCTGGACCGCATTTACGAGTATTTTCAGCACCTGCTGATTACCGCAAACCTGCATAAGGATACCGGGCCGATCGAAGAGTGCGTGCGCCTGATGCGCGAGATGCGGGACACCTGGGAGGAAGCCTTCAAGAAAGCGGCCCGGGAAAATACGGAATTGTCGGCGGGGGTCGCCAACCACCGCACCGCTGCCGTCAGCATGACCGCGCTCAATCTGAGCACCTGAGCCGCTGACAGCTTCGGCGAGGTCAGCGGGGAGAGGCCGAAAAGACATTCTCTAAGCGCGCGGTTACCTGGAATTAGCGGACGCGATGGTGTGTATGGCGCCGCAGCGGGGGCATTTAACGCGGCCCTGGCGGAAATCAGGGGGTATTTTCAGCCGCGCGCCACAGGAACAGGAAATAAACCGGAACCCATTCAGTTTCCGCATGAGGTCCTGCACCTCCCGGGTCCGACGCAGCAGGTCCGGATCCCCGCCCGGGGTTGCAGGCTGCGCTGAGTCGGAGAGCGCCCCTGTTGCCGCGGCGGCGCCTGCTAGGGCCGCTCCCGCTGCGGCCGCGCGGGCTGCCCGGGCGACCGTGTCCTGTTCATAATCCGTGTCTCTTTTTTCGGAGGATTCGCCGCGGTCTGTTTCCCCGCGCAGGCGTTCCATCATCCGGCGAGTCCACCAGTTGGCGGCTTCCCGCTCGTGTCTGGACAGGCGTCCGGCCAGGTCTGCCGGAATCTGTCCGCCGGCCAGCGACCGCAACAGGCGGATCCGGTCCGCCACCGGCGGGTGGGTACTCGTCCACCGGGAAAAAGCCCGGTCGCCCGAAACAGCCGGGTTCACGATAAACATGGGCGCGGCCATATCGCTCACCCGTTCCAGCCTGGCGCCTCCGGAAATCACCTCCAGGGCGGAAGCCAGAGATTCCGGATTGCGGGTCAGCACCGCGCCGCCCAGGTCTGCCAGGTATTCTCTGCGCCTGGAACAGGCCAGATAGATCAGCCGCGCCAGCAGCGGCGCCACAATCCATAAAACCAGCGCAACCAGCAGCATCACCAGCACGGCAGCGCCCTGCTGGCTGTTCCTGCCCCGGTACCGGCGGGTACTCATTCCGCCGCGCATGACGATCCGCAGGAACAGTTCGCACAGCATCACGATGGTTCCGGCCATGATGGCCAGGCGGGTCATGTAGCTGACGTCCCGGTGCAGGATGTGGCTCATTTCATGGGCAATTACTCCCTGCAGCTGGTCCCGGTTCAGCCGCATGAGCAATCCGGAGGTAACCGCCACCGCGGCGTGTTCAGGATTGCGGCCGGCGGCGAAAGCATTCATTCCGGCGTCTTCGATCAGGTATACCCGGGGCATTTGAGGCAGGTTGGCGGCAATCCGCATTTCCTCGACCACATTAAAGAGTTGAGGGTGGTCTTCCCGGGACAGTTCCCGCGCCCCGGTAGCAGCCATCATAACACCGTCTCCGGACGCGTAAAAGATCAGGGACTGGATGAGCCATATAACCCCGGCCAGCCCCGCTCCAATCAGCGGTCCCGGAAACACCGTCCATGCGCCGGGCACCGCGCCGGAACCCGGGTACGAAGAGACCGGCACGAAACCCATCCCCTGACCCCATGCGACCGGCGCCGGATATACCGCAAAGCCGATACACGCCCCCACGCCCAGCAGGAGCATCAGCATCAGCCCGCTCAGCCACCGGGAACGGCGCTGGTTCGCTCGGATCAGTTCAAACACGGCCGTAACCCTCCCGGGCGGGACTGCCGATTAACGGGAAAAACTGACCTTAGGCGCCTGGCGTTCTTCCGGCGCATCCACCTCGAAAAAGGGCTCCTCTTTAAAGCCGAGCAATCCGGCGAACAGGTTGGCGGGAAACATCTGGATGGCATTGTTGAGGACCATCACCGTGTCGTTGTAGGCCTGCCTGGCAAAACTGATGCGGTTTTCCGTGGACACCAGTTCTTCCTGCAGGGCCATAAAATTCTGATTGGCCTTCAGGTCGGGATACTGCTCGGCCACGGCGAACAGGTTCATCAGGGCCCGGCTGAGCTGGCCTTCCGCCTGGGCCTGGGCAGCCACGCCGGAGCCCGCGGCGCCCTGAGCCAGGTTACGCGCCCGGGTGACCGCTTCCAGGGTTTCCCGCTCATGGGTCATGTATCCCCGGACCGTTTCCACCAGGTTTGGGATCAGATCATGCCGCCGTTTCAGCTGCACGTCGATCTGGGACCAGGCATTCCGCACGGCATTGCGAAGGCGTACCAGTCGGTTGTACAGCCCGGCCACCCACAGCAGCAACAGGACTACCACCACCGCGACGATAATCAGCATCAGCATAAGGTTCCCTTTCCCCAGGGGGGTACCCCGGATATGTTACACCGGATCCGATGAGCCGGGGCGCCCGAACAGCCGGCTCAGCGGATCCATAGCTGAGCCTGTGATCGTTCCGGGCATGCGCAGCAGCGATTCCAGCTCTCCGGCATCATACCACTCACCATGGCCGGAAGGGCACCTGTCCACCGTCACCGATCCGCTGTCGCCGGACAGCACGCGGCGCGTCAGCTGCATGCTCCCGCCGCATACCGGGCACCTCCGGCTGCTGGCCTGGTGCAGGGGCACCGCGGGCAGAGGAGTTACCCCATGTATGGACTCCAGAAGCTCAAATTCTCCGGCATCCAGCCAGACTCCTCCGCAGGCCGAACACCAGTCGACTTCCACATTTTCGTATTCACAGGTTATCAGCGGTTCATCGCAGGATGGGCAGTTCATGCGGCAGTCTCCCATGATGATGCCGGGATTATGCCCGGGATTCTTATTATATAACGTTATGGCGTTGATCGGGCGGTTTTTTCACGAAGGTGGCAGACCGGGAGATTGAATAAAGGGGACTGGTCCGCGGCGCATCGTTTCGCCACTACAGTTACTCTGCAAATGTGTTCAGCAGGTCCAGCACTGCTTCCACCGCGTTCCAGGGATTACCGCCGCCGTCGTCCCTGTGTTTCATTAAATAGGTTATATGGGACTCCAGCGCGTTCTCGAGCAGGCTGATCGCCTGCTGAATCCGGCCTTGTTCCACCAGATGCATGGCCCTGACAATAAACCGTCGCTCGTCGGGACCCGCCTCTTCCGACGCTATGGAACGCATGTGTTCCAGGACCCAGCGCGCGATCATCGCTTCGCTTGGTTCTTCTCCCGTATCATCTTCCGGTCCGTAGAGGCTCCACAGGGATGATGACATACCTTTTTCTCCTTGACCGGTCCCGTCATTTTATCCCTAACACATAAAATTATATACAAGGAAAAATTCCGTTGAACGGAAATATAAAAAATTTTTTGCGGTGGGTTGGCAGAAAAGCAGAAAAAAGGCCGCGCCGAGCGGCATAAGAGGCGGGAACGATCCGAACCCGGAAGCCGGGACGGTTATCGGAGTTACTCCAGGTAGCCGATCGCTTTGAGCTGTTCTTTTACGGCATCATCCAGCGGGCGGATTTCCCGGCCGGCCTGGCGGCGCGCGATGGCTTCTTCCACATGTTTCCCCAGCAGGTCCAGCCCCTGCCGCACTATTGCTTCGGATTCCGCGGAACGGTTAATTTTTTCTCCCGGATCGGCGCGCAGATCGTACAGGGACGTTTCCCGGGTGTTGTTGTCGCGGATCAGCTTCCATGGGCCGAAGACCACCATGTCCAGGTCCGTGTTCCACGAAGGCCATGGCGCCCTGGTGGCGGAAAACACCGGACGATCCGGCAATTGGGGGACGGTCCCCATCCAATGCTGCCGGGCGGGAAGTCCCATACGGAATGCCGTTAAGGGCAGCACGTCCAGGAGAGACACCGGGGCGGATTCCAGGACGCCGGCCGGGGTATTCCATCCGTACAGGATCAGGGGAACACGGGTTTCCTCCTCGAACAGGCTCAGCCCATGTCCCAGCAGTTCGTGGTCCCAGAATTGTTCGCCGTGGTCCGCAAGAATAATGAACAGGGTGTCGGGAAATTGCCGGGAAACGGTTTCCACCAGGCGCTGCACGGCGCGGTCCACCGTCAGGCAGGCCGCGTCATACAGCAGCCGGACGGCATCCCGCCGGGCATCGGAGAAGTCCGGGGGCGGGGTGGATGCCATGCCGTACCGGTAACGCAGGTACGCCCAGAAATAGGTTTTGAAATCCTGTTGCGCGGTGTCCAGGTCCGGCGCGGGAATGCCTTCCGGAGGCCATCCCAGGGCGGCGCGGGCATCTTCGGAGGAAGGATAGGGCAGATGGGGCTCCATGTAATGGGCATACAGGAAAAAGGGACGCTCCGAGCCCCCGATGAGCTCCAGCGCTTTCCCGGTAACCTGGTCCGCCCGCCATTCCGCTGAAAAGGCATAGTTTTCGAATCCCTGGGCCAGGCCGAACTGGGGGAGGCAGTTGGGATTGGTCTGGACGCCGATGGTATGCCAGCCGAATTCGCGGAGGTACTCCGCCCAGGTTTCGAAGGCATCGCTCAGGACGTCGGAAGGGGAATCCGGTTTGTCGGGATCCGCGGACCATCGGACCTGATGGGTTTCCATGGGAAGGGAAGTGAACAGGGAAGACATGGACGGTCGGGTCCAGCTGCAGGGCGCCCAGACATTTTGGTAGACCGTTCCCGCGGCGCGGAGGGACTCCAGAAACGGCATGACGGCCTGGCCATTCCGGCGGGCGCCGATCCGGTCGGCCCGCAGCGCGTCGATCACGATCAGCGCCAGGTTCGGCCGATGCGGTCCGGCCGCCGGGGGGCGCGGTTCTTCGGCGGCCTCGCGCGCGTTCGGCCAGAGCAGCACCGCCGCGAGTATCATGGCCAGTCCCGCGCCTATGGCCCACCAGGCCGGCGCGTATTCCAGGCGGTCCGCCCCAGTGGTTTCTTCCGTATGGTTATGTGCTGTCACGTTTTTTGCCTCATGCCCGCAGTATGGCCTTAATGATACCCCATTACGGCCTGGAATCCCGCCCTGCCGGCCCCGGCGGCCAGTTTTCAGGAAGAGACATGCACGGCGCATTCAGCAGCATTGAAAACCATGAAAACGAACCTCGAAAAAAAGGATTTTTATCCTATTTCTAAAAGGATTGGGCTATAATTTTAAAGGAAGAGAGAGTCCGGTGAGATAGGGAGCGGAACAGGTAAGTGG
>JAKOTZ010000092.1 GCA_029776995.1 Candidatus Hydrogenedentota bacterium
GCCGGCCCGGATTTGGACAGCGATTACGCCAGCTGGACGATCGCCGGGGCGCCCGGTCTTCCAATCCTCAAGTTGGTTAATCCGTCCGGACAATTCGTAGTAGCGGCGGCCGGCGGCTTCCACTTTCTGACGGATAGAATCAGCGTCGTGGGTAAACCGGAAGAATACCACCAAGGGCTCATGGGCCGGGAGATCCTCTAACAGGTCTGCCAGCAGCTCCTGCTTGCCGGTGTCGATCTGCTGCAGGTTGGTGGTGCCATCCTTATCATTCTCTACCGGCAGGAATCCAGAGGTGATCTGCTGCAGCCGCAGAAGCCGGGTCAGGGCGTTGACGACTGTCACCTTACCGGATCCCACGTCAGCAACCATATCTCTGTACAGCGTGGTATAGGTCTTCCGGGCAGAATTGCTGAGGTTAAACCGGCGCTCCTCATCCATCTCTGGCGGCAGGTCCAGAACGTCGCCGGTCCGGACTCGGAAGGCGATCGAATACATCCGCTCCTGGAACTCCTGGTCTAGTTTTGGGCTATAGTAGGGGTTCGGTTGACCGTCCGGCAGGGTAGGACTGACCCGGTAAGCGATCACCTGGTAGCCGCCATAACCGCCCATGACGGCGTACCGGTCCCGGAAAGCGCTGAAGTTGGTACCAAATATTCCCGGGTCCAGGAAGCGGTACTGGGCATAGACGTCCAACGGGCTGTTATGCGCTGGCGTCCCAGTCAAGGCCATCCGATACGGCACCCGCTTGCCAAGAGCGGTACAGTAGAGGCTAACCCGGGAGCCGGGACTCTTGATTCGGTGAGATTCATCCAGCACCACACAGTCCAGTCCGGCCTGCCTTAAGAAAGATCCCAGCGGTTCACGCCAGACGCTCTCGTAATTTACCACCAAGATGACTGGCCTGCCGGTCTCCTCCGCCTGAGCCAGAGCAGCCTTGGCTTGCTCCATTTTCTTGCCGGCAGTAGATCCGTCCAGGATTACCACGTCGATAGGGATATGGGAGTACATCGGCACCTGCCGGGCCCAGACGTCCGCCATGGCGGGCTTGGGGCAGACCTCTAGGACCCGCTTGTGGTTCCGGTTAGCGATCAGGTCCACCGCCACCTTAGTCTTGCCGGACCCCATCTCCATGAATAGCCCTACAGCAGGCAGATTCTTGGCGAATTGGAAGGCCCGCTTCTGGTGAGCCCAGGAGGGAATGCCGCTGGGGTGGTCCGGTAGCTCCTCATCGCTCATTTGTTTGGCGGCGGCGGCTTTAGTGATGGTGCTGGCCATCGCCAGGACGTCGGGGTGAATGTGCTCGCTCTGGATGTGCTTGGCGATGGCGGCAGCCGCCGCCGGCGTCGCCGGATATTCCCAGGCCCGTAGCTCCTTGTTCCATCGGGCACTTGGGATGCTCTTAGCGATGTGGTTCATCTCGAACCGGCACCACCAGTAAATCCGACCGTCCCGGCGGATGACGAAGTATTCAGGCTGGGTGGCATTCTTGACCTCGTTCGTGTCCTTTTTCTCTTGATATTTTGTCATT
>JAKOTZ010000103.1 GCA_029776995.1 Candidatus Hydrogenedentota bacterium
ATGTTTTTCTGTTTTCTCCGGCGTGTCTGCCTCGGGGAGCGCGGGGCGGGCGGCAGCGCTGAGGTTTTCCGGAAAAAGAACACCGCCCGACGTGACCGACTCGAGCACCTGGTCCACGGAAAACTGAAGGGGACGGGTCTGTTCCGGGCGATAGAAACACAGGTAACCGCTGGTAGGGTTCGGCGTGGTGACAACGAACACTTTATAGTGCGGCACGTCATGCTGAAGTCGGATCGTGCCGGTTACTAGGCCGATGGCGTAGTTTCCCTCATGGGGAAAGGGCACCAGCACGACTGACTGGTATTTGGGCGCGGCATCGTCCGATGGAGATATGATCTGAATCAGCTGCCGTGTCGCGCCGTAGATGCTTTTTATGACCGGAATTTTCCGGAGCAGCCATTCGAAGACCTCAATCAGGCGCCTGCCTACGGCAACCGTCGCGAGGGATCCCAGCAGAAAAATGCCGCCCAGAAATAGGGACATGGCCAGTATCGGCACCAGCCAGTCCGGTATATTGACCAGGAAACGCCGTAAAAAGGGCGTAAGGTGCGCGGCGGTGATCCGGTAGCAGAACATTACCGCGTACACCGTGATGCCGGCCGGCACCACCACGGCTACCCCGCGGATCAGATAGCGCTGCAGGGTGATCTGAATGTGGTGCCCCATCGATGCAGGTTTGCGGGGAGTCTTCATGGCCTGTTAATCCAGTGTTTGGCGGTCAGCATTCCGGATAATGATAATACTTTTCCGCCCATGAGGGGTTCAGCCGCGCCTGGATTTCCAGGGCATCAAGAATCACCAGCGCTGCCATGTGTTCCATGACCGGAATGGCCCGGGGTACGATGCACGGGTCATGGCGCCCCAGCACCTCCACGTCCACGTTGCTTCCGGTAATGTCTATGGTCTGCTGCTTCCTGGCGATGGAGGCGGTCGGCTTGACCGCTGCCCGCAGGATCACCGGGGCGCCGCTGGAAATGCCGCCCAGTATGCCTCCGTGGTGATTGCTCAGGAAAACGCCGTCGCCCATGGGATCATTGGCCTCGCTTCCCCGCAGGCGCGCGATTCCGAAACCGTCCCCGATTTCCACGGCCTTGATCGCCCCGATTGTCATGATGGCCGACGTCAGCCGGGCGTCCAGTTTCGCGAAGACCGGATCGCCCAGTCCGGGGGGAAGTCCTTCGATTTCCAGCTGGATGACGCCCCCCACCGAATCCCGATCGCTCCGGGCGGCCAGAATGGCCTGTTCCATCAGCGGCGCAGCGTCAGGGTCGGCACACCGCACCGGGTTCTGTTCGATGTAATCCCGCACGAATTTTTGGGCGCGGATGCCCGCTACTTCAAGGGCATGCCCCACAATGGAAATGCCCATTTTCCGCAGGATTTTCATGGCCACCGCGCCGGCCGCGACCCGGCACGCGGTTTCCCTGCCGGACTGTCGCCCGCCGCCACGGTGGTCCCGGTGGCCGTATTTGGCGTAGAACGTGAAATCCCCGTGGCCGGGCCGGAACAGGTCCTTCAGGTTGTCGTAATTTTTGGACCGCTGGTCTTCATTGTAGATGACCATGGCGATGGGCGCGCCGGTAGTTTTCCCTTCATATATGCCCGAGAGAATACGGACCGTATCGGATTCGCGGCGCTGGGTCACCACTTTGCTCTGTCCCGGCCGCCGCCGGTCCAGTTCCCGCTGGATTTCCTCTTCGCTGATGGGTATGCCCGGCCGGATGCCGTCGAGCACGGCTCCAATGGCGGTTCCGTGGCTTTCCCCGAAGGTGGTAACCCGGATAATGTCGCCCCAGGTGTTCGGGGCATATTGCCAGAGGGAAAGCTCTGTCGAGAGCAGTTCCCGAAGCTCTTCCGCCAGCGCCTCGGGATCCCGGTCGCCTGCCTGCAGAACAATATCCGCGAAGGGGCGGAGCACTTCCCGGCGGTGGTCGCACTGGGCGAAGAACCGCTGTTCGGGATCCGGACCATCGAGCCACGGCGGCAGTCCTCCCCGGCAGAGCCGTTCCCAGAGTGACGCGTTATCCGCGTCGATCCATACCAGGATGGCATTCCGGCGCAGCAGCGCGCGGGATTCCGGATCCATCATGAGGCCGCCGCCCGTGATGATCACGGCAAAATCCATTTCTGCGGCCCTGGCCGCGGCTTCTTTCTCCAGGCTTCGGAACCGATTTTCCCCCAATTCACGGAAAATCTCGTGGCAGGAACGCTCCGCCCCGCCCCGCTCCCGCGCGTCCAGTTCCGAAATCATCTGGTCTGTTTCCACCCAGGGCAGCCCAATGATTTCGGCGAACCGCCGGCCCACCGTTGATTTGCCGGCCCCTTTTGGGCCCATAAGAACAATCTTCATAATGCAGCGTCCCTGTTATTCCTGAAGGCTGTTGCTGAGCCGGCCTGCTTTGATGGCGGGCCGAACAGTGCTGTTGCGGTGCCGGACGGGGGAGTCACGGCTCAAGGATCTCCACCTGTCCGCCGGCTGCTGTCAAATGGTCGATAAACTCCGGATAAGTTACGCTCACCGCCTCCATGCCGTCAATGGTCACGGGTCCTTCAGCGGCGGTGGCCGCGACGGCCAGGGCCATGGCTACCCGATGGTCGCCATGGCTGAATACAGTACCTCCCCGCAACGCGGATTCCCGGATGATCAGCCCGTCTTCCCGTTCTGATATGTCCGCGCCGAGACGTGAAAGCTCTTCCCGCATTACCTGGATGCGGTCTGTTTCTTTCAGGCGGGCCTGCGCCACGTTGACCAGCCGGGTTTCTCCGGATGCGTGGCAGGCCAGCGCGGCCATCATGGGGAGCGCGTCCGGGGTGGCGTTCAGGTCAAACTCGTGTCCTTCCAGTCGGACGCCGCCAGTTATGACGGCATCCGATTCTACGGTGATGTCGGCCCCCATGGCCCGCAGATAATCCACCACCGCCTTGTCTCCCTGGGTGTCGTTCATATTCAGCCCAAGGCACCGCATCCGGTTTCCCGGTAGCGCTCCTGCCGCCAGAAAGAACGTCGCCGTGGAAAAATCTCCCGGGATGGCCCGGTTCACCGGCTGATACCGCTGTCCTCCCGGAATGCGAAAATGCTCCAGGGCGTCATCATGTTCAAGCTGGATTCCCTGCCGCCGCAGCCAGTCGAGGGTCATAGCCACGTACGGCTTTTCAAACAGCACCGGAACATGCAGTGTGGTGGGTTGGTCAGCCAGCGGCGCGTGGATCAGCAGGGAAGACACATACTGGCTGTTTTTGACTTCTATCGTGGTATGCCCGCCGCGCAGGCGCCCCCGGACCGCGAAAGGCGGGGTCCCCGTGCCCCGGGTGGAGACGACTTCCGCCCCCAGGGCGTTCAGCGCTTCCGCCAGGGGACCGTTCGGCCGGCGGCGGACCTGTTCGTCGCCGGTCAGAACCGCCATCCCCTGCCGCAGCAGGGAGGCGGTTCCCAGGGCCATGTTCATCGTCGTTCCGGAATTGCCCACGTCGATGCAGTTGTCCGGCACCCGGGGGATGCCTCCGAACCCGCGGATACGCCAGCAGCTGTCATCGGCGTCGATTTCGGCTCCGAATGCCCGATAGGTTTCCCGCGCGGACAGCGCGTCCAGCGAAACCAGCGGATGGTGAATTTCACTGTTCCCATCTGCCAGAGACGCAATGGTTACCGCGCGGATCGTGTGGGACTTGGACCCGGGAATCCGGACGGTACCCGATAACCTGGAGGGATATATTTTGACTTTCATGCGCTGAAAATCCCGGCCGCGGAAACGGAAGTTTACTAAAAAATGCCCCCTCCTATACATCCCCCTACGAATGGCAAGCAGCCTTATCTTAATCGCTGAACTTGTCGATTTGGGGTTCTTCGTACCAGACGGTGACCACGATGATCGGCTCATTCCCCCGGCCGTCGTGGTGGATGTCGTTGCCGAAGGACTGTCCGATATGGACAATTTTCGCCTTCGAGCGCTTCAGCCAGTCATTGATCTGGGTGTCCATTTGGGCCAGCCCGGCAATGCTGACTTTTCCGATGAAACTCTGTACCTTCATCTCGGCTCCCTTTACGGCTGGTTCTACTGCGTCCATAACGATTAACAGATCCTTTTTATTCTTTTATTCCAAAATATCAGTTTTAACACTGATCCTGTTCCAGTTTGTTTTCCAATGCTTCCCGCATGACATCAATCGGGGCAGGAATGCCTGTCCACGTCTCAAACTGCAGAGCCGCCTGATACAGCAGCATTTCCAGCCCGTGGATGACGGTACATTCCAGTGCCAGAGCGTCCCGGAGCAGGCGGGTCCATTTGGGGCGGTAGACCATGTCAAAAACAACCTGTCCCGGCTGCAGCAGGTCCCAGGGGACCACGCTTTCATTTGGGTCGGCGCCGTGCATGCCCACCGGCGTGCCATGGATCAGGATGTCGTGTTCCGGAACGATCCGGTTCAGGTCATCCGGAAGCATGGCCGCATGTACCGGGATCCGGCATGCTTTTGAAATATCCGCCGCGAGCGCGCAGACTTTTTCCGCCGTGCGTCCCGCAATGGTCAGGCTGGCCGGAGCGGCCTGGGTGGCCAGCGCGAAGGCGACTGCCCGCACGGCGCCGCCCGCCCCCAGGAACAACACTTTTTTGCCGTCCAGCGCTACCTGGTGCGCGGCAAAGGCCCGCAAAACGCCCGCGCCGTCCGTCAGGCTGCCCAGCAGGCGGCTGCCCTGCCGGGTGACCGTGTTAACGCACCCCGCCAGGCGGGCCAGCGGGTCCACGTCATCCAGGCAGGACATGACGCCGATTTTATGCGGGATGGTTACACTCAGGCCGACAACATTTTCACACGTGCGGATGCCGGAAATGAACGCCGACACGTCTGCCACGTCAAAGGCAACGTAGGCGTAATCAAGACCGCAGGCCGCGAACGCGGCGTTGTGCATCGGCGGAGAAAGCGAGTGTTTCACGGGGTGTCCGATTACGCCGCACAACTTCGTGCTGCCGGTAATTTCCGTAAGCAGTCTCAATCCGTGAACTCCCCGTAATGACACCACAGTGAAAAATCAGCCCGGCGGCCAGCCCAGCGGCCTGCCGGCCAGGATATGCAGGTGGACATGGGGCACCTCCTGCCCGCCGTCCCGGCCATAATTGATCACGTACCGGAATCCGTTCATGTCCAGGTTGAATTTCCGCACGATGCGGTTGGCCGCCAGCAGCAGGCCGGAAACCAGCCGCTCGTTTTCTCCCGCGTCCTCCAGCACGTCCGGTATGGGCTTGATGGGCACAACCAGAATGTGGATCGGCGCGGCCGGATGGATGTCCCGGAACGCGCAGTATTCATTGTCCTGGTACACCACATCCGCCTGGATTTCACCGCGGGCAATCTTCGCGAAAATGGTATCTTCCGCCATGGCAGCACTCCTCATCCGCATACATTATAAACAAACCGCCCCGGAGAGGGTTATATTTTTTGGGCGGCTCCGGGCATATGCTGCCGGATCAGGCTTTCCGCGTCTTGAGGATGTTTCAGACACTCCAGCAGCGCCTGCAGGATGATCGGCGCCACAATGGTGGCGTCCGATTCGATCACAAACATGGGCGTGTCCTCGGTCAGTTTGTCCCAGGTGATTTTTTCGTTGGGCGTGGCGCCGCTGTAAGAGCCGTAGGAGGTCGTTGAATCGGAAATCTGGCAGAAGTAGCTCCAGGGGCGGACCGGCTGCTGCAGGTCGTATTTAATGGACGGCACCACGCAGATGGGGAAATCGCCGGCTATGCCTCCGCCGATCTGGAAAAATCCGATCCCGGGTTCCGCCGACAGTTCCTGGTACACGTCGTAAAACCACGCCATGTACTCGATGCCGGATTTTACGATATCCGCCCGGCACTCGCCGGTTTTCACGTAGGAGGCGAATATGTTGCCAAACGTGGAGTCCTCATGGCCCGGCACGACAATCGGAAGATTGCGTTCCGCCGCCGCCAGCAGCCAGCATTCCTCCCGCGGACCGGTGCACAGGGAAGGATCGATATTCAGGACCAGTTCATAAAAATACTCGTGCCAGAAACGGCGTTCGCCGCGCTCTCCCGCCCGTTTCCACATGGGAACAATAATGTGTTCCACGGCCCGGAACGCTTCATCCTCCGGGATCGTGGTGTCGGTGACCCGCCGCAGGCGCTGGTTCAGGATCCGGGTGTCGTCTTCTTTGCGGAAATAGCGGTAATCCGGAAAATCATGGTAATGTTCGTGGGCCACCAGCCGGAACAGGGACTCCTCCAGGTTGGCGCCGGTGACGGAAAGGCCGTGGATAAGCCCCGCCCGGATTGCCGGCGCCAGCGAGATCCCCAGCCGGGCCGAAGACATGGCTCCCGCTACCGTCCAGAACATTTTCCCCCCTGCGGAGATGTGGTGGTGATAGGCCAGCAGGGCGTCACGCAGGGCGCGGGCATTGAAGTGGTGATAGTGGGTGAGCACAAACTCCAGAACAGGCGTTGGACTGATAGGCATGATTCCTCCTTCAAGGTAAACGCAGTGGAAAGCTGAATGCAGGGCGGATTATATCACGCGCGCCTTTCTGCGCGCGACGGATGGATGCGCGCGGCACGAAGAAAACGGCGCGCTATACCGGCGGATGGTCCCAAAAACGGATTAAGCCGTTTCCGGTGGTTTAGGATAATATGGTGGAAATCGAAAGGTGGAATGGATTGTTTTCCCAGCAGAGCATTATACAACGGCGCAAGGCAGGCCTTTCGTGAAATCGATCTATCTTTGGATGCGTAATGGCTGGCGGGTAGGTAACGTCATCTGCTCCAGATTTTTGGGCGGGAACCCGCGTTATCTGCCTGTTCTGCTGCTTTTTCTTACGGATCGTTGCAACCTGCGGTGTGTCATGTGCGGGGTATGCGACCGGGAATCCCAAAGGGCAGTTCCGGAACTGAGCGCCGCGGAATGGCAGGAAGTCCTGGAAAGCGGCCGCCGCCTGGGAACCATGCTGGTGTCCATCAGCGGCGGGGAACCTACCCTCCGGCGCGACCTGGAAGAAATCATTGCCGGGGCCGCGGACCGCGGCATGCGGGTGCACATGTGCACGAACGGCCTGCTGCTGACACCGAAGCGGGTCAGGTCTCTTGCGGACGCCGGCTTGCGCGCGGTATCCATTTCGCTGGACCATATAGAGCGGGAGGGCCATGAATCGCTTCGGGGCAGGGGCACCTGGGAGCGGACCCTGAAAGGCGTGCGGATGCTCCGGGAACACGCTCCGGAAATCCGGGTGAGCATTAATACCCTCATTACGCGGGAGAATTATGAGATACTGCCGGAAATGCTCCCCCTCGCGAGGGAACTTGGGGTACACCAGGTTAAATTTATGCCGGTTCACGCCCACATGCTGCACAAAGGGATGCCAGCCGGATCGGAGGAACGGCTGTTTTTCCGGCCTGAAGACCTGCCGTCGCTGCGCGCGGCCATGGCGCGGCTTCGGGAAGCCTGCAGGCAAAGCGGCATGCTGACCACCTCGCCGGCGTTCCTCGACAATGTTGCCCGGGTGTATGAAGGGCCGATTCCCCACCACTGTTTCGCGGGATATGCGGTTGCGGCGGTGACCGCCACCGGAGACGTGTCGGCCTGCCTGGACAAGTCGGCCGTGTTCAATGTCCGGAACAGGCCGCTGCATGAGATGTGGCGCAGCCGGGAGTTCCATGAGGCCCGGCGCCAGGTGCGCGCCTGCAATACGCCCTGCTGGGATACGACCAACGCGGAGCTGAGTCTGAAACTTAATCCGGTTACCGCGGTGGCGGACTGGAAACACCTGATCTGGGCGTTCCGGTTTTACCTTGGGGGATTGGCGTGAATGTGGCTGGTTCCGAGGAGGAGGGTGACACTGACGCGCGCTGACCGGAAGCTGCTGCGGGGACTGCGCCGGCCCGTGGCTCCGGCGGCTTTTTCCCTGGTGACGGAGTGGGAACGCCGGATCAGCGGTTATACCGGGGTTCCCCACGCGGTTGCGGTCAATTCGGGACGCCAGGGGATGCGTCTTATCCTTGAATACCTGGGCATCGGCAGGGGAGATGAAGTGGTCATCCCCGCCTATACCCTGGCTTCCCTGGTGCCGCTTATCCGTGAAACCGGCGCGGTTCCGGTGCCGGCGGACATCGACCCGGATACCCTGAACGTGACGCCGGATCACGTGATGTCGCGGGTAACGCCCCGCACCCGGGCGGTCATGCTGCTGCACGCTTTCGGTTCTCCCGCGCCGGCAAAGGAGACCGCGGAGAAACTGGCCCCGCGCGGCATCCCCCTGATCGAGGATTGCGCGCATGCTTTTGGCGCGCGGCGGAATGGGCTGTCCGTGGGAGGTTTTGGGTATGCCAGATTTTTTTCCTTTGAGCCCAATAAGCCGCTCAGCGGCCTGGGCGGAGGTATGGTGGTCAGCCATGATCCCGGTCTGACCAGCCATATCCGGAACCACATGGAGCGCCTGCCCCTGGATCCCCGCACGGTGTGGCGCAAGGCGGATGCCGTTCGACGCGAACAGTTCCTGGCTGCCACAGGGCTGGCCTGGCTGCCCCTGATGCTGCTGTCCTGGCCGGCAACAGGCCGGTGGATCCGGAGGATTTACCGGGGAGCTCAGCCCGTACCCTCCTCTATGGCGCGTTTTCATCCCGTACAGGCCGCTTTGGGGCTTCGCCGCCTGGATGAATTTGAAGCGTCGTTGGAACGCCGGCGCCGCGTCGCGGCCCGGTTGTCCGCGGCGCTGCCTCGGGGCGTCAGACCGCAGGCGGTGCTTCCGGGCGGCGAGCCGTCCTGGTATTTCTTTGTGGTGCGGCTTCCGCAACCCGCGGAGCCGGTGCGGCGTCACATGCTCTGGCGGTACGGGATTGACGCCGCGGTGGGTGAGGAAGTGGCGGATGATTGCGCCCGGCTCCTGGGATGGTGGGACTGCCCCCATACGGCGTCAGCGTATGCCTGTTGTATGGCCCTGCCCCTGTGGGAAGGGATGTCCGACCATGCCGTCGAACGGGTAACCCGGGCGCTGGAGCGGAGCATGTCGTGCACGTAGAGATCGTTAAAACCCTGGCCATCGTGATGATCACGGCGTCGGTGGTGTCCATCGTGTTTCACCGGATGCGCCTGCCGGTTGTGTCGGGGTACATTATGGCGGGCATTTTGATTGGGCCGTTCGCGCCATGGTTCCGGATAGTGGGAAGTCCGGAAATGGTGGAGAAGATGGCGGAACTGGGGGTGGTGTTTCTGCTGTTCAGCCTCGGCCTCGAGTTCAGCCTGCGCAAGCTGGCCGGCGTGGGGCTGGGGGCGGGCATGGCTGCCGTGCTGGAAATGGCGCTGATGTTCTGGATCGGAAACCATGTCGGCAGATGGCTGGGCTGGACCGGCATGAACAGCCTCTTCCTGGGCGCCATGCTGACTATATCCTCCAGCGTGGTCATTTTCAAGACCCTGGAGCATATGCGCGCATTGCGGAGCGTTTTCGGCGAGTTTATGCTGGGTATTCTCGTGTTTGAGGATATCCTGGGCGTATGCATGCTGGGGTTGCTCTCCGGTATTGCCATGACCCGGCAGGTGAATTTCGCCGGGGTGTTGCTGTCCCTGGGGAAGGTCAGCGTGTTCATGACCAGCGTGGTGGTGATCGGGCTGTTGGTCGTGCCGCCTTTCCTGCGTTACCTCCGGCGCCTTCAAAGCGCGGAGATGCTGCTGATCGGCGTGCTGGGGATATGTTTTTCCGTGTGCCTCCTGGCGATCGAAACCGGCCTCAGCGTTGCGCTGGGCGCGTTTCTGTCCGGCGCGGTCATCGCGGAAACCGGCGTGCGGCGCGCCGTAATCCGGTTGATCGAGCCGGTACGGGACCTGTTCAGCGCGGTGTTTTTCGTGACCGTGGGGATGCTGACCGATCCGGCGGCTGTCTTCGAATATGCCGTTCCGATCGCGGTGATAACCGGCTGCGTTTTGCTTTTTAAAAGTACAGCCTGCGCGCTGGGCGCGCTGCTGGCCGGACACGGCCTGGGCTCCGCCGTGGCAGTTTGGCTTGGCATGGGGCAGGTCGGGGAATTCTCTTTCATCATTGCTTCGCTGGGGCTGTCGCTGGGGGTTATTGACCCTCGCCTTTTCCCCATAGCCGTAAGCGTTTCGGTTTTAACGATAACGCTGGCTCCCATGCTGCTCGAACGCCATGAAGCCGTTGCGATGCGGGCAGAAAAATGCGCGCCGGCTCCCATTCTGGCCGCCCTGATCGCGTACGGGCAATGGGTGTCTTCGCTGCGGGGCAGTCGGCCGGAGTACGGACCGGTTCGGGTGGTGCTGCGCCGTTCGCTGCTCCAGATCCTTGTAAACCTGCTGTTATGCACCGGCTTCTTTCTGGTGGCCATATCGCTGGCGCAGCGGTTTGAACAGAATCTGGAGTGGACCCAGCGTTTGGCGCTCCTTGCCGGCTATGTGAGCACCATATTCTGGTTTGGCGCTGTAATGGTGTCTCTGCCGTTTCTGGTGGCGATCGTCCGCAAAGCGCAGGCGGTGGCCATGATTCTGGCGGAAATGGCCACGCCTGCGTCCATTGCCCCCGGCCAGGCGCAATCGTTTCGCAGCATTGTTACCACCATAATCCGCACCACGGCGTTAACCCTGGTGTTCGCGTGGCTGCTGATGGTAAGCGCCCTGATTCTTCCGCCCTGGCCCATGCTGGCGGTGCTGGCCGCGCTGGCTGCGCTGCTGGCCGTTCTCCTGCGCGCCCCTGATTCGCATTTACTCGCGCGGCCAGATCATGATCCGCGAGATTTTTGAAAGCCCGCTGGACATGACCGCAACCGGTTCCGCCTTCCAGACGGGCAGCCCGTCCGGCGAAAAGGAGATGCCGGCTTTACTGGCGCGCGCCACCGTGGACGTGGCGGTGATCAACAGCGACGCTGTGGCCGGAAAATGTATCGCGGACCTGAATTTGCGGGCCGAAACGGGCGTGACGATCGTGGGCATTGAACGCCCTGACGGTGAAAGCATGATCAATCCCGGTCCGAATACAGTTCTCGCAAAGGGGGACCATTTGCTTCTGCTGGGGCTGCCGGACCAGATCCGGCGGGCCCGGGAATTTCTGGCGGCTGTCCAGTAATGCCACGTTGGGCCGTAAAAAATAACTGTCCCCGACATTCGGGCGTCGGGGACAGTTTTGCAATTCAATCGGGATTACTTGGAAACGGCTTTAGGCGACTTGGTCAGCGCGGCAATCACCGCGGCGGCCGCGCAGGCGGCAGCGGCAATCATGAATGGCGTGAGCCAGGCATTCACGCCGGCTCCGGATACTTTGGCCGCGTCTTTAAAATATCCGGCGATGTAGGGGCCGGCTATACCGGCGACCCCGTAGGACAGGAACACGTAACCGTAGTTCCGGCCCACGTTGGCGTTGCCGAAAAAGTCTGCCGTCACCGCGGGGAAGAGGGCGAAGTTTCCGCCGAAATTAAACCCTATGATGCAGGCGGCCAGGGTGAGTCCCAGATTGGAGCGTCCCAGATAAAACAGGGCCGCCATCATGACGGCCTGGGACGCGCACATCAGTACGATGGACAGTTTCCGGCCGATCCGGTCCGAAATGGCGCCCCACGCGATGCGCCCCAATCCGTTCAGGATCGCGTACATGGCCATGGCCGTGCCTGCCGTGGCGGTAGCCGTGGCCGCGTCGGCGGCCGCGCCGCTGGCCTGCAGCGCGTCAATCCCGAACAGCTGGATACAGCCGATCACCATCAGCCCCGCCATGGCTGAACCCGCAAAGGTCAGGAAAATCATGTAGAACTGCGGGGTACCCAACATCTGGGATTCGTTGAAATTCACCGCGCCGCTGGCAACCGGGGATCCGGCAACAGGCGCTTTCCATCCCGGCGGGGAGTACCCGGAGGGCGGATTGATCATGACCAGGCTGCCCAGCGCCACCAGAACCAGGAAGACAATGCCGTACACAATAAAAACACTTTGCACGCCCGGCAACTCGGCGAGTTTGACGGTTTTCAGCAGGCCGTCATAGGAAACCGGCACCAGCCAAAGGATGCTTTTGAATCCGCCCGCCAGTTTTACCCAGATCGTGGCTCCGAACCCGAATCCCGCCACGGCGAATCCGGTGATCAGCCCCTTTTTATCGGGAAACCATTTGACGCACACCGCAATCGGCACCACGTAAGCCAGACCGATGCCCGCGCCGCCGATCAGGCCGATACACAGCAACTGCGCCGGGAAGGTTTTTCCCAGCAGTCCGCCCAGAATATATCCCAGGCCCAGGATAATTCCGCCGGTCAGGGCCAGCGCCCTGGGGGTATACTTCGCCGCAAGCCGTCCGCCAACCACGGTCATGATGGCGAACACCGCCAGGCCAACCGAAAAAATCCACTGGGTCTGGCTGGCCGTAAAGCCATACCCGCCGTCCGCCACCGGTTTGGCCAAAGCCCCGGTGAAAGCGCTCCAGGCGTAAATAGCGCCCAGGCACAGCTGAATTAAAATTGCGCCCATTACGATGATCCAGCGGTTCATCCCGCCATTTTCAGCAGACATGCGACCTGTCCTCCCTGCGCTTCAGCGCGCTGTTTGTGACACGGGGCGCCAGCCGACCTTCAGCCGGACCTGACGCCCCGGTTTCATTCACTGTCAACTCATGCGGTTACTTTTTGAGCAGCCGGTTGTGTTCCGCGACCAGCGCATCCACGACGGAAGGATCCGCCAGCGTGGTGGTGTCGCCGATCTGGTCCGGGGCGTCCTCGGCGATCTTGCGCAGGATGCGGCGCATGATCTTGCCGGAGCGGGTCTTGGGCAGGGCCGGGGCGAACTGGAGCACGTCCGGCGCGGCGATCGGGCCGATCTCCTTGCGCACGTGATTGATCAGTTCTTTCCGCAGCTCATCGCTGGGCTCCACGCCTTCCACCAGGGTGACGTACGCGTACAGCGCCTGTCCCTTGATGTCATGCGGCATCGGCGCCACCGCGGCTTCCGCCACTTTCGGGTGGCTGACCAGCGCGCTTTCCACTTCGGCGGTGCCGATCCGGTGTCCCGAAACGTTCACCACGTCATCGATGCGGCCCATCAGCCAGTAATCGCCGTCCTCGTCCTTGCGGCAGCCGTCGCCGGTGAAATACATATTCTTGTACATCGTGAAGTACGTGTCGATGAACCGGTCATGGTCTCCCCACGTGGTCCGCATCATGCCCGGCCACGGACGGCGGATGCACAGCTTTCCGCCTTCGTTGGGACCGCATTCCGTGCCGTCGTCGCGCAGGATAACCGGATCCACGCCAAAGAACGGACGGTTGGCGCTGCCGGGCTTGAGGGTCATCGCGCCGGGCAGCGGCGTGATCAGGAATCCGTCTGTTTCCGTCTGCCACCAGGTGTCCACGATCGGGCAGCGGCTCTTGCCGACCACCGTGTAGTACCACATCCAGGCTTCCGGATTGATCGGTTCGCCTACCGACCCCAGGATCCGCAGCGAGCTGAGGTCGTACTTATTCACCCATTCATCGCCCTTCTGGATCAGCGAACGGATGGCTGTGGGCGCCGTGTAGAACTGGTTCACCTTGAACTTTTCGCAGATCTGCCAGAAGCGTCCCGCGTCGGGGTAGGTGGGGACACCCTCAAACATCAGAGAAATGGCGCCGTTGGCCAGCGGACCGTAAACGATGTAGGAGTGACCGGTTACCCAGCCGATATCCGCCGTGCACCAGTATACGTCGCCGTCCTTGTAGTCGAATACCAGTTTATGGGTAAGGGAAACGTGCAGCAGATATCCGGCGGTCGTGTGTACCACGCCCTTCGGTTTTCCCGTGGATCCGGAGGTGTACAGAATGAACAGCAGGTCTTCCGCGTTCATGACTTCCGGCTCACACGTTCCGGACGCTTCCGCCATGAGCTCGTCATACCACAGGTCGCGGCCCGGGGTCATGGGGCACGGCTCGTCATTGCGCTTGACCACCACTACTTTCTCGATGGACGCGCAGCCGGGCTTGCTCAGCGCTTCATCCGCGATCGCTTTCAGGCCGATGTGTTTGCCGGCCCGCAGGGACACGTTGCTGGTGATCAGCAGTTTGCAGGTGGCGTCTTCCACGCGGCTGGCAATGGCGTCCGCGCTGAAACCGCCGAACACGATGGAGTGGATGGCGCCGATGCGGGTGCACGCGAGCATCACGATCGGCAGTTCCAGGATCATGGGCAGGTAGATGCAGATCCGGTCTCCCTTTTTGACCCCCCAGCTTTTTAAGCACGTTGGCGAACTTGCACACTTCGCGGTGCAGTTCTTTGTAGGTGATCTTTTTAACGTCGTCTTCCGGTTCACCCTGCCAGATCAGGGCCACCTGATTTTCTTTCGGCGTTCCCAGGTGCCGGTCCAGGCAGTTGACCGACACGTTCAGCTGCCCGTCCTTGAACCAGGTGTGTTCGATGATCCGCCGTTCGGTGTCCCAGGTGTACTCCAGCGACTTGGTCGGGAACTTGAACCAGCTCAGGCTTTTTGCCTGTTCCAGCCAGAACCCGTCCGGGTCATCCAGCGACTGCCGCCACAGTTTTTCATACTCCTCCATGGTTTTGATGTACGCCTGGGCGGACAGGGCAGGCGGCGGCGGGAAAGTCCTGCTTTCTGTCATGAACGAACTGATGGCTTTTTTCTCGTCGCTCATAGCTTCTTCCTTTCTGTTGTTTCTCCTGGGGGACGCCCGACCTGGGCGCCCTGCCCGTCCGGGGACCACCCCCGCAATATTGCCGAATCCCGAAAAACTGGACCAATCAGAACTTCACTCATCCGGCCACAGTTTCATGAGCCCCTAAATTTTAATATAGTTTTTCGCCCTTTTTCAAGACCTACCGGTAGATAAATTGCGTATTCTTGAAAAATGTGAGGGTCAACACCACCAGAGAAGTTCAAGGCAAACGCATATGCCTGCGGATAGAACGATACTTCTACTCATTTCAGGGCGTTCGGCAATTCCTGCATTATTCATCCGGTTTTTATAGTTTTTTCAAAGGCGGCGGCCTGAAAATAAAATTCGGCCGAAATATGGAATACCCACCCCTGAAACCGTGTAAAAAATGCAGCGTCCTATAAATGTTGAAAAGCAGCGTCCTATAAATGTTGAAAAACTGAATGGTCGCTATGGGTAAAATGCTTAAAATCTCCGCGCTGATCCTGTGCCTTTTAGCCCTGTTCCCGGTTGTTCTGTTCGCGCTGGCCTATGTGCTGGCGGCCTTGCGGCCTGACAGGATTCCGGAAGGCGATCCGGCTGTTTTTGCCGGAGAGGCCCAGGCTGCTTTCGCGCCTTTTGAACTGCGGCTGGCCACCTTTAACGTGCAGTTGACCCGGGTGGTGGGCAGGAACCGGGATATCCGCGCCCGGGCTATCGCGGAAACCCTGGCGCAGTTGGATCCGGATGTGGTTGGTTTTCAGGAAGCCTTTGTGGATGCGGATGTGCAGCTGCTGACCGACCTCCTGACAAAACGCACCCGCCTGGCGTTTCATCAGCGTTTTCCAAGCAGCCATATCGGCAGTGGGCTGCTCATCTCCAGCGCGTTTCCTTTTCAGAGGGTTGCCTTTGAACCGTATGACGACTATGCGCCGGTCTGGCGTTTCTGGGAAGCGGACGGTATGGCCCGAAAAGGCGTGTCCCTGGCCCGGCTGAAGACGAGTAACGGGGTGCTGGTCGATATTTTCAATACCCATGCCCAGGCGGCCTATCCCTGGAACCGTTACGATGACATCAGAGAGGGACAGTTACTTCAGGCACGGAGGTTCACAGAACAGCGCATCCATCCGTCGATTCCGGCTTTTTTTCTGGGCGATATCAACTGCGGCGAGGGATCTCGGCCTTTTGAAGCGCTGACCGGATCAGGATTTATGGAGCGGGCCATGAACATATCCAGCGGGATCGACCACATTTTCCACGTGCTGCAGCAGGGAGGATCCCGGGTTGAAGTGCTGTTTACCCAGCCGATCGAGAAAAAATGGGTTGAGAACGGCGTTTCGCTGGAGTTAAGCGACCACCCCGGCTTTTTCTCCATCGTGCGGGTACATCCGCAACCGGCATCCTGACCGGCGCTGATCCCAGGCATTTTTCGTCCCATAGAAAAAGCCGACCCCCATGGTAGGGAGCCGGCCAACTTTTTTGCCGCGGCCTCAGCCGCGCTGGTCGAACAGTCGTTGCTGCAGTTCACGGAACCTGAGGGAAAACTGGACCAGCGCTTCCGGCGGATACTGCCGGATAACCTGGCGGTTCTCATCCAGGAACTGGATGATCGGCCGGTTCAGGGCCTCCTCGTACCGGATGCGCGCGCTGACCTGCGGGGGCTGCATCGGGCGGCTTTCCTGTTCGGTCTGCGGCGCCGTCTTTTTCCGGTTTTCCTCCTCCGGTTCCTTCTGCGGCTTGCGAAGGGTTTCAACCTTACGCGCCGTCTCCCGGCCTGCCGGGGCATCCGGGGACGGTTCAGGCCGCGGAGCAGGCGCACGCCCCGACGGGACCGCATCCGCCGGTCGCGGCGCGCCCATGCCGGTTATGCGCGAGATATCCATGCTCCGCCTCCTTCAGATCAGCCCAGCAACGAAAGCGCTGTTCTGGGCACCACGTTCGCCTGAGCCAGTATGGATGTGCCCGCGTTGACCAGGATCTGGTTCCGGGTGAACCGGATCGTTTCCTGGGCGATGTCCGCGTCCCGGATCGCGCTCTCAGAAGCCGCCGCGTTTTCTTCCTGGATCGCCAGGGTGTTGATGGTGAATTCGAGGCGATTCTGGTAGGCGCCCAGGGTGGAGCGCAGGTTGTTGACGCTGCGCAGGGCGACGTCAACGGTGCTGATGGCCGATACAGCCAGGGCCATGCTGGATACGCTGACGTTGTTCACGCCCAGGTCATTGGTTTTGGCTCCCTGCACGGCCACCGACAGCGTCTGGCTCGTGTAGGCGCCCACCTGCAGTGTGATGGTCTGCGAGGCGCTCAGCACGGCCACGCCGTTGAAGTCGGTCTGCAGGGCGATCGCGTCGATCTGGCCCAGCAGCTGGCTCACCTCCGTATTCAGCGCCGCGCGGTTGGCGTCGCTCTGGGTACCGTTGGCGGCCTACACCGCCAGTTCGCGGATGCGCTGCAGGATGTTGGTGGTCTCGCTCAGGCCGCCTTCCGCGGTCTGCACCAGGTTGATGCCTTCCTGGGCGTTCCGCTGCGACACCTGCGAGCCCCGCACCTGGGCGCGGAACCCTTCGGCGACGGCCAGTCCCGCCGCGTCATCCCGGGCCCGGTTGATCCGCAGCCCGCTCGACAGGCGCTCCAGGCTCCGGTTCAGGTCCGCGCTTGAGGTCCGCAGGTTGCGGTTCGAATTCAGCGCGGCAATGTTGGTGTTGATGCGCAGTCCCATGGTCTTACCTCCTTGATTGGTTCTGGCCGGGCATCCCTCCCGGCCGGTTTTGGGTTACCTCTGCCCGAACGGTTATCCCTTCCGTCCGGACGTTTTTATGTTCACCTCCTTTCCATATCATGGGTTCACCCCGGACCCGCGGGAACGACGGGTCCGGGGAATATGGCCACATTCAACTGACAGATCCGATTACCGGAGCAGCTGTAATGCCGTCTGCGGAAGCACGTTGGCTTGAGCCAGCACGGAAGTGCCCGCGTTGACCAGGATCTGGTTCCGGGTGAACCGGATCGTCTCCTGGGCGATGTCCGCATCCCGAATCGCGCTCTCAGAGGCCGCCGCGTTTTCTTCCTGGATCGCCAGGGTGTTGATGGTGAATTCGAGGCGGTTCTGGTAGGCGCCCAGCGTGGCCCGCAGGTTGTTGACGCTGCGCAGGGCGACGTCAACGGTGCTGATGGCCGATACAGCCAGGGCCATGCTGGATACGCTGACGTTGTTCACGCCCAGGTCATTGGTTTTGGCTCCCTGCACGACCACTGCCAGCGTCTGGCTCGTGTAGGCGCCCACCTGCAGCGTGATGGTCTGCGAGGCGCTCAGCACGGCCACACCGTTGAAGTCGGTCTGCAGGGCGATCGCGTCGATCTGGCCCAGCAGCTGGCTCACCTCCGTGTTGATCGCCGCGCGGTTGGCGTCACTCTGGGTGCCGTTGGCGGACTGCACCGCCAGTTCGCGGATGCGCTGCAGGATGTTGGTCGTTTCGGTCAGGCCGCCTTCCGCGGTCTGCACGATGTTGATCCCGTCCTGCGCGTTCCGCTGCGACACCTGCGTGCCGCGCACCTGGGCACGGAACCCTTCGGCGACGGCCAGTCCCGCCGCGTCATCCCGGGCCCGGTTGATCCGCAGCCCGCTCGACAGGCGTTCCAGCGAACGGTTCAGGTCGGCGGTTGACGTCCGCAGGTTGCGGCCCGCGTTCAACGCCGAGATGTTGGTGTTGATCCTCAGTCCCATAGTTCAGTCCTCCATGAGTGTGTTACGGCGCATCCCTGCGCCAGGCCCAGCACAATCCGGCGGCGCCAGTCCCGTTGGCGTCCCCGGGTTGGATCCGGCCGGTTCCCGCGGCCGAACCCGCAACCGGCTGCTTGCCGGGGTGTCCCTACCCCACAGCCGGGTCGCTTCAACTTTTCTTTGGGTACCTTCCCGGTCACCCGTCTTATTTATCGGCAGCTTTAGCCAAAACTTTAGCGGGATTTTATACTTTTTTTTCCGGGCTTGCGTCTTATGAAAAAAGTTCAGGATAAAAATAAAAGTTTTAATTTTTGATCATAAAACATTTTATTACAATAATTTAAAATAAATTTTAATCGTCAAAAAAACATAGACCAGATCCGCGTGCGGTATTTTCGGAATAGAAAATTTTTTAAAAATTTTTCTGTTTCAGATTATTTCGGGCGACAGGAAAACGTTGATGGGTGCATTTTCGGACGCGAAATATTTCCGGTTCCGGCATATCACCGCTGAATCGTTTTTACAGATTTAACCGCCTTCTCTGCGTCCGGCAAAGCAACGTATTGACGGGCCGGCGTTTTTTAAATGGATGTTCAGGTTCCGGAGGAGTTGTCCTGCAGCCCAAAGAAACTGAACGGTTTTGATCCGCGGGGGTTTTCCGCTTATAATACGCACCCAGACATGCCGGGATGGCGAAATTGGCAGACGCAGCGGACTCAAAATCCGCCGGTGGTGACACCGTGAGGGTTCGACTCCCTCTCCCGGCACCATGAAAACCCTTCTGCTGTGGCGGTGAGGTCAGGCGGTTGGCGCGGGGTTGGCGATTTCCGATATAATACGCATCCGCGTCTCTTGTTCGGATAGTGTGGACGGGTAGCTCAGCAGGTAGAGCATCGGACTTTTAATCCGGTGGCCGCGGGTTCGAGTCCCGCCCCGTTCACCATTCCGAAGAAGCTGGTAAAAGCTCAGCGTCTCACGCCAAACAGCCGTAAGAGGGCGGCAATTGCGAGGCGAATCATCCAGAGTACGCTGATCCCAATGGTGAGGAAGCCAAGGGCGATGCCCATCAGGCAACCGGGGACGCACCCGGCGCATCCGTTGCCGGACCATTGCACCTTCCGTTCCAGCACCACAAAACGGGGCGGTTCGTTTTGCCGGTTTTCTCCTGTCTCAGGTCCGGCGGGATGCAGGTCAATCCAGGAATCCGGCTTGTTATACAGCCGCCTGGGCGTTTCCACATCCGGGGTATCCGCCGAAGGGTCAACATCAGTCATGGATTATTCCAGTCTGGGGGTCATTCCATATCCGGAAAGATTTCATCTTCAGGCGTATCGCTGTCCTCTTCTTCCAGTTCATCGAACCCGATAACGTCCAGGGACAGTCCGCCGCTGTAGATCGAATTATCCGCGGCAAAGGCTTCGAACAGCGGCGCGTCCTCCGGGAGCGGGCCTGAGAAATCAAAACGGAGCAGCGGCCCGAAAGCGGCAAAAGGCAGTGATTTCCCGGAATCCGACCGGATGTCGATCCAGTAACCGGCGGTTCCTTCGTCTTCCTGAATATTCAGGCTCCAATCTCCCGCCAGCCCGTCGTCCGCGGTCTGCACCAGCGACGTCTCAAACGGGAATCGGCTCAGCACGTAAAAACGCATGCGCTGTAGAAACCTCGGAACATATTGAGCCCGCAGGACCGCAACGGTGCTGACCGGAGACGATGCGTTGGTCAGCTGCAATTTGGCCTCCAGTACATCCCCATCATAACTGCCGACATTGAACTTCTTTTTAGATTCATAAATGACCCGCCCGTTACCCAGGCGGATCGAAAAAGAAGGAATAAAAGAAGCCTCGTTACGGCGCTGCAGGGTGGCCCACCGGAGAATATACTGTCCGTTCAGGCTGTTGATGATGTCGGCCACCGCGGATGGAATGAGATTGATTTCGGTGGCCTCGAAGTACTCCCCGTCGGTGCGTGACGCCAGGTCCAGCAGCACGGGCAGGTTGGCCTCTTCGCCGAATCCCACCACAAACAGCCGGATTCCTTTGTCCGAGGCTGCCTGCACGGCTTCATCGAGGTAGTACCGGCTGGAGGTGTCCACACCGGTGGTAAAAACAATGGCGTAACGGGATTCCTGCAGCGCGGAATTCTTATCGAATTTCTGGGAGGAGAAAACGATGCCGTCGTAGAGCCTGGATCCTGAGTACCACCCGCCCACAATATCACTCTGGATACCGCGGATGCGTTCACGGATGAAAGCCTGGTCCACGGTGAAATCGGCGACGTTAGTGGGAGGCTGGTCATCCCGGTGAAATTCCGTGATGCCGATCAGGGTCTCCGGTCCCAGGGCCGGCAGCAGGGTATTAATGATCAGGTCCTCCATCGCCGGGATCGCCCCGAAAATGTCCTGCATGGGCGCGCTGTAATCCATGATCAGGTCGACTTTCAGCTGGCGGGATTTCGCGCGCCGGATCTGAATGCCCGACTCCGGCCGCACGGGCTCATCATCTTCCAGTCCTTCCACTAAGAATAGGGCCGGATCTGCCACGACCGGCCAATTTTTGGCATCCCGCAACCCGAACACGAAATCAATCAGGTAGGGTTTGGAATAAACAGCGGTTACGTCCGTTGCGTTCAGCGGATCCAGGCGTCCGTCGTAATCCATCAGGACGCGCACATCAACGGTTTTCGGCTTTACCCCGTTAGACGTAATCTTTATTTTGCCTTTGTGTTCTCCTTTGTCCAGCTGGTACCGGTCGACACGGACGAACACCACCTGTTTGTCGAAGGGACCTTTCTCAGGATCGTCCGGCGCGGTGCTGGTCAGTTTGGTCCGGCTGAGCAGGATCCAGTCTTCCGTGGGTTCCAGTTCCACCGTCAGGTCGGCAATATAAGGATTCAGGTTCCAGATATATAGCGGGAAAGCTGTTTCATTCCGGCTGAAATCGATGCTCCAGTTGGACAGGCCGATCGCCTCCTGCCGGAAATCACAGCCGCTGATCCATATCCCTATCAGGGGAAGCAGTGTGTAAAACCATTTTTTCATAAGGTACCTGACACAGGCGTGTGCTTTTTTCCTGTGGGAACAGTGTAACCGTCCACTTCAGCATGTGCCAATTGCCCGACCGGATGCAAACCATCAGACCAGGCATTAAAGCCGGCGGATTCAGCAGGTGCGGGCCGGCGCTTTCGATGCTTCAGAAATACTTCAACAGGAAAAAACTTCCGATGAGCAGCACGACAAAAACAATGGTCAGCAGGTTGAACCACCGATCAATGAAACCGCGGATAGGTTCGCCGAACAAGCGCAGCAGCAGGCTGACCGCCGTGAAACGGGCGCCCCGACCGACGATTGCGGCAATAACAAACATGGGAAAGTTAATGCCGCACACCCCCGCGGCAATGGTGAACACTTTAAAGGGGATGGGCGTGAAGGCGGCAATGAAAACCACCCAAAAATTCCAGGCTTCGTATTTGTCGGCCACCCGCTGAAAGGCCTCTTCAGTAAAACCGGGCACGTAGGTGAAAAAAAACTGGTCCACCGCGGCCCACAACCCCCATCCGATCAAATATCCCGCGACGCCGCCCAGCACGGACGCGATGGTGCACATGCCCGAGAAACGCCACCAGCGTTTCGGACTGCCCAGGCACAGGGCGATCAGCAGGACATCCGGGGGAATGGGGAAGAAACTGGCCTCGGCAAAAGCCAGCACGATCAGCGCCGCGGCGCCATACGGAGTTTCCGCCCAGGAAAGCACCCAGTCATAGAGAGACCGGACCCAGCGCATTATTCGGCATTCCTGTTGGACGCCAGTACCCGGACCGCAGACAGGCGCCCATTAAATCTGTCAGCCTGACCGTAAATCATGAAGCCTGGCCCTGCAGATGTTGTTCGGCCAGCGCGGCGATCCGTTCCGGATCCAGTTTCGGGAACAGGGCTTTTGGTTCCGCGAAGGGGGTACCCGGTTCTGCGGGTTGGGTAGCGGATTCCCAGCCGTCCGGTCCGCCATCCGGTCCGCCGGAGGGTGGCTGCATGCCCAGGGTTTCCGCCAGGCGTGCGGACGCGTGCGGCAGGAACGGGGTCATGAGTATGCCCAGCGCGCGGACCACCTGGAAACAGACATACAACGTTGTCGCCGTGCGCTGCGGATCCGTTTTTCGGGTGACCCAGGGTTTCATCGCGTCAAAATAAACATTTCCGCGCCGCCCGAGGTCGATAAACCGCTCAACCGCCAGCCTGAAGCGGAAGGTCTCCAGGGCATCCGCGATATCGCGGGTAAATTCGCCAATCGCGTCCAGCATGGCCACGTCTTCGGCCTCCAGTTCGGCCGGACGGGGAACCCGCCCCTCAAAATTTTTCCAGGTCATCGTAAGCGAGCGGTGAATGAAGTTGCCGACCACGTCGCACAGCTCGCCGTTGTAGCGGTTCATCAGGTCGTCCCAGTCAAAGTCGGAATCTTTGGATTCCGGCGCGATCGCGCACAGGTAATACCGGATGGCGTCCACGGGCAGATGGTCCAGGGACCAGCGGACCGTGATCATATTCCCTTTCGATTTAGACCCTTTTTCAGACTGGCCGGTCTGGCGGTTGAAGATGTTGAGGTATTCGTTGCCTACCACCTGGTCAGGCAGGATGAAATCCCGCTGTCCCATGAGCATGGCGGGGAATATGACGGCGTGGAAAGGCACATTATCCTTGCCGATGAAATGTACAAGCCGGGTGGATGGGTCTTTCCACCAGATTTTCCACGCGTCCGGGTCATTCAGGCGGTCGATGCCCCACTGCCGAGTATTGGTGACGTACCCGATGGGGGCATCAAACCAGACATAAATCCGTTTTTTGGCCGCATCCGGGTCATCCAGCGGAATGGGAACCCCCCAGTCCAGGTCGCGGGTGATACAGCGGGGCTTCAGGTCGCCGACCCAGCCGTTCGCGATGCCCCGCACGTTGGCGCGCCATTCCGGATGAGTATCCAGCCAGGCCCGCAGGCGTTCGGAAAACTTTGGCAGGTCCAGGAACCAGTGTCCGGACGGGCGCAGTTCAGGAGTGGAGCAGTCGCCCGGGACGTTGCTGCGGGGATTGAGCAGCTCCCGGGCGGTATACTGGGCGCCGCATTTCTCACATTCGTCCCCGTTGGCGTCCGGGTAGCCGCACCGGGGACAGGTGCCCTTCACGTAGCGGTCCGGCAGAAACCGGTCCAGCTGCGGGGAGTACCACAGTTCCATCTCCTGGCGGATGATGTAGCCGCCCTCATACAGGTTTCTGAAAAAGGACTGGGTGGTATCCGTGTGGAGAGGCCAGGAGGTGCGTCCGTACAGGTCATAAGAGATGCCCAGCTCCAGAAAAGCCTGGGCATTCGCGGTGTGGTAACGGTCGATAATTTCCTGCGGGGTGACGCCCTCTTTGAGGGCCGATAGGGTGATGGCCACTCCGTACTCATCCGATCCGCCGATGTAAAGCACCTTCCTGCCGCGCATCCGAAGGTAACGCACGTAAATGTCAGCCGGCAGGTAGGCGCCGGCAATGTGCCCAAGATGAATATGCCCGTTCGCGTAGGGTAACGCGCTGGTGACAAGGGTTCGTTCAAAGGGTGATGTGTCGCCCATGGCCGGTCTCCGGTAAGTTGCCGCGGAAAAACGAGCAGGGTATCGCGCTCGAAATGGCGGCCCGCAGGAACAGGGCATATTGTACAAAACCTGTTTCTTTCGCCGCATCCCGGCGCCGGTGCGGTCAGAGCCGGATGCTGTGAGGGAAAACTTTTCACGGATGCTTGACACCGCGGCCAAGGATTTGCTAACATAAGAGCACCGCGAGCGGGAGTAACTCAGCGGTAGAGTGCAACCTTGCCAAGGTTGAAGTCGCGGGTTCAAATCCCGTCTCCCGCTCCATTTTTATTTTGGCTGGTATCCGGGGCGGGGGCCGTTAGCTCAGCCGGTAGAGCAGGTGACTCTTAATCACAAGGTCGCAGGTTCGAATCCTGCACGGCCCACCAAACTTTATCTATATAACCTTCCTCCAATTCAACAAACCTGTAGAATGTGCTTTCCTTAAGAACTTTTCTCAAAGCAGCCTTACTGGGTGAGGTTATGCCGCGGCCGGTAACATTGCCGGCCTGGGTTTGCCAAAGGTTTTGATTTGATCCGCGCCGGCGAATTCAGCATAATGCCAATTGGGCCTTTGATTTCAAGTTAAAGCAGGGAGGAGCGAACATGGTAATTGTTCAATCGTACGCGCTGGCGGTGGTGATGTGCGTGATCACCATGCTGTGCTGGGGGTCGTGGGCGAATACCCAGAAGCTGGCGTCGCGGGAGTGGAGGTTCCAGCTGTTCTACTGGGATTACGCGCTGGGGGTGCTGCTGCTGACGCTGCTGTTTGCCTTCACGCTGGGGAGTTTCGGGTCCGCGGGGCGGCCGTTCCTGGCGGATCTCGCGCAGGCGGACCGGTCGAACCTGCTGAGCGCGTTTATCGGCGGCGTTATTTTTAACTTTGCCAATATTCTGCTGGTGGTGGCCATCGATATCGCGGGGATGTCCGTGGCGTTTCCGGTGGGCATTGGGCTTGCGCTGGTGCTGGGGGTGATCGACAATTTCCGGGAAGATCCGTCGAAGTATCAGGCGGCGGTGCTGTTTCTCGGCGTGGCCTGCGTCGCGGCGGCCATTATTCTGAACGCGCTGGCCTACCGGAAGGTGTCGACCGACCGGAAGACTTCGACCCTGGGGGTAATCATTTCCATCATCTGCGGCATTTCGATGGGATTTTTCTACGGGCGGGTGGCTTCGGCGATGGTTACGGATTTTGCCGTTCCCGAAGCGGGAAAGCTGACGCCCTACACGGCGCTGGTCTGCTTCGCGGCGGGGCTGTTCGCGAGCAATTTCGTGTTGAACACGGTGGCGATGCGCTGGACCGTCAGCGGCGAGAAAGTGGATCCGCTGGACTATTTCCGCAAAGGCAGCCTGCGCCTGCATCTGATCGGCGTACTTGGGGGAGCGATCTGGGGGGTGGGGATGTCCTTCAGCATCATCGCGGGCGTCGCGGCAGGCTACGCGATTTCGTATGGGCTGGGACAGGGCGCCACGCTGGTAGCGGCGCTGTGGGGCGTGTTCATCTGGCGGGAGTTTAAAGGGGCGCCGAAAGGCACCGCTCCGCTGCTGGGGTTGATGTTTCTGTTTTACGTGGCGGGCCTGGCCCTGGTGATTGCCGGGAACCGCGCCATCTATGGCGGCTGACGGGGAGGGACCGGTTATGTCAGGCAGGATTGTGGTTGTCGGCAGTTCAAACACGGACATGATCATCCAGTGTGAACGGATACCCCGTCCCGGCGAGACGGTGCTGGGCGGTCGTTTTTCCATGGCAGCCGGGGGCAAGGGCGCCAATCAGGCGGTGGCGGCGGCGCGCGCCGGAGGACAGGTAACGTTCGTAGCCCGGGTGGGGGACGACCTGTTCGGTGAAAATGCCATTGCCGGGTTCAGGCGGGACGGCATAGACGTTACCCACGTGCTGAAAACGCCGGACGCGGCGTCCGGCATCGCGCTGATCATGGTGGACCGGGGGGGCGAGAACAGCATTGCCGTGGCTTCGGGCGCGAACGGCCTGCTTACTCCGGACGACGTGGAAGCGGCGGAACCGCCCCTGGCCGGCGCGGCCTGCGCGCTGGCCCAGCTGGAGGTGCCCATCGATACCGTTCAGCGGGCCATGGAACTGGCTTTCCGAAAGGGCGTTCGGACAATTCTGAATCCCGCGCCGGCCCGGGAACTGCCGGACGCGCTGCTGGAGACGGTCGGCATCCTGACCCCCAACGAAAGCGAGGCGGAACTGCTGACAGGCCTGCCGGTCCGCGATGAGACGGAAGCGGCGCGCGTGGCCGCGCGGCTGGCGGAACGGGGTCCCCGGACCATACTGATCACCCTGGGCGCCCGGGGGGTGTATGTCCATGACCCGGAATGGTCGGGGACAGTTCCCGGGTTCCCGGTGGAGGCCGTGGACACCACCGCGGCGGGGGACGTGTTCAACGGCGCGCTGGCGGCGGCGCTTTCCGAAGGCAAAAGCCTGCGTGACGCGGTGCGGTTCGGCTGCGCGGCGGCCGCAATATCGGTTACCCGGCTGGGCGCCCAGCCGTCCGCGCCGACGCGGCCGGAAATAGAGGAATTCCTGGCGGCCCGCGCCGAAAAGTAACCCCCATCTCCTTCGGGTGATTTTTTCAGGGGAAGCGTTGCGTTTTAAGCGCTTTTTTGTCCGCGGGAAGGGGAATAGACGCCACGTGTGATTTTGCCAGTGCCAGGAATTTTTCACGGGTAAGCTGTGCTGAGATATCCCGGGCGGGCATTTCCGATTTTGCGGATGGTGCGTTGCCGGGTGACGGATTATCCGCCAGAGACGATCGGCATGCCACAGGTTGATGGGATTCTGGCACTGGCGAATTCGGACCAGAAAGGGGCGGACGGCCCTGGTCGGTTCCGGAAACATGGGATGTACCGGCATTAGGGCGGCCAGCCGGCGATGGTTGCGGCTGGTGGGAAGCAGGGGCCGGTGAGGGGCGTTTGACAGACGGACCGGCAGTTTCCTGGGTTGATGCACGGTCAGGGATGGCATTCCCGTCCGGCATGGCGCCGGAAGTAATTTCTGCCCTGAGGGATTCCAATTGCGCGATGGCCTCCCGGCGAAGGGAGGAGATCTGCCCCAACAGCGATGCCGAGGGCATCCCCGCGGGCGTTTCTTCCATCCCGGCAAAGACGCGGGATTCAATGGTCTCCGCCATCAGCAGGAGGGAAACGGCATGGGCCAGACGCACCGCGCGGACGGGGTCATTTTCCATCGCGTCCGATCCGCCGCAGGAACGCAGTAAGGTTTGGGCCAGGGTTTTCCAGGCCTGCGCGGTGGTGTCTCCGCAGGAGGGGACCCGGGCGGCAAGGCATTCAGGCAGTGTGGCGGCAGCGTTCATTACAGGATCCTCCGGAATGTGAGAGTTTTGCCGGAACAGTCCGCCCGGAACGTCCCGGCACATGAAGCGACGGGAGAGGGGTGTGGCGGATTGTTTTGCCGGTGTTGACGCAAAATGTCCCCCTATATATATAGGCATTTTGTTGCGTTTTTCAGGGCACGCGGGGGAGGGTATTCTGTTGCGTGGAAGATGTAAAGAGAAGCGTTTTTGGGGGACCTGCAAGACATTTTTCAAAAAATTGAAGTTGTTTTTATTGTTTTTATACATAAATTTGCTGTTTTTTCATAAAAAAATAAATTTAAGTTGGATTCGGTGTATAATAGTAAAACGTCTGAATCATGTGGTCTACACGAAGAAAAGGCGACCGCCATGGAAAAATACGCGCTTCGCACCCGCCTGCTGGTGACCCTGATCGGTTCGGCAGCAGCCGTACTGCTGGTGAATACCGTATTGGTATTTGGCATGACCTACCGCTCGGCCCGATCCGACGCGCGCGAGCTGCTTTCGGCTACTGCGGAACAGTACGCCCGAGAAACGGGGAATACCCTGGGTGAGGCGCTGGCTGTTGCCCGGATCATGGCGCTGGCGGCCCGGGAGACAGCAACGCACCCGGACCAATGCCAGCGGGAACATCTTGATGGCCTGTATGTGCGAGTTCTTGAAGAACATCCGCTGTACTTTGGCACCTGGCTGCAGACGCTGCCCGGGCGTTTCGACGGACGAGACGAACAGTACACGGGCAAGTATGAGGGCAACGAGGGCGGGGACTACCAGCCCTACGCGCTGCGGAGCAAGGATGGGATCAGCCTGACTTACTCCAATTTCGCCGAGTGTGAGAATGAGGACTATTTCACTATTCCCATGCAAACCGGCAAAGAAGCGGTTGTGGAGCCTTATCGGGAACCCGAGGCGGACAATATCCTGATGACCAGCGTGTGCGTTCCGGCCATGGATGCGGAGGGAAAACCTTTCCTGGTGGCGGGAGTGGACATTGTGCTGGAGTCGCTGAATGAAATGGTTGGCCAGATCAAGCCCCTGGGCACCGGAGGAGCCATGCTGGTCACGGCAGGGGGCACCATTGTCGGGCATCTCCAGGGGGACCTCGCCGGCAAGACGCTGGAAGAAGCCGGGGTCCCGGCGTCCCTATCTCAGGCCTTGAGCGGAGAGGGTGGCGGCATTTTCGACATGTATAACCCCGAATGCGGCGGATGGTGCACGGTTGCGATCTCACCGGTTTTGATGGGCCGGGCGCCCCAGCAGTGGTATCTGGTAGTTTGGGCGCCAAACCGGGATATTTACCGCCACGCGTATCGGCTCGGTTTGGTGATGGGCGCCCTCGGGCTGCTGACCCTGCTGATCCTTAGCGCGGTGATTATGGCGACGGTGCGCCGCCAGGCACGTTTCCTGGATGGATTAAGCCGGACCCTGGAGGAGAAATCCGGGGAAATCCGGGAGGCGGCGGCGCATTCCGCTGACGCGAGCGGCGATCTGGCGCAGGGGGTTTCCGAAGAAGCCGCGTCTCTGGAGGAGACTTCCGCGGCCCTCCGTGAAATCGAGGCGATGACCGAAACGAATAACGAGCGGGTTAACGAACTGCGGGACCTTTCCGCTTCATTAAGCACGGCCATGCGCAACGGCAGCGAGGCGATGACACGGCTTAACGGGCTGATGGAAGATATCCGTAAGTCCGCGGGCGAAACCGCCAGGATTATCCGCGCCATTGATGAGATTGCTTTCCAGACCAATCTGCTGGCCCTGAACGCGGCGGTGGAAGCGGCGCGGGCGGGGGAGGCGGGCAAGGGGTTTGCCGTGGTGGCCGAGGAGGTGCGGGCGCTGGCCCAGCGCAGCGCCGAGGCCGCGCGCAATACCTCGTCGCTGCTGGAGGCGTCACGGCAGGCCGCGGAAGCCGGCGGGGCGGCCGCGGAAGAAACCGGGGCGATCCTGCAGGACGCGGTGAAAGACGCGGAACGGGTGGCCGTGGTCTCCGCGGAGGTTGCCGAGGCCAGTGAACAGCAGACCAAGGGCATAAGCCAGGTCAGCAGCGCCATTTCCCAGCTGGAACAGGTTACGCAGACCAGCGCCGCCACGGCTGAAGAGATCGCGGCGACGGCGGCCAGCTTAAAACAGTGCGCGGCCGAGCTGGACCAGTGGATGATACGGTTGGACCATTACGTGCGCGGCGCGCGGCATGCGGCGGAGACGGACGTGCCCTGAGCCGATTTGTTTCGGGGAAGGGCGGGATATACAATGTACCCATGCTAAGGACAGGAGGAACTACGATGCGTAAATTTTGTCTGGGCATAGCGGCGGTTCTGTTCGCGGCGGTCGGCATGGCGGAACTGCAGGAAGTGCGGGTGGGCGGATCGCTGTCCATCGCGGGTTGGTACTACGATTACGATTCGATCGAGACGGACGCGTATTACGACCAGTGGATCCGCCTGAACGCGGAAGCGAAATTCTCGGAGAACGTGTCGGCGTTTATCGAATTCGATTCGTATGACGTCTGGGGCGAGGATTTCCGGTCGGATTATCTGCGCGGGCTTGATTTGCGGGCGGACAGCTCGGACGACGTGGAGGTCTACCAGGCCTATATCGAGGCGGCTAACCTTTGGAACACGCCACTCCGGCTGCGGGTGGGCCGGCAGGAGCTGATGTTCGGAAGCGAATGGCTGATCGGGAACAACAGCAACGCATCGACGGTTTTCGGGCTGTCTTTTGACGCGGTCCGGGCGACCTGGGAAGCGGATACCTGGAGCATTGACGCGGTGACCGCGAAGCTGGCCGAGCGGTTTGGCCGTTTCGCCCAGGATGACACCGACCTGTATATGATCTACGGGACCTGCCGGGCGCTGGAAGACCATGAGTTTGACGTGTACTGGATTTACGTGCGGGACGATCTGGGAACTGTCGCGTATCCGGTGGACCTGCATACGATTGGCATTCGCGCGGCGGGGAGCTTCGGCAACCTGGATTACGAAGCGGAGTTCGCGTGGCAGCTGGGCGAGGTGGATGACGTGCCGTCGGCATGTCCTTTTGGATTTGGCGACGCGGACGTGGATTACGATACCCCGGGGCTGACGGCCACGGTGGGTTATACTTTCGAGTGCTGCTGGACGCCACGGCCCTTTGTGGGCTTTACGTGGCTGAGCGGGGGCGACCCGGACCACAGCGCGTGGTCCAACGACCGGACGCTGCCGTTCAACCGGCTTTTCTCGGATGTGTCCTATTCGGAATTCCTGTATTTCACGGAGCTGTCGAATGTGCTGGTGTATTCGGCGGGCCTGGACCTGCAGCCGACCGAATGCCTGGCGCTCAGCCTTGTCGTTTCCAAACTGGAGGTGGATGAAGCGTATGACAATCCGGCCCTGTTTGGCGGCGGCAAACTGGACGACGACCTGGGCTGGGAAATGGCGGTATCCGCGGAATACCAGTACACGGAAGACCTGCTGTTCTACGCGACGTACGCGCACCTGTTCGGGGATGACGGCCTGGCGGGGAACTATGTCGTGAGCAGCGGCCTCAGCCCGTGGGACGGCAGCGCGGATGACGATTATAACGCGGTGTACGCGGGAATGGAGATATCATTCTGAGCGGCGTCTCTTCCGCGGATTCGCGCTGACAGGAACAGCAGGGCTTACGGACAGCCGTTTGCGCTTCCGGCATCTGAGGGAGTGGAGGCCGGTCCGCGGCGGTCCATGACCCAGGCGGAGCCTGGGAGCTTCTTAGCGGCTTTTTTCACTTCGGCGGCGCGGGCGCTAAGTTCTGCGATGTGCGTTGCGCCGCAGATTCCCGTGTCCACCACCGCGATGGAGCATCCCATAACGGGGAAGAACCTGCGGTTTCCCTGCCGGTCCACCGATTCGATGCCACCGCGGGCGACATCCTCCGGATCGTAAAAATCGGGCACGACCAGGTCGAAATATTCGCAGATTTCGGTGCAGACGCGGGAGGTCAGCTCAGGCGGCAGCAGCAGGATGAAATCATCGCCGCCGACATGGCCGAGCCACGCGTCGGGATGTCCGGCCCGGCGGACCACATTGGCGAGGACCCGGGCGGTCATTCGGAGGACCTCGTCTCCACGGTTGAACCCATATTTGTCGTTATAGGGCTTGAAGTGGTCGAGGTCGACGTAAGCCATGGCGAAGCGCTGGCCTCCGCGCAGTCGGCGCTCGGCTTCGCGGATGATGGTGAGATTGCCGGGAAGCCCGGTCAGCGGGTTCGCGTTGATATCCCGGGCGGAACGGATCACGCACAACCGCAGGCGCGCGGCAACTTCGTCCATGTCGCGGGGCAGCACAAGATAGTCATCGGCGCGCAACTGCTCCCAGTCCACGCGCGGCGGGTCGCCAGACCGCATAAAAAGGAGCAAGGGCAGATGCCCGTAGGCCGCATCGGATTTAATGCTCTCGATGATGGTCCGCCCGCGGGGATCCTCCGGGTCATACCAGCAGGCCATGCAGTCAGGCGGATGCTGGGCGATCCACTCGAAAAGGGCGGCGTGATCATCGCCGAATATGACCTCAAACCCGCCGTCGGCCAGTTTTTCGCGCAAGGAGGCGCTGAATTCTTCAGGGAGATGAAACAGCAGGACCCTTGGACGGCGTTCTGACATGGTTATTTCCTGTTGCCGCCTGCCGTTTCCCCGGCCAGCACATCGGCGCCTTTTTTAAACTCCATGTCCACCGCCGAAATGGTTTCCGCGATTTGTCGGTCCGAAAACCCCAGGGACTCCATGGCGGCGCCGTCGACAGGGGGCATTACGGGATCGCCCGGGTCGCCGAGGCCGAGCGCCCTGGCGATGGCGTCCGCCATCTGGATCAGGGCCGCATCGGAAGCGACAGTTTTTGCGGCGCGGGGAGTATGGTGGAAAACCATAACATCCTCGATGCGCGCAGGCAGATGCCATGCCTGGGAAATCCACGCGCCGGTCAGGGTGTGGTCGGCGCCAAAGACGTGCCGTTCGGCTTCAGCGATATGGCAGCGTTTTTCGGCGGCAACAGTGAGGGCCAGATTATAGTGGTCGGGAAAGAGATGGGCCAGCACCACTTTGCCCAGGTCATGCAACAGGCCGGCGATCATGATTTCTTCGGCGTCTTTTCGTCCCAGCTGCCTGGCCAGCGCCCGCGCGGCCAGGGCTGTGCCCAGGCTGTGTCCCCACAGTCCCGGGGTCCGGCTGGAAAAGTGGTCAAACACGGCCATGGAGAGCACCAGGCCGCGGACTACGTTGAATCCGAGCAGCACCAGGGCGTGGGAGACGGAAGAGATTCGTCCGGGGAACCCATAGAGGGGGGAGTTCACCAGCCGCAGGATTTTGGCGCTCATGACCTGATCACGGGAGACGAGCTCCGCCACGTCCTTTGGGCCGGCATCGGCATTGTCCATCATGGCGACAACCGCCCTGACGATACCGGGCAGGGTGGGCAGGGATGCCAGATCCTGGACCCGCCGCTTGACGAATTCCATGTTCCGGATCAGTTCAGGGGCGGGCGAATCAGCCATGCCAGTCAGTTCCTCATGCTGTTGAGCACTTCAGTCACCAGGCGCCGCAACCGGAGCAGAAAAGGGTCCGATATGCCCTCGAACCGGGCGTCCAGTTCCGCGATACGCCGGTCAATTTCAGGATTGTTGTCCAGATCCTGCCGGACGAAAACGTGAGTTACTCCCGCGTTGCGGAGCCGGGTAATGGCCTGTTCGGTGAGTACGAAGCCCGGCGGGCAGAGCACCGCGCCGGCGGCGTTCCGTACTTCTTCGGCGATGACTTCGCCGGGTTTCAGGCAGTCAACCGGTTTCTGAGGCATGTCAGGATGATTTCTCCCGCAGGGTTATCGGATTGGTGTAGACCCAGGGGGTCCACTCGCCCAGTATATTCAGGTAGGCTTCGACGCGGTATTTTCCCGGTTCGGTGGGCTTCCACTCCATGGAGGCGCCATCCTCTTCGTGGACCACTTTCCCGTAACGCAGGACCTTGAACCGGACCACATGGGGCGAGAAAACCTGCAGCGCAGTTTCCCCCGGAATGAAATCGATGGATTCTCCCAAGATTGCTTTCTGATTTCCGTTTCGGGCGAAGTAGGTGAATCCGGTGCTGTCGGCAATCATGTCGAATCCGACGAAGGCGCGTCCGGCCACAATGGCGGAGAGGATCTCTTCTTCGGTCAGGTCCTTGGCCAGCACATGGGTGCAGACGAAGCGGGCCATACGCTCATAAGGATCAAGCTGGATGCGAAAGACCTCCTTGCCGGGTTCTAGGGGGCCGCAGCATAACCGCAGCAGCAGCCTGGTGACGGGATTCAGGGAGTATGTCTTTATGTCTTTTCCTTCGGCATGCCGCAGCAGCAGGGCGCCGTCCTGGGTGTACACGCCGTAGATGCCGACATTCTGGTGGGAATCATTTCCGCCAAACCCGCCGATATCCCGGTTGATGCTTAACTGGTCCCAGGTGTCCAGCACTTTGGCGGGGGGATCAAAAACGCTGCGTATGGTCTGGTCAGGGTAAGCCCGCAGGTTGACCAGGATATTCGTGATCAGCCGGAACAGCCGTTTTCCCCGGAGTTCTTCCATGAAATCCGGATGGATGTTGTAGATTTCCATGGCCTTAATCTGGGGCAGGTCCCACTGGCGGGGTTGCTCGGCGTGGATGATGAAGACATACCCGCCGGCTTCTTCCACTTTTTTGGCGAGGGTGGCCGCGTCATCCTTACAGCTCAGGACGGTCCCTTCGGGGAGCCCGACGGGCATAAAGCCTTCCTGCATTTCAAATCCCTGGATGAACAGCTTACCGTCATGCAGCCCTTTCCACTGCAGGCCGTACAGGTTGTTGTCGCCCTCCTGGCAGTGGTCGCTCAGGATGATGAAATCGCGCCCCACGTCCTTCATGGTCTGGAGGATGTGTTCGAAGGGTACCTCCGAATCATGAGAAAGGTAGGAATGGCTGTGAATGATGCCGCGGTACTCGTTGTAACCGGAGGAAACAGCCACCGGCATGCGGTTGGCCCGGATGGTTTCCCACGCGGCCTGCTGGCGGGGAAATACCGAGAAACGGTTGTACAGGGCCTGATGGAATACCGCGACAAACAGGATGAACAGGACCGCTGAAATCAGGATAAATATCCTGACGCACCAGCGGAACAGCCGGCGCAGCAGGGAAGGACGGGGACGGGTTCCGCCCCCCGGGGTAGCACTGGAAGATGGAGTCATTTTTTCATTCCTTAATTGCAGGTTCAGCCGCCCCACAGGATGCGGGGCATTCCGTGACGACCGTTACCCGGCCGTCTTCATCGATGGCAACGCCTCCACCGACCGGTACCGGCGCGGGGGCCTGTTTAATCAATTCATCTTCGGTAAGCGCAAAAGCGGGGCTGATCTCGACGGGAACCGCTACGTGGCCATCCGGCGTTTTGGGCAGGGACCAGCCGGCTTTTTCCAGCCAGCCGCCCCAGTAATCCGACATGCTCTGCCGGGACGCGGCCACACTGTTTACGCCCTCGGGCTGCTTGGTCGGGGTGTATTCTCCTTCCCGGCGGATTTCCAGGGCCACCGGTGGATGCGACACGAAACGCAGGGCATCGAATACGAAAGTTTCGAATTTGTACGCGTTCGGCCGGTCGGGTTTCACAAGCGCGCCCGATTCATCCAGGCAGGGGACTTTTTTGTGGGCGACATGCCACGGGAAATCCTGGTAATGGGCGTTCAGCCGCTCCGCGAAATCGACAGAGATGATGTGGATGGCCGGATTTCCGGCGAAAAAGCGCAGCGCTCCAGTTTCATCCGTCTCCAGGAGCTGGGGATACAGGTCCAGTTCGCTGTATTCGATCACGCGGTAGTCGCCGTCGCACAGGCAGTGTACGCCGACCGCTTCCCTTGGATCGTTTTTACGGTGCACTTTGGAGGACATGTCCGCGTTCCGCAGAATGTGGTGCCCCAGGAATACGGGGTCAGCCACTTTAACCGCCCAGTTGTCGACCTGGAAGTAACTGAGCCAGCGCACGCCCCGTTCCCGGGCATGCTGGATGACCCCTTCTTCTTTCATGGCGGGGATACATCCGCCGTGCCCGTTCGGGTTCATGGCCAGCCGGTCCGGCGCTTCGAGCAGGAACCGTCCCTGTGCGTCCATGCAGGGGACCATGCGCTGTTTGAGGAAGACCACCTGCTCGGGCCGCAATCCCAGCCAGTGGTTATCGGCGAAATACGCGCGGGTTGCTGCCTCGTTGGCCTCCGAAACCATGATGTACCAGGGCAGTTCACAGCCATATCGGCGCTGGAGTCCGCGGATTTTTTCGGCATGGTACTGGAACAGGGTTTTCCCGGTAATGGGCCCGATGGGATAGCACCCTTTAGGTCCGGGAAATCCCAGCCGGGTTCCCTGTCCGCCCGCGACCAGAAACAGGCCGACCTCTCCCCTGGAAAGGGCCTCTTCTCCCGCATCCTTCGCGCCCGCATCCACCGGATCCGGTGGAATTACCGGAATCGGCCGGATGTCGGAGAAATGTTCCGGATCCGGTGTGTTGAGGATCCAGGTTTCGGCCAGGCGCCGCATCAGCGGGAAATCCACCCTGGACAGGTCATCGAGAAACCTGCACCGCTGTTCCTTATCCAGCTGGTCCCAGTATCTGAAAATATGCTGCTGGCCATACGCTTCGGCCAGCTCGCGCAGCTGCTGTTCAAGATCACTCCACATCAGTCCAGCACGCTCCTTGATTTGCCAAAACGGTTCATCTCCTGCCGCTGTTTCAGGTTTGGCAGCAGAGACGGCTTCGCCCCCTCAATCAGCTCATGTTTGGAACCGCAATGGTCGCACAGTCCGTAATCGAATCCCGGCTGCTCCAGAGGTTCTTCACATCTGGGGCACACCGGCATGATCTTATTATACAACGCGGCGGGGTTATCGAAAACCATGCCGCAGCATGGACAGCGCTGCATGATCAGGGCGCGCTTCCATACTTTGGTAAAGGTACGGGTTTCCCCGCACACGCCGCATGAAGCCGAACGCGGGGGAAGCGGAAAAACATCGGCCGGCCCTTTTTCTCCCCCGCCTCCCCGGCTGCCGAAGAGAGCCATGCGATTATCCTCCTTAAAGAATCAGGGTTCCGCCGGGCACTCAGGCGCCGCCCGGCACATAAACATGCGCGAAAAACAGTTCCTCCAGTACGGCGTCGTCCGCGCCGCGCAGCCGCACGCGCAGTTCCACGGTGTGTTTTCCCGGTGAGAGCCCTTTTACAGGGGCAAGAATAAGCTCAATCCCGCCGGTTTCAGGCTGTTGCAGGGCCGGTTCCACAATGCCGGGCGGATCCGGCACCACCTCGACAGGACTCAGGGGACCGGATTTCGAACGGAACCGCACCTTTGCCGGCGGCTCGCCCGACCGGATGAAAATCTGCCCCTGGGACACGTCGCCCAGCACTTCGTAGGGCGCCTCGATGACCGCGCTGACGGGAACCATCATGAACGGGAAACGGGGGGTATCCACGGAGATGTAAAACGGCTGCTTCAGTTCGCCGGGAGGCGCAGCGGGATCAATGGTTACCCGGATGTCTACTTCCGGGAAATCGGGATTGCGCCACTCCGCGGGAGGGACTTCCAGCTGTTCCAGCCGCAGCCAGGATTTTCGCAGGGTGGGATCCACGCCTTCCGCGTTCTTTCCCGGCTGGGTTGTTGAAATTCCGGTAACATGGGAGACCGGGGGCTGCAACGGCCGGAACCGGACTGTTCTGGACGCGGCGGCACCCTTCGGCACGGCGCCGAAATCCACTTCTTCCGGAACCAGCTCGAATTCCGGATCCACGTCGGCCAGAACATGGAGCTCGAAGGCCGGCCTGACCGGATCATTGGTAAAGAGGGTGAGCACTTTGTGGGAATGAAAACCGTAAACCCGTTTGGGATAGAAAGTAATCTCCAAAGTGTCCGAGCCGCCGGGCGGAATGACGGCGGGATCCGCGCTCATTTTTCCCTGGGTACAGGCGCAGCTGGTTCGGATGTCCCGGATTTCCAGGGGGGCCTTTCCGGCGTTTCGGACAGTTACCCTGGCGGTGGTCGGCTCCCGGTTTGAAACGGTACCCAGATGGACCTGGTCCGCATCGAGCTGGAGCGACGGCGCGGCCGAGGGATCTGCCGGATCGACCGGTTCGGCCAGATCGGATGCGCCGTTACCGGAGAAAAAGGCCAGATAGGCCACCAGCGCGGTAATTACAGCTGCGACCAGCACCAATACATGAGCCGCGGAAAGCCGCATGGTTTCAGGTCTCCGGCCGGAACGAGACGCCGCAGCGGGCTGTCATGGCGTCCAGGCTTTTTTCCAGGGTCGCGTAACGGGCGTCGTCCATGGCGTGATGCAGTTCGAGCCCGAGCAGGTAACATCCGACGACCGGTTCAAACAGGGCGCGCACGCACCGCGCTTCGGGGCATACGCGGTGAATCCGGGTGCGCATGGTGTCGACCAGGACCGGCGACCGCCCTTTGAAGACGCTGCCGGTCATGACGACATCAAAAGTGTCGCGGCACATATCCAGTTTCCGGGCAACGGCGATGACCATTTCCGCGAGGTAACGCCCGCCCCATTCCAGGATGTCACAGGCCGCGGGATCGCCCTCGTAGGCGGCGTCAAACACCAGTTTGGCCATGGGCTCGAGATCCCGGTGCCAGATCTGGCGGGTATACATTTTATGGAAGAGTTCGTCCGCGTCCGCGCAGCCGGCGCGCCGGACAAAATGATCGGTGAGGAGCGTGGGACCCACGATGCCGTCCCTGGCGCGGAAGACCACTTTGAGCCCTTCGGTGCCGATGCTGGATCCGCTGACCATGTCGCCGAAATCCTCGCTGATACCGCCGACCCGGGCTTCCTGTCCCTGTCGGTTGACGCCGGCACATACGCAGCCGGTACCGCAGGCGATGACGATGCCGAAGGGGTCCCGTGTTCCGCCCCGGAGTCCGCCCATGCTGTCATTTCGAAACACCCGGGGGATGCCGCCGAACATAGGCGTGAAAATTTCGCGTTCCAGCATGACGTAATCATCCGGCAGGTCCGCGCCGGCCACGCCCATGCCGATCCCGCTGAGCTGGTCCAGGGTTATGCCGGCATCCTGCAAGGCCATCTGGACGGCTTTTTCGATTTCCTTGCGGGCGGCCTCCACGCCGAAACCCTCATAGTTTCCGGTTCCGGCCCGGCCGAATCCCAGGATGTTTCCATGTTCGTCGCCTACCAGGCAGAACGTTTTGGTCCCGCCGGCATCCAGTCCGAGGTAATAAGCCATACTGCTGCTCCTTGTAACCAGGCTGTCGACCCAATGGGAAATCGAGATTCTATTATAAACAAATCAGGCGGCGTGTCTCAGGGTACACACCGCCTGACGGTCTTAACTATCAACCGAGATTCTCAGCGGGAACCGGTCAGTTTTTTAATGTCGTTTTTAGCCTGTTCGGCCACCGGAGACATGGGGAACTGATCAATGATCGCCTGCATGAGCCGGGCCGCTTCCGCAGTCTGCCCGAGTCGGACATGGGCGACAGCCTGATTATACATGGCATAAGGCGTCTTGGTGTTGTTCGGATATTTTGACCGCAGGGTCTCGTAGGTCTGGACAGCGTCCGCGTGGCGGTTCAGATCGAGCTGACACTTTCCTTTCCAGAAGTAGGCGTTGGCGGCCTGTTCTCCGTTGGGGAAGCGGGTCAGGTACTCGTCGAACAATTTCAGCGCGCCTTCCAGATCCCCGGATTCCTGCGCCCGCTGGGCTGTGGCATACAGGGTCCGCTCGTCCATGGCCGGCTGGGCCGGCGCAGGGGTAGGCTGGACCGGAGCAGCCTGAGCGGCCGGCAGGGGCGATGGAGCGGAATCCACCAGCTCATTGCGGCCCTGCACGACTGTTCCCGCCGGGGCTGGGGGCGCGGGCGTGGTTACGCCGCCTGGCGTCTCAATCATGGGCTGGCCGACGGAAACGTTCGGCGTGCCGCCGACCGCGCCGGGCACGGAGGCTGTGATGCCGAGGTGGCGGTAGACGTCGGCCCGGAACCTTGCGAGGTCTTTGCTCAGGTCATCGAGCCGTTTCTGGTTGTTTTCGATCAGCAGGCCCAGCTGGCGGGTCTGCTGGTCCATTTCGTCCACCCTGGCATTGAGGGTGGCGGCGGTTTCGTTCAGCTTGGTGATCGATTCACCCAGGTCTTTATCCAGTTTGACCACACGCTTGTGCATATCGTAAATGGTGGTTTCGAGCTGACTGCCTGTTGTGTTACAGCCTGTCAGCGTTACCGCCACGACGCACGCCGCACCAAACAGCCACCATGTCGACCTGCTCATTCGGTCATCCTTTCACCGTGTCCGTCCCAGCAGGACCGTAATATTCCCATTATAACGGGACGCTACCGTTGCCAGTATTATTGAGCAACGGCGCGGTTGAATTCCACGCGGCGGTTCTTCGCCCATGCCGCTTCGTTATGGCCCTCCACCGCGGGGCGTTCTTTGCCGTAGCTGATGGTAACCAGCCGGTCGCCGGATACGCCCAGCTGGATCAGGTAGTTGCGGACCGCCAGCGCGCGGCGTTCGCCAAGGGCAAGGTTGTATTCCTGGGTGCCCCGTTCGTCGCAGTGGCCTGCCAGCTGGATCACCACGCCCGGAACCTGCTTAATTTTCTCGGCGTTCTGCCGCAGGGTTTCCATGGCATCGGGCCGCAGGGCGGAGCTGTCGAAATCGAAATAAACGGTCTGCAGTCCATACTTGCTGCCCGGCTCAAACAGGAGCTTTTCCAGATCCAGATCCGGCTGACCTTCCCCGGAGGTGGATTCCATGCCGGAGGTGCTGGTGAGGTCCGTATTGAGCGGCGGGCTCTTGCGTTTGCAGCCGGAGGCCATACCGAATACCAGTGTCACGGCCAACAGGACGTACATCATTTTTACCGCGTTCTGACGTGTCATTTTGGATCTCCTTTCATATAAGAGGCTTCTTACCCGTTATAACCGGTTCATGGCGAACAGGAATGACAATTTAGAAAGTTACTATATTTCCCAACCCTGAAAAGTTCCCGGCGGCGTGAAATTTCCGTATGAAAGGGTTGCCGCAAATCGCCCGACCAGGAAGACAGCTAAAAAATACCACGTCTCCACGTTCGAAAACAAAAAATTATACCATTATAAAAATAATTATACTACTATAATATTTTAAATTGTTATAAACCTGTTTAGTCGGTTAAGTTTTTGGGAGAAGCATCCGATAATTCCGGTGGAACCATGAGGGTTCAGCAGTACAACGCCAGGATGGCAGCCATGCATGTGAACACGGATGTCAGCATGCGCGTGACGCGGAGTGAATGGCCGCGGCCGCAAGGAGCAAGAGCAGGGATGCATACGACAATGACCGGGCGCGAAACCGTTTCCGCGAAGGAAACCAGGACGCGGGGGAATGGCGATCCGATTCTGCCCACGGGAAGCCTCTTCGATATGGCCGGCGTGGTGCCGACGCTGTACCGGGACGTGCTGCTGTCCCGCTGGCAGCATGAAACGGTTCTGCCGGGCGGGGAGCCGCTGAGCGAGCTGGCGCCGCGGCTTCCGCTGGACGCGGTGGTACAGACCCCTCCCCCTCCAGCGCGGGTTCGGGAAACGGTGAACACGGTCAGCACCCCGATTTTCAGCGCCACTTTCCGCCTGTCCGCCTGACGGCGTTTCCGGGCAGAGCATTTTTTTACCGCCAAAGGATTCTGGGGGGCGTGGAACACCAGGATTCCGGACGGCCGATCTGTTCATTAAACGGGAAATTAAGTGAATAAAAAAAAAAGAAGCCCCCGGCTGTCTGCCGGGGGCTGAGGCATTTCAGGTCGTATCAGAAGGAACTCATCAGACAGGCCGTCAGCGGGCTGACGGGGAATGGGCCGGGATAGCGGATGAATTCCACGTGGCCGTCCATGTAGAGCACGTTGCTGCCGCCGGGCACGTGGTTAAACGCATTTTCATCCGTTGAACTGGCGCCGATGGTATCGGACATGACCGCCAGGTTACTTTGGGCGATATTGCTGGCGGCGGGGTTGTTGATGTCGGTAATGAGGAAGCGTTCAATTCCTTCCCGCAGGCGGTAAACGGTAAGGCTTACGCCACTGGGCTTGATGTCTTCATGAACCCGCCCCAGGTTGGCGGGGTTGGTGTCGGTAATAATCTGCTGGATCTCGAGCAGGGCGCCGTTCATTCCCGCGACCAGGTTTGGATCCAATCCCGGTTTAGAACTGAAATAGTTTACGATTTCCGCGAAGAGGGCGATGGGATCCCCGTAGGTAGTAAATTTATGCGGGTCATCGGTAATGCCGGGGATGTACAGCGCCCAGCCGATATAGAAGTAGCTGCAGCTCGAGCTGTCGAGCTCGCAGGGGTAGAAATTCTCTTCGACATCGGCCGGCGGCGGCAGATAGCCTTCGCCATTCCAGATCTGGGGTTTTCCGTTTGCCTCGATATAGGTGTCCCGTACGCCTTTATTGGCCGGGTCCGACGGACAGAGCGTGGAACCCGGGTCGTTCAGGTATTCCGGATACACGGCAAACGCGTTGATCGCGAAGGATTTGTTGATGGGCGGGGTCAGGGACGCATTGTAACAGTCGTACAGCTGAATACTGGGAAAAGCGCCTTTGGCTTCGTTGGCGTACATCTTGCAAACCAGTCCCATCTGTTTGAGATTGTTCTGGCAGGACGAACGGCGGGCCGCTTCCCGGGCGCGCGCCAGCGCCGGCAGCAGAATGGCCGCCAGGATGCCGATGATGGCGATCACCACCAGCAGTTCAATGAGGGTAAAGCCTTTTTTCCGCATGTTTTTCTCCTCCCGTTCGCGGGATTCAGTACGGGAAAACCCCTGCGGTCTTCCACCTAAGACTATTATAACGCAAACGTAACAGAAAAGCAATGTTTTTTTGTCCAGCGACCAGGGAATGGATTGAAGTAAGGGAGCATCGGAGGGGCGTTTTTTTTGTAACAGACAGGGATTTGAGGCCAGGGAATGGATTCCCCTCCAGTCACGCCTGCTGGGCCAGATCGTTCAGCAGGGTGAGTACCGCCCGGACGACGCGGGGTTCCGTATCCGGTTCCAGGAAGCTGGAACGGGCCCGCCAGGTTTCATACCCTCCCAGGAGATGCTGTTCGGCGGTGGGCAGGTAGCCGTAATATCCATTGGCCAACCCGACAACCACGGTACCGGCAAAGGGGCTCGCGCGTTTGATGGTCAGCCCGATTCTGCAGAAAGCTTCACACGGGATGCCCGCCAGGCAGGCGTCTCCCAGGGCCAGCGCGCAGAGGGGGAGACGTACCCTGTCCGGATAATCGTTCAGCAGGAAGGTTTCCCGAGCGTAAATTTCCGGAAGGGTTCTAAGCGGCTGGTTCCGCCTGGATTCCAGCATTGTTTTTGCCTGGTCTACTTCGTCCCGGGCGGGCTTCCGGACAGCAGCCTCCACTTCCACCATGCCGGACTTCAGGGATAACGGACGATTGTTCCAGATATCGGAGCCGTACACACGCAGCGCTTCGTCCGCCACTTTCCGAGCAACGAGGTCTATTTTCGCGTAAGGCGGATATTTTTCGGGCTGGGCCGGCCAGTTAATGTTGTTAATATCGCCGCTGGCGCCATTGGCCAGCATGGCCAGCACGGGGCGTCCGCCGGATTCCCGGGCAAAGGTTTCTTCTACCAGAGAGGCGAATTTTCCGAAATAATCCGCAGAGATGGCGCCGTCTTCCACGCCGCCGACGTAGTGGAGCGCGTAGGCGGCAAACAGGGCCAGTGGAGAGCCGTCCGCGCGGCGGAATCCCCATACGCAGAGCTCCGGATCCGTTGGCCCCGCGGGGCAGACCAGCCCTTTGTGTCCCTGCGGCGGATTCATGCGTACCCGGTCATCCGCGCGTCCGAATGGGTCCGCCTGAACCAGTTCAGGCACGACAAACCAGCGGCGGTTAAAAACTTCGTCGGGCACCGAGCCTGAACCGAAAGCGAAGGATGCCGGTTCCAGGGTTTGTATGGCCTGTTCCACGGCATCAGCGACGCGTTCGGGAAGCTGTTTCACGTAATCCGGATCGGGGTCACTCTGGAAAATCGGCGTTACCACGGGTCCCGAATGGGTATGGGTAGCCGAAAGGAAGAGGTTTGCGGACGGAATTCCACACCGTCGTTCCACCAGGCCGCGGGCGGCATCCACAACCTCCCTGGATACCATGCACAGGTCCAGCGTGACGACCGCGGCCCGGACCCCGGCTGCCTCGAGCGCGATACACCGTGCATAGAGGGGATCATGGACCGTTCTGGCTTTTCGGTCGTTCATGTGTCCCGCCAGGGAGAGCCCCATGGGCGGGGTAATGTCCCGGCGGCCGATTCCGGCCATGAATCCATCGGCCCGCGCCGCGCGGGTAAATAGCAGGCTGCCCGCGCCGGCCGTCAACCGGAAAAAATCCCTTCGGCTCAGAGCGTGTTTACCCATTGCCTATTCCCACATGGCGCGCATGATTCCCAGGGGAAGCGGGGTCAATTGGGAGAGACCGCCACCACCCCCACGATAAACAGCATTAGGCCGACGATAAGGTCCAGCGTGGCGCCCCAGCCGGACAGGGGGGAGATCTCGAAAAATGCCCGGATGGCCGCCGCGTGTACGGGCACGGTAAACAGATCGGTCAGGCGCGTTTTCTTTTCGGCGCCCACGGTGAGCCAGCACTTTCCCGAAGGTCCCGTGGGAAAATAAACAGCGATGTAATAGGTTCCGGAAGCCGGCAGCGTGAAAGACTGGGTTTCAAACTGGTAGCTTCTGGCGCCGGTATACCCTTCGTAACCGTCTGCCACCGCGAGCCGGGCCGTGTCATAGACCATGGCTCCCCATCCCTCCGGCAGGGCGAACGGGAGTGTTCGGTCCGGAGCGGGACATTCCGCGCCGGCGATTACCGCAACGGGACGCAGCGAAGCATATTCGGCTTTCGCGGGAATCCCCATACGGAGCTGGATGGCATCGCCATAGGTGCCGTCAAATCGGATCCACAGCGCCGGTTTCTGGCCGGAAGCCCGGAAGTAAAATGCCGACATGATCTGCGCGCTGTCCAGCTGCAGGGGATTCTCCAGGGAAGTGGCGGGACCATCCACATACAGGGTACGGTACTGCCAGGGATTGTGGGCCACCGCGGAGGCCATGCTCAGCGCGCCCAGGGCCAGTACAACAGCCCATGCCGTTCCTTTCTGTGTTCGGCGCCGATTGTTCACCGGAATTTATCCTCCCGCGTTCCCGGCAGCCTGTTCCAGCCTGCCGCGTATTTTCATTTCTTTTTTCAGTTCAACGCCTTCCTGGAGGGCGGTTACCGCGCTTACGGAGAAATCCGGTTCCACTTCCTGGACGATCAGGTGGCCCACCGGTTTTGTCCGGTAAGCGATGGTCCGGCCTCCGACCTCAACGGGCTCGCCTTCCTCCAGTATGGTAAAGGACTGGCCCGCCCTGACGCCATGGCGTCCGCCGAGGTTGACCACCACATGGTCCTTATCAGTTACATCCGCCAGCAGCCCTTTGAGTTCCCGGCCGGCTATCCATTTTTCGCATACGGCGCGGGCCGCTGTTTCCGCGGCGGACACGGGATCCGCCTCATTGACCGGAAAAGCCTGCTGGAAAACGATCTCTGTGGTCTCGGTATCAACCAGTTTAATCCTGGCCTGCAGCGCGGCATCCAGCCGGGAAAATTCGAGAAAGGCGAGATGGCTGGCGGAAAGGACCGAGCCCAATTTCCGCTGGGTATCGGGAGACGCCAGGTCTGACGCGCCCAGGTTCAGTTCCTGCAGGAGCTTGTCGAGCATTACCCGTTCCACGACGCGCAGGCCGTTTTGCTGCTGCCAGGCCTGTTCGATGCCGTAGGCAACCAGGGAATCCGTTCCCGCGCGCTCGAAGAAGACGCCGCCTCCCAGGCCTGGAAGGAGGGCGAAAACCAGCGGCGGGGTGGTCCAGCGGTCTTTAGGTTTTCCGGAGGCTTCCTCTTCCGTTTTCATTTCCCTGAAGCGCGCGGATAGGGCATCGATCTGCGTGCGGATCTGTTCCTGCCTGGCGGTGTCGTCCCGCCAGCGGAGTTCCTCGGCGACCCTGGCCATGAGGGCGCTCAGGGCGGGATCTTCCCGGAACGTGACGGCGCTGTCAAGCACTTCTTTTGCCTTTTCAGGGTTGCCCGTCCTGCGGAGGGTTTCTCCCTGGTTGGCCAGCGCCTCGACGTTGTAGCGGTCCAGTTCCACGGCCGTCCGGTACTGGTCCAGCGCCGCGGATGGATCACCCTGGGTCTGCAGGAGCCTTCCCTCGAGGTTGATCATGTCGGAGAGTTCCCAGGGTTTAACGCTGTCGGCGCCCGCGGCCCGAGCGGATCGGACCGCGTTCAGCGCGTCATCCAGCTTTCCCTGCACGGCCAGGGCCTGGGCCTGTACCGCTTTGGCTCGGGGATTGTCGGGGGCCTCCGCGCTGATCTCAGCCGCTTTTTGGGGATCGCCGCGTTTCAGGGCGACCTCAGCCAGGCCGGCCGTGTCCTGAATCGCGCCGAATTCTTTTTCCGCCTCGTCGAGTTTGCCCTGGTCCGCCAGGATGCGGGCGCGGATTCTTCGGGCTTCGGTGTCTTCCGGATTGGTTTTGACGGCCAGTTCCGCCACGCTGAGGGCGTGATCGGTTCCTTTGCGGAAGAGGTCCTCCGCCAGGGCCTGGATGAGTTTTACGGTGGAAACGCCGCCACCGGCCAGGGCGTCATCGATCAGGGCGGGCCGCGCGGGGCTGATGAGACAGGTTACCGGCAGCATACCGAGGTCGCGCGCCCAGGATCCGTCTTTGAGCCGGTTTTCCGGGATGACGTGATAGGTCAGCCCCATTCTGCGGGCGAAATCGCTCAGGGCGGCTTCATCCTGCGTCAGCCCGACGGCCACCACGGAGATCCGGTCGGATCCATGCTGCTGGTATATTTCCTCAAGGGTCAGCGCCAGATCTTCTCCAACGCCCGGGGAAAACAGAAGCAGGACGATGGCTTCGGGCCTGGCGGCCAGCAGCTGATCGAGGGATACGGCCTGCCCCGTCAGCGTCTGTCCCTCTACCGGCGGCGCGGGCATGCCGGGTTTGATTTCCCCTCCCGCCGCCACTGTCAGCAGTAAGCACCCCGCCACGCCCAGCCAGGTACCGTAACGCATCATGGAATCTCCCGGGTTAAGGAACATCGCGGATTATCGGATGTTCCACTTTTCATAGATTATACCCCGATTTGAGCCAGGGCGAAGGTGAATGGTTATTCCTGAGGGGCGATCAGGCCAAGATGGCGGCCAAGCCAGTAGGCGAGCAGATAATCGTGGCCGTTGAACTCCAATTGGTAGCCTTCCTCTCCGCGCCAGGGCGAATGGTAGGGATCCTGCACCCAGGCGGACCAGCATTTTTCCCGCCGGTCGATCGGAATCGGCGCGCCCGGCAGCGGATAGGGACTGATAAATCCCACGTCTTCAAACCCGAATTCCCGGGCATAGTCCGCCACGGCCTGCGGCGACCACTTGATCCGGAACGGAAACAGGCGCAGGGTCTGTACTGCCCCTTCAATCCCTGATTTATCTCCGAGGAACGCGGCGGCGGAGAAGGCATAAAGCGGATTCGCTTCGGGCTTAACGCCGGGATACTTTTCATTTCCGTTCCAGAAACGCCTGAAACTGTCCAGGTAGCGATTCCTGAGTTCAGGGTCCTGTTCAATGGTCAGGAGGGGAAAGTAGGCAAGAAATAAGAGGACATCGTCGCTGTGGTTCACCATGCCCGCGCGGCGGGTGGGATCCAGCAGTCGCCTGGCCTCGACAGCCAGGCCGGCGTAGCCATCCTCCAGGGCGCAGCGCCGGTACAGGTCCGCCAGATCCTGCCGTCCCGATGTGCGGGCCGCCACGGCCAGCACCTGGAGGTATAACAGTGCGTTCATTTTTTCGCGGCGGGAAACATATTCCAGGTCATAACGGCCCCACCGGGTATAAGAGCCGTCAACATCCCTGATGCGGCGGCCGTCCCGCTCGATACGTTCCACCATGGCGGCCGCCACGGCGCCGATGCGATCCCGCTGGGTGCCATCCGCGGCATATTCCCAGGCGCAGAAAAAACCGAACATGGCGCCCGCCATCTGATCCGTGCTGACATCTCCCCGCCATCGGTAGCGCCCGTCCGGCGACAGGCGCCAGATGCCGTCATCTTCCATGGGACGGTCCGCCGGCCAGAAAGCCCGGGCCAACAGTCCGGGTTCGCCGCTTACTTCGCTCAGCCGGATCAGGGCATCCAGGGATTCCATCGCTTTCTGCCGGTCCGCTTCATCTCCGGTAACCCGGTATTTCATGCTGAGCGCGCCCAGGTACATGCCGGTCATGTAGGCGTTGTCGGGCATGTTGTAGTCGATGTACGGCTTGTTGGGGCGGGGCGGTTTAAGTTTGCACAGGGCCTGCCCCTCAAGGAGGAACCGGCGTTCCATGTCCGCCTGGAAAACTTTTGCCTTCAGCGCCAGGCCGGGCAGGCTGTCCGCGTCCGATGAACCCTGAAATCCCACCATCAGGCAAACCAGAAACAAGGCGGTCACGACTGTTACATTACGCATCATGGGCGCGCTCCCAGTGGCAACGGAACCCACTTAACTGTTATCAGGATTCCAGGGGGGGCCTGTTACCCTGTATATACGGGGCCGGATTTGCGGGCGGCGCCGCCCACCGGACCGCGTTCAGCAAAACCCGGCGTACGTTTTCGTCATGGTAGATGGGAAAAGTTTCATGGCCGGGGCGGAAGTAAAATACTTTGCCCCGTTCCCGGCGCCAGCAGCATCCGCTGCGGAAAACTTCCCCTCCGGCGAACCAGCTGATGAATACCAGTTCATCCGGCCGGGGGATGCCAAAAGGCTCGCCATACATTTCGGTGTGCTCCAGCACGAAATGGTCGGGCAGGCCGGCGGCAATAGGGTGGGCGGGATCTACAACCCAGATCCGTTCCCGTTCACCGTCCGGTTCGCGTTCGCGCCATTTGAGGAAACAGGCTGTTCCCATGAGTCGCCTGAAGGGTTTCGAGAAATGGGCGGAATGCAGCGCGATGAATCCCATGCCCTGCAGCACACGATCGCATACCTGGTCAACCACGGCGTCATCCACCCGGTCATGGGCTTTGTGTCCCCACCAGAGCAGGACATCCGTGGCATCCAGGACCTCGGGCGTCAGGCCGTGGGAAGGCATATCCAGCGTGGCGGCGCGCGCTTCCCCTATGCCGGGCTGCCCTTCCAGCGCCGCCAGGATGGCGCCATGGATTCCCTCGGGGTAAACCGCGCGTACCCGGGCATTTTCCCGTTCATGGACGCCTTCATTCCAGACGGTGACCCGGATACCGTTGTGCGCGCCGTTGTCCGCAGCGCCGGTCATTCTTCCCTGTTTCCTTCCATTCTTGTTCCGCGGCGGTCCAGGAAAACGCCCGGTCCCGCGGCAATGGCCATCCCGCGGATCTGGGCGAGCCTGGCGAAACATTCCTGGGCGGTCATTCCCTGGCGCGTATTCGCAAACATGAAATACACGACGGTTTCCGGGACGGCCTCTCCGCTTCCTTTTCGGATGTTCAGCGCTTCGCAGAGTTCGGGGATGTGTTCTGTCCATAACCGGTACGCGGATTTGCCAAAAGACTGGGCATACTCCGGGGGCATGACGCATACGAAATGTCCGCCGCCCATGTGGGCCGCGGCAAAGCCGTTGGGCACTTTCTTTCCGCAGGCTTCCAGAATCCTCGCGAGGTGCCGCATGGCCTTGTCTCTTCCCGCGTCGCCGGCCGTTTTTTTAAACTTGACCATGTTCAACAGTTCCGCGCACACGACGGAGAAAGCTTCTTTTTTTACCAGCCTGCGCTGAATAAGATACTTCATATGCCGGTGGTTGAACAGTCCGGTGACGGGATCCGGCTGCGCGACAGGGGGATCGGCATTCAGCAGGTGGTTTACTTTCTGAAGCAGCATGGGCATGTGGATCGGCTTGGAAATAAAGTCGTCCGCGCCCTGGGACAGGGCATGACGCACTTCTTCTTCGGCCGACATGGATGAGACCAGCAGCACGGGGGTCTCCCATCCCCGGTCAAGCGCCCGGATGCGCCGGCACAGCTCAAAACCGCTCACATCCGGCATCATGATCTCGGCAATCACCACGTCGGGCGGATCTTTTTCCAGACGACTCAATGCATCCCTGCCGGTGCTTACCCACTCGCATTCGATCCCGCTGTTGTTCAGCAGGGCCTTGACCTGATTGCCGAGGGGTTCGTCCCAATCCACGTAAATTGCTCTGGCCACACCCAGACTCCCGTTTTCCAGTTACGCCAACCCTAAATATACCAGATATTTTCTGTCAACACAACGCCCATTTTCCAGATAAAAATGGTTTTCGTGAATCTGGCGCTGCGGGTCTGCCCGGCAGCCGTACGGCCCGGTGAAACCATGCGGGTTAGGAGGCAGTCCGTCCAATGGAGGACTTTCTTATGTATCAGCATGAAGCGCAACTGGCGAATATTGTCACATCATACTGCACCTGCCTGGGAGGCATTCTGCCGCTGCTGTTCTGCGGACTGTACAGGCTGCAGCCGCGGCGCTGGCTTTTTGCCTACGCGTGCATTCTGATCACGGGGATACCGACGGTGTGGCTGCATTCCGTGGAAGGCAACCGGGTGGCGTCGTTTGCCGATGTGGGTACCAATATTCTGCTGGCCTGGGCGCTCATTGTGGCCACGTCCGGGGATTTCCTTTCGCGGACCAGCCGCTGGCGTCTGCTCAGCGTGATAACGCCGATCGATGTTGCCGGAATCGGCTGGCTGATCTGGGAGATTTTCGCACCGGAAAAGCGCCCATTGATTACCTTCGGGTCGTTCGGACAATTTTTCGCGGGAGAAGTGTTCCTGATTGCCAATGCCTGGGTGGTGGTGATTCTGTTTCTGGTTGGTCGCCGGCAGATTCCAATGCCGGCCCGGCCCGCGCTGTGGGTTGTTATCGGGATGTTTTTCTGCGGCATGTGCATGGCGACCGCCGCGAACCACGTGATCACGGTGTATATTTTCCCGTGGCACGCCATGTGGCACATAACCGGCATGGCCGGGTTCCTGACGCTCTGGCTGTTCAACCACATCCGCTTCAATGACCCGGCCTGACATCCGTGAGGCAAGGCTATACCGCGCGGGGTTATGGGGCAAGATCCACTGAATTACGGTAAATGCCCGCGGGCGCATCATCATCTGAACGTGTCAGGGCGCGTCGGGCAATTCGACGGGAATGCCTTTTCGCAGGACGACCAGCCTTCCGCCATTGGCCAGCACCAGGGTACTGTCCTCAGCGTTGAACTCCTTCGCGGACCACAGCCCGAAAATCCGGTCTCCCAGCATGGCGTCCACAATCTGCTCGCCGTCGCCCGACCGGAATACGACCTTGAAGCGGGGTGGACGGTTTTCTGAGCGCATGACGCCGCGTAGTTCGGCGGTTACAGGAGTGTTTTGCGCCGGTGCTGACGGGGCGCCGGTTTCAACGGGGGCCGGCTGGGCATCGGAAGCGGCATTGCCGGGGGAAGGGGGCAAGGCGTCTGCCGGAACTGCTCCCTGGGCAGCAGACGGCGCGGCATCAGCCTGTGGATTTGACACCGGGCTTGCGCCGGGGGGCTGGGATGACGCTGCGCCGGCCGGGCTGCCCGTTATGCCGGATGAAGGAGTGGATGGCCTGATATCCGGAGGATTCTCCGGCGGACGGACGGGTTTATCTGGGGCAATATTTGTGGCCTGCGCGCGGGCGGACATCTCGCCTTTATCCCCCGAAAATGCCAGCACCCCCTCCGCGAGAATTCCGGCGGCCACCAGAAACAGAACCAGGGTCGCGGAAACCACAAACCTGAGCTGTTGCCTGGGCATGCCCCGCAGCACAATCCAAAACAGGGTTCCGAGCGACAGCCAACTGCACAGGGCAACCAGGGCCGGCACTCCCATTGCATTCTGGTTAATCCCCCTCAGGACCACCATGCCCGAGGGGATGCTGGCCAGCGCCCAAAGTCCCAGGATGCCGGCAGCCCGCAGGCGGGAGGTCCGCAACAGCAGCGCGGGCACCGCAAGGAACCCCACGCCCGCGAAGATGGCGCTGAACACCCAGGATCCCGCCATAAACGCCATGACCAGAAACAAAAAAGCTGTCATCAGGGCAGGCAGCATTTCGGCGGAAAAACGCTGCCGCCCTTCCGGCTCACCGAGGTTCCTAAAGAGCGTAACCGGCCCGCCGGGCACTTCTTCGGGGAACAGGGCCGCCAGGGCGTCCCGGGCCCAAATCCGCTGTTTGCGGAGGTCAGCTCCGGCCGCGGCCAACCTTTCCGCGATAGCCCGGGCTTCTTCGGTGTCCGGCCCCCCCGCCTTTTCCACGACAACCCGGCCGTAATCATTGAGCGCCTCGATGTCCGTGTGGATATCCATCAGGATTTCCCGCAGCCGGAGCCGCAGGAATTCAATCCGGTCGTTGGCCATCCGGGAAGCCGACCGGAGCTCCCGCAGCGCGGATTCCCGGGTCGCCATATTCGTTTCCCCCAGGGATCCCCGGGCGCGCAGCCATTCGGCTTCTTCGATTTCCGCTTCGCGTCGGGCCCGTAAGGCTTCCCGGAGGCTTTCCGTAAGCCAGGCCAGCAGGGAAGAGGCATGGGATGGCGGAGCAGGCCATACCGGACGGATTGCGTCGAAATCCACGTCTTCCCATTCTTTGTCCACGGGGCCGCCCACGTCTGAGGGGCGTTCCGCCCGCAGCCAGCCGCGCAGGTTGACCCGTTTCCGCTCCAGCACTTCGCGGCGTTCCCGCAGGGCGGCGATTTTCATGAAATATTCATCCGGCGACAGGCTTCCGGCGCGGAAACGCGCGACCGTCCGGCTGATCTCCTTCAGCGTGGCCCGCAAAGCGTCCGATGTGTCCACCAGCGCGGAACGGAACTCGCGTTCCAGCTTCCAACGCGCTGCCCGCGCCAGCCTGAGCAATCCCTCCTGCAATTCCACTTCATCGCGGCCCGCGGATGGATCCTTCCGAAGATGCTCGACTTTTCGCTCGAAATGGGCTATCGCGGACAAGATGACCTGGAGGGCCGGCTGGGGGTCAATCGGCCGGTCTTCCGGGCCGGTGGCGGGGTGTTCAGGGGATTCGTCTTCCGTTTCGGCGGCAGCATCGGGCCGACTTTTGTTCAACACGTTTTCCGCGTTGTCACGAGGTGGGCCATCCAGCGGTTCTGTTGTCTCCGGAGCATCCGGCCCTGGAGACGGTCTGTTTTTGGGGGGTGCCGATGGTCCGGGCGCTTTGCCGGAAATTTCTCCCGCTCCGGCGGGAGAAGCTGTTTCCGCATTGGATACAGCTTTCCCCGCGGGCTCAGCATTGCTGACTCTTTCCTGCCGGGGCAGAACTGCTTCCGCTTTTTCCCGGGGATCCGCCTGCGCCCGAACCCGCTGCCCCGGTTCCCGCAACAGTTCCCGGTGCTGCGCCACGTGAACCACTGGACCGAAAGCTTCAACCTCTTCGCGGTAGGGCATCCACAGCTTCTGTCGGCAGGCGGGACACTTTCCGGGCTGCCCATACATGGATTCTTCAATGGCCATCCGCTGGCCGCACACGCAAACGAGCCTTGCCGGATTGCCCGATCTGTTATCCGATGCCATAAAATCCCCCTACTGGTCTAATGCTTTGCAGCGAAACCGCTTGCGCCCATAAACATACCGTTTCATACCTCTACAATTTCGCCCTCTCACTTATATTATAACCGGAATTCATAATTTTTTAATCAGGCGCTGTGAAAATCTTTATCGTCTGATGGGTAACAGATTTTTATGGAAGATGGGGGCACTGGAAGCCCGGCCTGTTTCCGTAATACCATGAGACGGCCGGGAATCCGATATGGAGACAGCAGCCGCCGTGAACAAGGAACCCAAACCCGCGACGCCGGGAGATGGTCCGGATGGATCTGTTCCCGGAACTTGGCGGCTCGTGTCCGTACTGGCCTACCTGGGACTGGGAATTCTACCGGGACTGAACCGTTTACGCGCATGGCGGCCGCCGGAACTCTGCCACCGGCATATTAACCGGGCCAATGTGCTGCTCGGCCTGTTTTTTTTCATGACAGTCGGGTTTCTGTTGGCAGGCATGATCGGCGGCACGGCGGGTTCCGTGCCGAAGGGCGGTTTTTTTCGCCTGATACCGGATGAGTGGACCCTGCGCGTGTATTTCCGGCGGGTGACGCTGGCCTGGCTGGTGTTCTGGAGCTGGGGCGTCCTCCACGCGGTTCGGGGCAGGTGGGGAAATATGCTGGGCATTGACAGTCTCGCCCGTCGGGCGGTGGTAGCGGGCATATGCCGCGGGGGACTAAGGATCGGCGCGGGATGCCTGGCGGTGATGCTGGGCATAGGATTCCATGGCATATGGATGTGCCGCAATGCCGAAGCATCCGCGAAGTGTTACCTGCTGTATGAATCCATGGAAGGCCGTCTGCCGCGCGTGCTGTTTGGTTTTGGGTTTTACTCGGTTATCAGGGCGGGATCCGCGGTATGGGGACCGGGAAGCGTTGCGCTCCTTCCGCTTACGGTTTCCAATCTGGCGCAGGCGTTGCAGCGCGGCGAATTCGTTTTTGTAGGCTCGCACGGATCGGAATCGGGGCTGCTGCTGGCAGAAGGAACGCTGAGTCCGGAGGATGTGGCTGGCATGAGAGGGGAACACGTGCCCCGGGCTGTTTATCTGGCGGGGTGCAACGCCGCGGTTAAGGAATGGGAGCAGGCATTGCATCCGGCGCGGGTTCTTGCGCGCGACCGCCAGGTTGGCACCGCGGAACATCTCGCGTGGATATGGTGCGAGGGACCGGCGTTTATCCGGGACCTTGCGGAGCCTTCAGCGGTTTCGGCCGGACCCTGACCCGGACGGCATGCGTATGTTCTCCAGTGGCTGCGTCGGATTCAGTCTTCAATGAGCATGGGGAAGAAGTTCAATGTTCCCGCGCCGCCGGTGATGACCGAATAGACGCCGCCATCCTGAACCTGGATGTTAAGTCCGGAGTACAGCAGGACGTCTGTTTCCGCGTCACGATACTGAAGTTCGTAGTTTCCGGCGGGGAGTTCCGTGTAGGCGGAACTGCCGCGGTAGGCCAGGTCCGCCGCGAACACCGTTTCCTGCAGGGATGCGGTATCCACCGCGATCACGTCCACAGGCTGGAGCTCCCAGTTGGCATGGATGACCCGGACCCTCCCCTGGCCCGGCGCGGGCAAGGAAAGGTCATCGGGAAACCCCAGCAGGGATGGCTCCGCGGAGGAAACAAAAGTGATCGGCTCCGTATCCAGGGTTACGGACACGCTGGCGAGCGCGCTGCCAGCGCAATCTTCTGCCACCGGCACCAGCGACAGCATTACATCGCCCGCGGGCATCGAGATAAAAGGCGTGTAGTCTCCGAGGTCCAGCCCCGCGGCCTGTTTGGCGGAAATCCCGCCGGCGGTGGCGCATAGGTCCACGAAACCCAGCGTCGGCGCGGCGTGGGCCAGCCGAACCGTGGCCGGCCTGCCCGCGCAGAATCCATCGCCGTCGGGAGAGAAATCGCCGCAGTAATAGTAGGCGCCGGCATTATAGAACTGAATGACCCGAAGGAGCTCATCCAGCGAGATTTCAAAATTTCCGTCCAAATCAGCGCTGCTGGGGCTGCAGGATTCCGCGGAATCGTCCTGGCCAGGCTCGAAACCGTCCTCGGTTGATCCCGGATCCGCCGCGCAATGGTAACCGCCGGAATTGTAGAACTGGATTATCCGCATCAGTTCCGTAACGTCGATTACGTTATCCCCGTTCTGGTCGGCGGTATAGTCCGGCGGAGGCGTCTGGCACGGGACAGGCGTTACCGTAAACTGGCAGGTGGCATCCGGCGACGCGGTGCTCATGTCCTTGACCGTGATGGTTACCGTCTGGGGTGCGGTAATTTCGGTGCCGGCGGGCGGGGTCTGCAGAATTGAAATGGGGCCGTAATCATCCACCGCGGTAATCAGGGTGCGGTAGTCCTCCAGGAACCACCGGCAGTTTTCATCCGGATAGGCGACCGTATCGGGCGCGCAGGCGATGATGGTCGGCGCGGCCGTATCTTCGACGAATACGGCCGTCAGGGTCTGATCCGTCGCGCCCATGGTGTACATGAATTCCGGCGTTGAGGACACGAGCGCGGAGGTCTGGTCCCGCCAGCTGTCGAATACCCAGGAGGAATTGACGCGTCCCGCAAAGAGGTTGATCTGGAATCCCTGCGCCAGGGTATACGTGCCTATGTTGGGCACAATGTAGCCCTGTCCCTGGACGGCCAGGGTAAGCTGCGCGCCCGTCAGGGTATACGCGGCGCCCAGGGTAGTCGGTCCATCGACCCGGACAGAAACTTCGCGGGGGCTGGTTTCTCCCGCCAGGTCTCCCCGCCAGCCATTGAAGTAGCTGCCGGGGTCCGGGTTGGCGCTGAACCGTATGGTGCTGCCCGTGATGATGCGGTACACGCCGGTATCCAGGGGGAAAGTGTAGCCGCTACCGGGCCCTTCCGGTGGCAGCACGGTAAGCTGCTGGGACTGGGCGGGGTCATCCGTGTAGTTGGCAATCATCGTCATATTCTGGGTGATGGGGAAGGTCAGGATGTACTCCCCGGAGACCAGGTTTCCGGTCCAGGCGATAAACGCGGCGGGGCTGCCGTCGGCGGGCAGCGCGGAAATGGTGACCATGTCTCCGATTCGGTAACCATACTGGCCCGGCGGCGGCGTCACGTTTACGGGATTTGCAGTTCCGGCCACCTGAATGGTCAGTGTCACGTCGGCCGGCGCGAAGTTGGCCGTGATGGTGCGGTTCCGGTCCATGGTCACGAGTATGCCCGTCTGGCGGGGATCAATGCCTTCCGGCACATCACCGGTCCATCCGTCAAAAACCTGTCCCGCGCCGGGAGATGCGGAGATAAACACCACGATTCCCGCCTCGTGGACGTACTGCGTTCCTGGAGCCGGGGAGGATGGAGGAGATGTGGTCCCCGCGCCGGAGCGGATCAGCGTGAGGGTGTAGGTGGGACGCTCGAAAACGGCACGGATTTCCCGGTCGGCAGTGAGGGTAAAGCTGTACGGGTTGGCCGTGGCGACGGTATTGTTGGATGCGTCCACCCAG
>JAKOTZ010000104.1 GCA_029776995.1 Candidatus Hydrogenedentota bacterium
GGCGACTTTTTCCCCGGCGGTATATTTTCGGGGGATGTCCAGCAGATCCTTGATGCGGTTGCACACTGCAACCGTATTCGCATCACCTTCCTTGTAAATATCCAGCGCTACGGCTTCGGATCCGTTCATCCTGACGATGGACTCCCGGTCCTTGGTGCCCATCCGGACCTCGGCCAGGTCCGACAGGCGTTTTTGCGCCCCGGTGGGCAGGGTGATCTGCATGCCCGCGATTTCTTCAACCGCCGTGAATTCGTTCAGGGTACGGACCAGGTATTCCGTTTTGCCTTCCCGCAGTTGGCCTCCCGAAAGATTGACGTTCTGCTGGGCAAGCGCTTCTACGAGGTACTGCAGAGACAGCCCCAGGGCCTTGATTTTTTCAGCGTCCGCGAGCACCTGAATCTCTTCTTCCTGTCCGCCTTTCACCGTAACCTGGGCAATGCCCCCTTCGGCTTCCAGATCGCTTTTCAGATGGCGTTCCGCGGCATCGCGAATAACGATCAGCTGTTGTCGGCGTTCTTCCGGGGTTCGGGCGGATGCCTCCGGCGGAGTAATGGCCAGGCGGATGACAGGATCCCGGTTCGGGTCATACCGCAGGATAACGGGTTTTTTGGTGACTTCCCGGGGTGGCTCAAACAGGTCCAGGCGGTCCCGCACGTCCTGCTGGGCGATGGTCATGTTGGTGCCCCAGGCAAACTCGAGCACAATTTCCGACAGTCCCGCGGAAGAAATGCTGCTTATTTCCACCAGGCCGCCCACCACGCTGAGCATTTCTTCCAGCGGGCGGGTAATCAGCTTTTCCACGTCCTCAGGCGCGGCCCCTTCAAATTCAGTGCGGACGGTCAGGGTCGGATACGAGATATTGGGCATCAGGTTGATCGGAATCTGCTGATAGGACCGCAGACCGAATACCGTGATCGTAAGAAAAACCATGACGACCGTTACCGGCCGTCTCAGCGCGAAACGCTGGCGGGAGGACGGGGTTTCCGTTGGGACTTCACTCATACACTGAAAATCCGCAATGCTGGGTTAATGTCAGGCATCCCTGTAAGTAGTCAGAAAGAAATTATAGGGCAGAATCGGGGGACTGTGACGGCAATCACCTGCCAGCGACTACTGCTGGCTGAGGGCTTCCTGTTCTGCCCGTTTTTTCTTTTCCTCCTCCTCCTGTTTCTTCTTTGCCCGGGCCAGCGCTTCATCAAGAGGCATAGTTTCACGCGACGCGATCTCTTTTTCCGCATTTGTTATGCTTACAAGAGAGTCAGGTTTGAGGGTATGCTGCCCCATCACGATGACCAGTGCGTTTTCGTCCAGTCCCTTTTTGATTTCTATGTAGTCTCCGTCATCCAGTCCGGTTTCCACCTCGATTTTTCGCGCCACGTAAACCGCTGATTCGGCATTTTCCTGTCCCTGGGCAGAGCTTGATGGTTCCGCCACCATGACGTAATTTCGGGCGTTGTCTTCGAGCACGGCATCTTTGGGCACGGCCAGTACCTGTTTTCGGGTATCCAGCACAAGGCGTACCCGGGCAAAGGCGGCATCCCGCAGTTTTTCCTTGTCGGATGCGTCGAAGTCCAGCATGACTTTGACGGTGCCGGTTGCCGGATCCACGCTGGGATTGATTCGCCGCACCCTGGCGCTGAATTCCTCCCCCTGGGCCGCATCGACCCGCACGTATGCCGGCTGCCCTTCCGCGATGCGGGGGAGTTCTTTTTCCGGCACTTGAATCGGCAGGGCGTAGGACGCGGGATCCACGATGGAAAACAGGGGCACGCCAACCGAGACCAGCATCCCTTCCTGCACCAGACGCTTGGTGATGATGCCCGATATCGGGGCGGTGACTGTCTGGTGGCTCAGCTGGATTTCCTGGGCCTCCAGGGCGGCTTTGGCCTGTTCGTAGGCGAAACGGGCATTGTCACGTTCCACCGGAGCGCCGATTCCTTCAGCAACGCTTTTTTCCGCGATTTCAAAGTGGGTTTTATGCTGTTGGAGAGCGATGCGCGCCTGACGGATCTGGGCTTCCAGGTCTTTCCGGTCCAGTTCGGCCAGTACCTGGCCTGCCGTGACCCGGCTGCCTTCT
>JAKOTZ010000119.1 GCA_029776995.1 Candidatus Hydrogenedentota bacterium
GAACATGAAGTCTAGGCCGTCCAGCAGCGTGCAGGGTTCGCCGGGAACGCTGGTATCCGGTTCCCGGTGGTGAAGCGTCGGATAGGTCTGGCCTTTGGATTCGTTCGCGTACATCTTGAACATCAGGCCGATCTGTTTCAGATTATTCTGGCAGGAGGAACGGCGGGCCGCTTCGCGGGCGCGCGCCAGGGCCGGCAGCAGGATCGCCGCCAGGATGCCGATGATGGCGATTACCACCAGCAATTCAATCAGGGTAAAACCGCCACGTCTCATATTTTGGATCATTGCACACGCCTTTCGTTGTTTTGTCGATTCCGACGTTATAAATATACCACCTTTTTTCGGATTTGTAAACGATTACATATGGATAAAATCATTGCACTCCTCCCGATTTTCGGATTCCTCAGTTGTATAACCAATGCGGAGTGCGTTAAAGTAACTCTGTCTTTCTCTTTTTTAACAGGTTTTCTGATGCACAGAAAGGATTGCTGATATGAAGCAGACGGGAGGTTGGCGCGTGTTGGGGCGTGGTCTGGCGGCTGTTTTGGCGCTTGCTTTCGGGTGTGGTTTGACGGCTTATGCCACCGACGGCACGTCACTGATCGGCATCGGCGCGCTGCAGAAAGGGACCGCCGGCGCGGGGGTAGCCAGTCCGCAGGACATGACCTGGGTACTGCTGAACCCGGCCAGTATCATTGATCTGGGCTGCCGGCTGGATGTCAACCTGGAAGTTTTCGCGCCCTACCGGACCATCAAACCCCGCGGGCTCTTCGGCAGCAATACGGAGGAATCCTACGATGACAATATTTTCTATATCCCGTCAATGGGATACAGCAAGTCCTGCGGTGGGGGAGAGTGGGCCTGGGGAATCGGCCTTTATGGGGTCAGCGGCATGGGGGTGGAATACCGCGCTTCCCGGACCATCCTGCCGCGGCTGACCCTGCAGAATTATGACCGGCGTACCCGTTACAGCGTGGCCTCTCTCGGGTTCGGATACGCCCGCGATCTGGGGGACGGATGGACCATCGGTATCGCCCCGCGCCTGAACTTCTCCATGTTTGCCACGGATATGCTGACCCTGAAATTCCGCCAGGCGGATGCCGAGAACAGCATTGACACCGCGTATGGCGCGGGATTATCTCTGGGGTTTTATAAACGGTGGCAACGTTTTGGCGTGGGGCTGTCGTATACCTCCCGGCAGTGGATGACCGAATACAAGAAGTACGACGATCTTTTCTTCGAATCCATGGATCTGCCCCAGAACCTCCAGGCCGGTATCGCGTTGGACATCACGCCCAGCCTGGAATGGGTGCTCGACTATAAATGGATCGACTGGGACGGCATTGACCAGATGGCCCGCGAGCCCATCAAAGGCGGCTTTGGCTGGAAAGATCAGCACATCATCAAAACCGGCCTTACCTGGTACGCTACGCCGAAATGGACTTTCCGCGGCGGCGTGTCGATCGCTTTCGATTCTCCCATCCGGGAGGAATACGTGTTTGCCAACGCACTGTTCCCCGCTATCGTGAAAGATCACGTGACCCTAGGATTTTCCAGGGTGCTGAACGAAAAATCGGATATTCACGTGACCTTTAAACACGCTTTCAATAATCACATGGAAGATAACGGCCGCGGCGATCTGTTCTCTATATTGGGAAAAGGCACGGAAATTTCCCTTCGTGAATCGTCCGTAACGGTGGAATACAGTTACAAGTTCGAAATGGGCGGATGCGCGAAGCGCCGCATGGAACTGCAGGAACAGTATGAGAAAAACCGCGGTGAAGGCAGGTTCTGACGGAATTCCCCGCGCGCTGGCAGCCGCGCTGCTGTTTTTCGCGGGGATTGCGGCCGGTGCTGAATTCCGGCAGGAACATCTGGTTCTCGGTTTCTGGGGGGATCCCCCGGTGGATGGCCTGGTAAATGCCCGTTACGCCGAAGTGGCCGAAGCCGGGTTCAATATCGTTATGGGCGGGCTCGGCGCGTCTTCGCCTGCCCTTGCCCAGCGCCAGCGGGACGCGTGCAACCGGGTTAATATCCGCGTCCTGTTTGCCACCTATGGACTCCCGGTCAAGGCGCTGTGCAACTGTGAAACCACGTACGGGTTCCTGGTGCGGGACCACCCTTCGCTGGGCGAACTGGATACCCTGCGGTCCCGGGTGGAGGAAGTCCGAAGAGAACGTCCCGGAAAACTGCCGTTCATTAACCTGGCGCCGCCCTCCACGCCGCCGGAAAAACTGGGCGCTCCGGATTACGATGCCTATGTCCAGGCCATATTGAAAACGCTCCGGCCTGAAATCCTGTGCTGGGATGAGCTGCCCTGGGCAATGCCGGGGGAAGACGGCCCCAAACGGTATGAAGAGGCACTGAAATTCTTTCGCGACATCAGCATGAAACAGGGGACTCCCTTCTGGACTTTTGTCCAGGCGATGGCCTACGGGACTGATTATGAGCCGACTGAGGGCGATATCCGCTGGCAGGTGCATACAGCCCTTGCGTACGGGGCGAAAGGCATCCTGTATTTTTCCTACGCCACGCCCGTGAACGACCCTAAAACCAAGGGTAGCGGGATGATTGATCCCGACGGGCGGAAAACCGAACGGTACCGGATCGTCTCCGGAATCAACCGGGAAATAAAAAAGGTGATGGCTGTTCTGTTCCGTTCTGTTTCGGTGGGCGTGTTTAACCTACAGGATGCGGAGCAGGCGCGCGCCCTGTCAGAAACGGTGCCGTCGGTCCAGTTTTCCTCCGGGATTCCGGTTACGGTTGGGGTGCTGCGGGATGTGGACGGTTCGATGATGCTGTACACGGTTAACCGCAACTGTGCGGAAAGCGCTGCGGTCAGCCTTTCCAGCGAGGTCCCGGTGAGTGAACTGGACTGGAAATCAGGAAAACTGGCACCGCTGAAAAATGGGGCTCCCATTCGAGACAATTTCCAGCTTGGTTTGGATCCAGGTGACGCGCGAATCCTGGTGCTGAAAGGCGTGTCCAGTTCCGGTTGATCAATAACGCACGAATACGGAACAGTATGCGTCCCGGTCCATATCCATTCGCCACCGCAGCTGTTCCGCCGCTGATGCCGAATGTTCCGGCGCCTCAGGAAGCTGTCCCGCCAGCAGGTCCGTGATGATTTTTTTCAGTTCCTGTTCGAAACCCCGGGAATACCCTGTCTTTAAATAGCGGATGATGCCGTCCTGTCCCACGACGATGGTGGTGGGCAAAGCTTCCACCCGCAGCTGATCCGCCAGCCGCCCGTCACGGTCCAGCGCCACCGGCAGCGTTAACTGCTGGCGTTGTTTCCACGGGCGCACGGTTTCAGGCGGCTCCATCAGGTTTACCGTGACGAACACGACCGAGGGATTTTTTTCGAATTCTTCGGCCAGGCGTTTGATCTGGTCGATCGCGTAACGGCACGGGCGGCACCACGTGGCCCAGAAATCAAGCACAAGCGCCTGGTTTCCCCGGAATCCTCCAAAATCCAGTTTTCCACCGGTACACAGTTCGAGGGTCACGGGAGGCATTTCCATGCCGACCAGGTCGGAGCGTGAAAGATCTGAAGGACCGGCGAAAACACGGGATTCCTGGAATCCCGCCGGAGGGCTGATGTCAAAAACCGAGTCTGCCACATCCGGGGCCGTTTCCCACCCGGTCCAGGTAACGGTGACCAATTCGGACCCGGGCGCGCGTCCTCCGCCGCGGGAAGTGTCCGCGGAAAGCCGCCTGGGCATCCCCTGTTCGGGATCGACCCAC
>JAKOTZ010000150.1 GCA_029776995.1 Candidatus Hydrogenedentota bacterium
GCTTCCCTTACCCAAGATCCGGGCCAATCGATCTACCAGCAGGTCCCACCGGCTGGCGGCACAGGCGTGTCGGCCCCATCGGCGGCGTCCGGAACCACCGCTCCCGGTTACCAAAGTACGATCACCCAGCCATCCGGCGTCCCATCATACGCACCACCTGCTGGAGTAAGTGGCCCGCCAATCCAGGGGTATGGCACGACCGCGCCCGGCGTGACGGGAAGCGGACCCTACCCGTCCCCTTGGGATCCCATTCCAACTGCTCCCCCGCCTACTGGGACGGCTGGCTCGGCAGTGGGTGGGATCAACTATCCGCCGGGCCAAGTTCCCTATTACGCCCCAGCAGGGCCGACCGTCCCGCCAGCGCCGGGAGCCGTCTATCAGGGGACAACACCCCCGCCGCCCACTTGGGATCCCTACGCGGTCCCTGGAAATCCGTCACCTAGTGTGTTTCCGCAGGGTGGTATTTTTCCGGGCGTTCAGGGGGACAGCTTCTACAATACGATGATCCGTTTCCGCGAAGCCACAGGCTTTCGCTTCACCTGGATTGGGGGATCTGATCTCGGTGTCAATGATTTGGAGCTTTACTCGACGTTTGCCTTTCCTTTTTTGACCACATCGGGGCCGCCACTGCGGGTGACGCCCGGCTTTGCATTCCACTGGTGGGATGGGCCTGTGTCGTCAGGCCTGCCCGAATCCGCGGACATGCCCTCGGTGACCTACGACGCCTACCTCGACGCCGGTTGGAATCCGCAAGTCTCGCCGGTCCTGGGGGGAGAATTGAACGTTCGGGTAGGGGTGTATTCCGATTTTAAGCGCGTCACCTCCGACAGCCTTCGACTTCAAGGGGCGGGATTTCTGACCTTGGCCCTCACGCCCAATTGGAAACTCAAAGGCGGTGTCATCTATCTGGACCGCGTACGGCTAAAAATGCTTCCGGCAGGCGGGGCCATTTGGGTCGATAATCCGCAGAATCCCACCATGGAACTTGCCCTAGTCTTCCCCAGTCCCCGGTTTGCCATGCGACTGCCCCAGCAAACGACGGCGGACGTCTGGTGGTATGTTCGTGGTGACTACGGTGGGGGTTCCTGGACGATTAAACGCACCAGTGGCGCCAATATTGGGGCTACGGAACAGGTGGACTATAACGATTTGAGGCTGGCCACCGGGCTGGAGTTTTACCGTTTGCGAGGTTTGCGCGGCTATGCCGAAGTTGGGTTGGCCTTTTCTCGCGAACTTGTTTACGAGGCCGGTTGGACCGATAAGTACAAGCCCGACGCTGCGGTCTTCTTAAGTGGCGGATTGGCGTTTTAGCCCTTCGCCTGCTTCGGCTGCCCCTTTCGCCCAGGATCGTCTCACCGAGCCCGATCGATTTGTAAGGTATAGTCTTGACAAGGGCCTCCCTTCCCAATCCCATTTCCGCAGGAATCGCCTGCAATGTGCGGTAATCCGCTACAATAGGATTGGGGGGATGGCGGCAAAAGGTCAGAAGGTATCGTTTTCTGACCCAGGATACGAACCAGCGCACTAGATAGCAGCGCGGCATGAGCACCGAACAA
>JAKOTZ010000162.1 GCA_029776995.1 Candidatus Hydrogenedentota bacterium
AAGCACGTGGATGCCAGCCTGAAAGCGATGCAGCTGGATTACGTGGATGTCATTCAGCTGCACGTCATTGAGGACAGGAACAAGGTAATGAACGCCGAATTGCGCGAGGCACTCCTGAAGGTAAGGGAACAGGGGAAGGCCCGCTTTCTTGGCCTGACAACCCACAAAAATCAGGTGGAAGTGCTCAATGCCGTAGCGGAAGATCCGGAGCATTTCTTTGATGTGGTGCTGGTCGCTTATAACTACCAGTCTCCGCCGGAAGTCGGAGAGGCTATTGCCCGGGTGGCGGAAAAGGGAGTTGGCGTTGTGGCCATGAAAACGCAGCAGGGCGGCTACAAAACGGAGGAACTGGGCAATATCAGCCCGCATCAGGCGTCGCTGAAGTGGGTGCTGCGCAATCCTCATGTGGCCTGTGCCGTGCCGGGGATGGTGGACATCGCCCAGCTGCGGGAAGATGTCGCAGTGGCAAACATGCTAGAGTTGACGCGCACGGAAGAACAGGTGCTGGAACGTTACGCGGAAGCGGTTCAGTCCATTCACTGCCTGATGTGCGGGTCCTGTGACGGCACCTGTCCGTTTGGCGTTCGGGTGAGCGACGTCAACCGCTGCCTTATGTACCTGCGCGGGTATGGCGATATCGTTCTGGCGCGTTCGGCTTACGCGGAAATTCCCGCGGCATGTTCTCCGGACAGGTGTCTGGAGTGTCCCGGCTGCCAGGTGCGCTGTGTCCGGGGGCTGCCGATTGCCGACAGAATGCGGGAAGCCCGGACGCTTTTAGCGTGACCGGGACCGCGCCGGAAGAAAGGAAGTACTATGAAAATTAGGCTGGTTTGTGTGTTGTGCCTGGCCGTGGCGGGGCCAGGTTTTGCGGACGACCTGAAAGCGCAGCTGGAATCGGTCGTTTTCGGTGATGGATGGAAAGTCATCGCGCCGATTGCCGAATATAATGCCGATAACCTGTATGACTATATCGACGGCGAGGCAGAGTTTTTTCTGCCCTACGGGTTTGAGCGGCTGTACTCAGTGAGTTTCGGCACCGCGCCGGATGCCGCGGTGACCCTTACCGTTGACGTCTATATTATGGGGTCTCCGCTGGACGCGTGGGGCGTATATCGCTCAATCCGGAGGCAGGATGCGCGGCCCATGGATGTCGGCCTTGAAGGCGCACGCACGGAAACCCTTGGGCTGTTCTGCCAGGATAAATATTTCGTGCGGATGCTGCTCTCCGGAGGCAAACAGGCGGATCCGGGCCTGTTCGAGGCGGCCGCCAAAGCGGTCAGCGCGGTAATGCCTGCTGCCGGCCGGCCCAGGGAATTAATGGTTCTCGATATCGAAGGGATCGATGCGGCCTCCGCGAAATATATCGCGAAGAGCGTGCTCGCCTATCCCTTCTTTCCGCACGGACTGCTGGCTGACGCGGCCTGGAAAACAGGAGACGCTGAAAAACGCGGCCGGGTGCTGATGCTGACCCTGCGGGATGAGACTGAGGCGGCATCGGTGTTTGACGGTTATGCCCGGTGGCTTACCGAGGAGAAAGGGGGATCTGTTCTCCGCCGGAATGACCGGGAAATGGCCGCTGACGACGCCCTGTACCGCGGCGTTTTATTGCGCCGGGAAGGGCTCTGTATTTTTGGGGTGGTTCATAACGGTCCTGCGGATGATGGCGTGCCTATGCTGGAACGGATGGTTGAACGGTTCCGGACGGCCGAACCATCCTCGAAATAACAGGTTCAGACCTTTGCCGGCAGCGTCGCAGCGGCTGGGTTTCGGGGAATGATATAATCCCAACTGAGGTCGTTTTTCTTATGCCAGCGGGAGTTGTTTGTGAGCTCGTCTTTTTTACACCCGGTCGATTCATCTGAAGAGCCCGTTACTGTTTCTGCCGGAGACAATGGACAGGCGGCGGATACTGACCTGTCAAAAGATACGATCCGGTTGCGGCTGGACCAGTTTGAAGGACCCTTCGAAGTGTTGCTGTATCTGATCAAAGAGCAGGAAATCGATATTTTCGATATTCCGATTATTCAGATTACTGAGCAGTATCTGGCATTTCTGGATCTGATGCGCCAGGAACATCTGGACATTGCCGGCGAATTCCTGGTGATGGCCGCCACGCTGATCCATATCAAGTCACGCATGCTGATTCCGGTAGAGCCCGATACCGAAGATGACGAACTTCCTGAAGAAGAAGATCCGCGGCTGGAGTTGGTGGAAAAGTTGCTCGAATACCGGAAATTCCGGGATCTGGCAGAACTGCTGGGCAGACGGTGGGACCTGCATGCCGACCGGCTGGCGCGGCGGGTGGAGCCGCCGCGTTTTGAGGACGACCCCGAAGATCCGGAAGAAACCATAGAAGTCAGCCTGTATGACCTGATTCGCGCGGTTCGGGGCGTGTTGCGCTTTCTGGGAGATGACCTGTTTCATCGGGTGGTCCTGGAAGGGGTTTCCGTGGAGGAAAAAATAGACCGGCTGACCGACCTGCTGGTTCAGCGGCCGTCGGTTTCCTGGTCTGATCTGGTCCGGGAGAGCGCGTCCCGGATGGAACTGGTCTGTTATCTGCTGGCCATTCTGGAACTGTGCCGCATGAATCGGGTTCGGGTGCATCAGCATGGCGCGTTCGGAGAAATCAGGATTGTGGCTCGGGATACTCAGCAGCCTCTGGGGCCGGTGGTCGAAGGCCAGGCGTAGCCCCGGAGATCCCAGGCATGAGATGGGGGCTTCAGGCGAGGCGCTTGCCGGGCGTTATCTGCGCCTGCGGGGATGGCGGATCCTGGCCCGGAACTGGCGCGCGCCCGGAGGGGAGATTGACCTTATTGTGAAACGGGGAAGGACCGTTGCGTTTGTGGAGGTGCGCAGCAGAAAAGCCGGCTCTGCCGTCAGCCCTGAGGATTCAGTAACTGCGGAGAAACAGTCCCGTATATCCCGCGCGGCCAGGTATTATCTCTCGCAACAAAAATCCGATGACCGGACCTGTTTTCGTTTTGACGTGATCACGGTGGAGTTTCCGGAATCAGGCCGTCCCCGGGTAACCCATTTTCCGGACGCGTTTAAGGAGCGGTAGCGAGGTTTTTGGACGGGGTTTGCCGCCAAAGCATTACGCAGTCCGTCGACTCCGCGGCATCATAGGGTTCCTCCCGCATTCCTCCCCACTGATGCTCCAAAACAAGCTCCGCCTGTGTCCCGCAGGACTGCAGATATGCTGGGTACCACAGGTTTAGCAGGGTATCCATGCGATCCGCTGCGCAGTCCGCCCCCTTTTCAAACCGTTCGACGGAAAGCCGTACTTCCAGGCAGTCATCTCCCGATCTCAGGAATGTCCAATGTTTCCGCATAACAATATTCCGGCCGCCCAGAGTAGCCTGCACTTCCCGGGTACGGGGCTCGCGCCACTGCGTCCCGGCGCCGTTCAGCAACTGGATCAGCAGGGCACCGCCCGGGGTGAGCCTTTTGGCGCATTCCGTGAAAAACTGGAGAACCTCTGCCCTGCGGCGCAATAACGCCAGGGAATTCCCGAGGCAGAGGATCAGGTCCCATGTGCCGGCGGGCGGGTCCGTCATGGAGCCCTCGCGCCATTGGATGGCGGGGTGATTCCGCAAAGCGCGCGCGGCATTGAGCATGGCCGGACTGATATCCACCGCCGTGACGTCAGCCCCCGCGTCCGCGAAAAACCGGGCGTGGAGGCCGGTGCCGCAGGCCAGATCCAGCACCCGCCGGCCGGAGCCCAGCGCGCGCCGGAGCAGGGGAGCCTCCCGTTCCACGCGCGCCGGACCTCCGGCCAGCAGGTCATACCATTCTGCCACCTGGTCGAAGCTGTCCATTCGGGCTTATCCCAGCATGGCGGCCAAATCCTGTTCCGGCGTGCCGATCGGGGTCAGGCCGAACTGTTCAACCAGGACTTTCAGCACGTTCGGGCCAATAAACGCTGGAAGCGAGGGGCCAATGCGCATGTTCTTAATGCCCAGATGCAGGAGGGTCAGCAGAATGCACACGGCCTTCTGTTCGTACCACGAGAGCACGATCGAAAGGGGAAGGTCGTTGACGCCGCATTCGAAAGCGTTCGCCAAGGCCACGGCAATCTGGATGGCGGAATAGGCGTCATTGCACTGGCCGATATCCAGCAGGCGTGGGATGCCGCCGATGTCCCCGAAATCCAGTTTGTTGAAACGGTATTTGCCGCAGGCCAGGGTAAGGATTACGCAGTCCTCCGGCACGGACTGGGCCAGCTGGGTGTAATAATCCCGGCCGGGTCTGTTGCCGTCGCAGCCCCCGATCAGGAAGAACCTGCGGATTGCGCCCGCCTTGACCGCTTCGATCACCTTGTCCGCAACGCTCAGCACGGCATTGCGTCCGAACCCCACCAGAATCTTCTTTTCCGGGGCGTCCTCAGTGAATCCGGGTTCTGCAAGCGCCGCTTCAATCACCGGCGTGAAATCCCGGTTTTCAATGTGGCGCACCCCCGGCCAACGAACCAGGCCGCAGGTGAAGATGCGGTGCTCATAACTCTGGCGCGGACGCTGGATGCAGTTGGTGGTCATGAGAATGGCTCCGGGAAACGCGTCAAATTCAGCGGCCTGATCCTGCCACGCGCCGCCGTAGTTGCCCGCGAGGTGCGGGTATTTTTTCAGCTGGGGATAACCGTGAGCGGGCAGCATTTCGCCGTGGGTGTAAATATTGATCCCCTTGCCGGCGGTCTGCTCCAGCAGCGCTTCCAGATCGCGGAGATCGTGGCCGGACACCAGGATGCATTTTCCTTTGATGGGGGTGACACGCACCGGCGTGGGTTCGGGGTGCCCGTAACGGGTGGTATGGGCGTGATCCAGCATCTCCATCACGTGCAGGTTGACCCGCCCCACTTCCAGCGCGCGGTTGGTCAGGGCACTGATGTCCTGGGGATTGTCCGCCAGAAACGAAAGGGTCTCATGGGTGAACGCGTAGACTTCAGGATCCTCTTCGCCCAGCACCGCGGCATGATGCGCGTACGCCGCCATACCTTTTACGCCGTAGAAAATCAGTTCCTGCAGGCCGCCCGCGTCTTTGCCGAACCGGTCCAGCCGTTCCTCGATGCCAACTTTGCCGCCCAGCCGTACCATTTCGTCGCGGCTGTCCGGGATATCGGCCACCGCCGGGCCGGTCAGGGTTGCCGGAGTAACTCCGTTTTCCAGGCACAGCCGTTCGTACAGTCCCCGCGCCCGTTCCCGGACTTCAACGCCTTTTCGGATCATGGCTGCCACCGCTTCAGGGTCGAAGTTGACGTTGGTTACCGTGGTAAAGAGCGCGTCGTGAACAAACCGGTCGATATCCGCGTCCACGCCGCCCAGGCTGCGCGCGCGGTGAGCCCACTGGGAGATCCCCTGGGCCAGCCAGTTAAGCAGATCCTGCAGCGCGGCGGTCTCCGGGTCTTTTCCGCAAACGCCGTAGGACGTGCATCCCATCATTCTTGACGTCTGTTCACATTGAAAGCAGAACATTCCCATGTCAGATCCTCCTGTTGTTGTTCGGGTTGTTCTTATCTGAATGCCGTGTTCCCATTGGATTCGGCTGCTGTCCTAATCATGAATACAGGCGGTTTCGCCGGCCGCCCACGGTGATTTATGCTCCCGGCGCTGCGCGATTGCGCCCCGGACGGTAATAATGACTTCCTCGATGGGGATGGGAGACCGGGCAGCATCGCGCGCTTCCACGGCAAGCCGTACCAGCCCTGAACAGCAGGGCACTTCCATGCGGACCACCGTGCAGGAAGCCGGCCGGGCCTGTTGGAACAGGGTGACCAGCTTTTCGAAATACCCTTCCGGATCGTCCAGTTTGGGGCACGCGATGGCCAGCGCCCGACCCTGCAGCAACAGCGGATGAAACGCGCCCAGGGCGAAGGCGGTGCAATCAGCGGTCAGCAGAAAATCTGCTCCCTGATACTGGGGCGCCATCGAGTAGATCAGGTGCAGCTGGATCGGCCAGTGCCCCAGCGCCGATTCGGGATGGTCGTTTGCTGGACGCCGCGGGGCATTTTGGGGGTTGGCCGGGGACTGATAATAAGAGAATACTTTGCTGCCTGGACAGGGCGCCTTAGGGTCCCCGGACACGGGACAGGGCGCGTCGACCGATTTATTTGTCATATGTTGCTGCACTTCCGCTTCGTCGAAGGGGTCCGCCTCGCGGTATTCCAGGGAGAGCGCGCCAGTTGGACAGGTTCCCAGGCAGGCTCCCATACCGTCGCAGAAGCTCTCTTTAACCAATTTCGCCTTGCCGTCAATGATGGCAAGGGCGCCTTCGGCGCAACCTGTGACGCAGTTTCCGCATCCGTTGCACCGGTCTTCATCGATGCTGATGACCAGACGCCGGGATTTCATGGTCAGTCTCCTTAATTTCGGGTTACCCCATTGTGTTCTGACGCTATTTTGCCCGGAATCCGGAAAAATTACTTTGACATGGGTCAATTTTTCAGAATTTTTTCATGCCGGACGAAAAATTTCAGCCGGATCCTGTGTTTCCGCGTAATTGTCGAGTTTTTGGCCGCTTTTTGCCTCAGATATGTTATCTGACGACCAAACAGCCTTGGGTTTATTCAGTGTTAAATTTGCCCTGCAATAGCGTTGTGCTTTATGCTTATATTCCGCTGGCGTCAGATACAGCGCCGAAATCTTTTTGGGCTGATCTAATCGGATGTTCTGATCGGGGCAGGAGTCGGTTTCCTGCCCGGGGCTGGTTATATGTGGGAACGTTTTACAGAGCGGGCTAAACACGTTGTCGCCACCGCGCGCGATGAGGCGGTACGGCTGGGCAGCGAGTACGTTCGTACCGAGCATATCCTGCTGGGGCTGTGTAAGGAATCCGAAGGTATCGCCATGCGCGCCCTGGAGAATCTGGGCATTTCCGCGGAGGAAATCATTTCGATGATTGAATCCCAGGTCCGCCCGGGCAGCGGGAACGTCAGCGCGGATGAAATTTCATTTACGCCCCGCGCGAAAAAAGTGCTGGAACTTTCGGTCGAGGAGGCCCGGCGTCTTGGGCATAACTACATCGGCACGGAACATATTCTCCTGGGACTGCTGAAAGAAGGAGAGGGCATAGCCGCCAAGGTGCTGCAGGAGATGCGGGTGGACCTTGGCCGCGTACAGGCGGAAATCCTGAAGCTGGTGGGCGAACAGGGGGGCGGACCGGGCGAAGCGCGCGCCGGGCGCCGGTCCAACACGCCGGCGCTGGATGCCTTCGGCCGGGATCTGACGCAGTTGGCCCGGGAAAACAAACTGGATCCCGTAATCGGACGGGAAAATGAGATTGAACGGGTCATTCAGATCCTCAGCCGCCGGACGAAAAACAACCCTGTGCTGATCGGTGAAGCCGGCGTGGGGAAAACCGCCATCGTGGAAGGCCTGGCCCAGGCCATTGTGAACGGGGATGTGCCGGATCTGCTCCTGAACCGCAGGGTTCTGACTTTGGACCTGGCCGGCGTGGTGGCGGGAACCAAATACCGCGGCCAGTTCGAAGAACGCCTCAAAACGGTGATGAAAGAAATCCGCCGGGCGGACAACATTATTCTCTTCATTGACGAATTGCACACCATTGTGGGCGCGGGAGCCGCGGAAGGCGCGGTGGACGCCGCCAATATTCTTAAGCCCGCCCTGGCCCGCGGCGAGCTCCAGTGCATCGGCGCGACCACCATGGACGAGTTCCGCAAACACATTGAAAAAGACGCCGCCCTGGCGCGCCGTTTCCAGACCGTGATAGTAAACGCACCCACCGTGGAAATGACCATCCGCATTCTGCAGGGGCTTCGGGACAAGTACGAAGCCCACCACCGGGTGAAATTTTCCGATGAGGCCATTGAAGCCGCGGCCAGGCTGGCAGACCAGTACATTACCGACCGTTTCCTGCCGGATAAGGCGGTGGATGTGATTGACGAGGCCGGCGCGCGCGCCCGGCTGCAGATCACAACCCGTCCGCCTGAGCTCAAACAGTTGGAGCAGGAAATCGAGCAGACGACCCAGGCCAAGGAAGAGGCTATCCGGCTGCAGGAATACGAAAAAGCGGCAAGCCTCCGGGATAAAGAGCGCAGCCTGATTGCCCGGCTGGAAGAGGCCAGGAAAGAGTGGGAAAAACGGCGGGACTCATCGGAAACGGTAGTTACAGCGGAGGATGTGGCTTATATTGTTTCGAGGATGACCGGCGTCCCGCTGACAAAAATTGAAGAGGAGGAATCCGCGCGGCTGTTGCGGATGCGGGAGGAACTCCACAAGGTGGTGGTGGGGCAGGAAGAGGCCGTGGACGCGATTACCCGGGCGATTCAGCGTTCTCGGGCGGGCCTGCGCGACCGGAACCGTCCGGTGGGCTCCTTCCTGTTGCTTGGGCCAACCGGTGTGGGCAAAACCCTGTTGGCCAAAGCGCTCGCGGAGTTCCTGTTTGGGAGCCGCGAGGCACTGATTACCATCGACATGTCGGAGTACATGGAAAAATTCGCGGTGTCCCGGCTGATGGGCGCGCCGCCCGGATATGTCGGTTACGATGAGGGTGGGCAGCTGACCGAACAGGTGCGGCGCCGGCCGTATTCGGTTGTGCTGTTCGACGAAATCGAAAAGGCCCATCCGGATGTTTTCAACGCCCTGCTACAGGTCCTGGAGGAAGGCCATATGACGGACGCCTCCGGCCGGAAGGTGGATTTCCGCAACACGGTGGTGATGATGACCTCGAACGCGGGCGCCAAACGCATCGGCCGTACTGCCCCGCTGGGCTTCCGGACGGATGATGAGGGTGAAGAACATAACCGGCTTAAGGAACGGGTGCTGGAAGAAGCCCGTAAGGTATTTAATCCGGAGTTCCTGAACCGGATTGATGAAATTGTGGTGTTCCACCGACTGACCCGTGAGCATCTGCTCAAGATCGTTGACATTGAAACGGCGGGAGTGATAGGCCGGCTGCGGGAGCGCGGGCTGAATCTGGAGTTCACGGAAGAAGCGAAAGATTATCTGGTGCGTGAAGGCACCAGTGAAGAGTACGGCGCCAGGCCGCTGCGCCGCGCCGTGCAGCAGTATGTGGAAGATCCCCTCGCAGAATTGTTGTTGCGGGGCGGTTTAAAGCCCGGAACCACGATCCTGGTGCGTCCCAGCGATATCGGGGACCGGCTGGTATTTGAAGTTCGGGATCCTGTCACAGAAGGGGTTCAGCTTTGAACGCAAAACATCTTGTATTCACGTTGGTATGGGCGCTGATCGCGGCTGGGATGGCGGCAGCCCAGGATTATGAAGGCCGGAACGTGGATGAAGTCCGGTTTTCGGGGCTGGAGCGGGTCAGTGAACAGGCCGTGCTGGCCCGGATGGAACTCAAGCCCGGCGCGCCGTTCAGCCGCGGCGCGGTGACCAGGGACATCCGCCGCCTTTATGAGCTCAACTACTTCGACACGGTCAATATTGGCGTTGTCGAGGACGCCGGCAAACTCGTTGTGCTGGTTGAGGTCAAGGAAAAGCGTGTCGTTGAAGAAGTCCGCATTATCGGAAACCGCAAGATCAAGGATCGCGCCATTCGGGCCGTGTTGTCCATGCGCGAAGGGGACTCGTTCCTGCCCGAAGCCTATGACCAGGAACGCCAGGCCATCCTGGACCTGTACGAGGGCAAAGGTTTCGCCAACACGATCGTCGACGCGGTGGCCGAGAATATCGGGGTTTCGCGGGTTCGGCTGATCTACACCATCACGGAAGGCAAAAAGGCCCGTATCCGCAGCATTAAAATTGAAGGCAACGAAGCCATTTCGGACCGACGCCTGCGGAAGTCCATGAAAACCAAAAAGGCATGGTGGTTCCTGGGCGGAAAATACGAAGAAGATAAGTTC
>JAKOTZ010000169.1 GCA_029776995.1 Candidatus Hydrogenedentota bacterium
TCGGGCACCAACAGCAACACGCTGAGCATCAGCAACTTCGAGCAGTCTCTCGCCGGCTCCTACCAGTGCGAAGTCTCCGACGAGTTCGAATCCATCATCGTCGGTCCGGCAACCATCACGTATGATCCGGGCGTGCCGGTCGCGGGTGGTATCGGACTGGCGGCCCTGGCGGCCCTGACTGCGCTGGCCGGCGCGGCGGCGGTCCGTCGCAGAAAGTAACCCCCTGACAGCGGGAAACCGCTGACGCCGATCCCGCAGCGGGAGTCGATCAAACGGCTCCCGCCGCGTTGCTTTTGCGGCAGGTGAACTGTGCCCTGCCGGCGTTGCCGGGTGGTGGAATCCGGCCCTCGATACCCGTACAATAGATGGGCATGGATGCCGCCCCAACCCGGAAAGGAGCAACAGATGTCGCTGGCAAGCCTGCTGATCGCCACGGCCGTAATCACCGCCCCCATGTTCGAGGGAGAACTGATCTTTCCGCCGGAGCCCTGGCATAACCACGGTTCCTCTGTCGTGGAAACCCCGGCCGGGAACCTGTTGGCAGTCTGGTTCCACGGCAGCGGTGAACGCACCGCTGATGACGTGAAGCTGCTTGGCGCCCGTAAACGCCCCGGCGGAGGATGGTCCGAACCCTTCGAAATGGCCGACACGCCGGATCTGCCGGATTGCAATCCTGTTCTCTTTGTTGATCCCCGGGGCGTTCTCTGGCTCTTCTGGATCACCGTGCAGGACAATGAATGGGGCGGGTCCCTGCTGAAATGCCGGATCGCCGAAGATTACGAAGGCGACGGTCCCCCGGTATGGAAATGGCAGGATGTCATTCATGCCCGTCCCCGCGATCTGGAACAGCGCTTCCAGGCGGTGGTTGAAAAAGGCCTCGACATGCTGGACCCCTTCCTCGAGGTCGAACCGAAAATCAAAAAGGAGATCGAAGACGCCGCGAAAAAAGCCGGCGTCAAGCTGCATCAGCGTCTGGGGTGGATGACCCGGATTCATCCCATTATGGTTGGCGAACAGCGGATGCTGCTGGGGTTGTATTCCGATGTGTTCAACTGCAGCCTTGCGGCCTGGACTGAAGACTGGGGCAAAACCTGGCAGTTCAGTTATCCCATCCTGGATCCCGATCCCCTGAAAATCGCCAATATCCAGCCCAGCTTTGCCCGGCGGAAGGACGGCACCATTGTGGCTTTTATGCGGGACAACGGTTTTCCCCATTTCGTCCGGGTCAGCGAAAGCCGCGATGGCGGCATGTCCTGGGGGCCCGTGGATGCCCTCGACATCCGCAACCCCGGTTCCAGCGTGGAGACGCTGGTTCTGCGGTCGGGACGCTGGCTTCTGGTGGGTAACGATACTTTCCAGGGGCGGCACCGGCTCACCGTTTTTCTTTCCGAGGATGAAGGGCGCACATGGCCCGTAAGCAGGTCCGTCGAAAAGGTGGAGGAAAACAAAGGAAACTTTTCCTATCCCTCTGTCATTCAGGCCCGGGACGGCATGATTCACCTGACCTATTCCTGGCGCCAGGACGGAACGGAGGGGAGCTCAATTAAACACGTGTGTTTTAACGAGGACTGGATCGCCGCCGGCGCTGCGCCCGCGGCGGAAAAATGACACACGGCCATGCGGATTATGACTGGGAGGATTTAATTATGGCTGTTGATGCCTCGCGGTGCGCGCAGATATTTTCCGAACGTTTCGGCTCGGCCCCGGCTGTAATCGCCCGGGCGCCCGGCCGGGTCAACCTCATCGGCGAACATACCGACTACAACCATGGGTTTGTGCTGCCCATGGCCATCGAGCGGGATACCATGATCGCCGGACGCCCCCTCAATGAGCCGGTCCTTCGGCTCTGGGCGGAAAATCTGGGCGCCGCCGGCGAATTTTCGCTGAATGCGATCGCCCGCCAGCCTGACGCGCCCTGGGCGGACTACCTGCTGGGCGTGGCGCTCGAACTGCAGCGGCTGGGCAGGCCGGTTTCCGGCGCGGAAGCCGTGATCCTTGGCGACGTGCCCCTGGGCTGCGGCCTGAGCAGCAGCGCCGCGCTGGAAATGGCGGCGCTGGCCTTTTTTGAAGCATTGGGCGGGTTCCGGCTGGATGACGCTGAAGCCGCCCGGCTGGGCCAGCGTGTTGAAAACGGCTTTCTCGGCCTGAGCAGCGGCATCATGGACCAGTTCATATCCCGCTGCGGGCGGGCGGACCATGCCCTGTTCCTCGACTGCCGCAGCCTCGAACGCCGCCTCGTGCCCGTGGTCATGGAACAGGCGGTCTTTGTGATCGCCAACACCAACTGCCCCCGGGGACTGACCGGCTCCAAATACAACGAGCGGGTGGCGGAATGCGGGGAAGCGGTCCGGGTGCTGCGGGAAAAGACCGGCCGGGAAGGCACGCACCTGCGGGATTTCACCGCGTCGGATCTGGACGCCGCGCGCGGCGGCATGTCCGAAGTGGTCTACCGGCGGGCCCGGCATGTCATTACCGAGAATGACCGGACCCGGGAAGCCTGCGAGGCCCTCAGCGCCGGCGATCTCGTCCGGTTCGGTATCCTGATGAACGAATCGGACCGCAGCCTCCGGGAGGACTATGAGGTCACCAACCGGGAACTCGACGCGATGACGTCGATCGCGCGGTCCCTGCCCGGCTGTCTGGGGTCGCGGATGACCGGCGCGGGCTTTGGCGGCTGTACGGTCAGCCTGGTCCTGCGGGATGACGCGGACCGGTTCTGCGCGGAGCTGTCCCGTCGCTATCAGGAAGCCACCGGCCGCGCGGGGGAAACCTACGTGACCCGGGCCGCGGACGGCGCTGGCGCGGTATCCGGATAAAACGTGGAAGGTTTCACGTCGCGGCGGGATACAGTTTCCGATCCTGCCGGCGGAACAGTATGAAAAAAGGATGCTGATCCGCGGTAATGTTGCGCTCGGAGCGGGAGATGTGTATCATTTAGACATCGATTACTTATAAGACCCAGAGAAGGAGCATCCCATGGATCAGTGCGGCGCCAACAGCAAATGTCAATGCGGAAACTCCCCCAACACATCAATTTCCTCCTTCAGCCTGAACCGCAGGCAGTTCATTCAAATCGCCGGCATGGCCGTGCTCGCCGCGGGGGCGCACCGCCGCGTGATGGCCGGTCCCTTCCAGGCCGATCCAGGCCACCCCGTGCCGGCTGATAAGAAACTCGATCCCGCCTGGGTGCGCGGCCTTTTCGAACGCGGCGAAAAGGAAGTCTTCTCCGGCGCGGACCTCGAACCTATCGGCATGCCCTGCAGCGGCATCGGTTCCGGGCAGCTGTATTTATGCGGTGACGGTCGGCTGGGCGAGTGGCAGATCTGTAACAATGCGGGATCGCACTGGATCGGATACACCGGATCCACCTATGAACGTCGAAAGCCGCCCCGGCCCTTTTTCCAGGAGTTTGCCCTGCTCTACTGCCATGACGGCGGAGAGGGCATTGTTCGCCTGCTGAACCGGGAATCCTGGGAGTCGGTCACCTTCCGCGGTGAGTTTCCGGTCGGCACCGTTACCTATCGGGATCCTGCCGTGCCGGTCTGGGTGTCGCTTGAAGCCTTTACGCCGTGGATTCCCCTGAATGCCGAGGACTCCGCGTTGCCCGCCACCATCCTGGAATATACGGTCCACAACGATACGGAATGGCCCATCGAGGTCTCCGTGGCGGGCCTGATCGAGAATTTGGTCTATCACAACAGCCGGGATATCGAAACAGCCATATGGCGGACGCTCCGGTGGCACAGGACGCCCGAACGGGTGCAGGCCCGGTTTGGGGTGCGGCTTCCTACCGAAGCCGAACTGGCCGCCACGCCACCCCCAAGGGAGGACATCGTATTCGCCGATTTCGAAGGGGAGGATTACGGTGATTGGAAAACGGAAGGCGAAGCCTTCGGCAAGGGGCCGGTCAGTGGCCCGGTAGGCAGCCAGCAGCCGGTGAGCGGATTTGAGGGTAAAAAATTCGCGGGATCCTTTCAGGGAAGTGATGAGTTGACCGGCAAGCTGATTTCACCGGAATTTGTTATTCCCCGTCGGTTTATCAGCTTTCTGATAGGACCAGGACCTCACGGTGCCTTCACCGAGGCGCGTCTCCTGGTGGATGGCAAGATTGTGCGGCGCGATTGCGGCCATGCCGAAGAGCGTCTGGTCTGGAAAACATGGGATGTGCGGGGACTCGAAGGAAAGACGGCGCGAATCGAAATAGTGGACGAATTTAAAGGGGCATGGGGACACGTCAACATCGATCATTTTGTTTTTACCGACCGACCCATGGAACAGCGCAACATTCCCGCTGACCGACGGCCCGACTGGGGTACCCTGTGCCTCGCCGTGGAGGAACGCGACGCGGCCCGCCCGGACACCTGGATGGGCCGTGCACTGCGGAGCCGCGAATGGCCCATGCCCCTAAACCTGGGCGACGGCGATGAGGATTATTCCGCCGGCGAACAGCGGGGCGTTGCCCTGGCTGCGCCTCCCGTGCGGCTCGGGCCGGGTAACCGCTATACCTTCCGCTTTGTCCTTGCCTGGCATTTTCCGCACAAGGCAAACGGCAAGCGGAATTATTACGCCCAGCGGTTTGCCGATGCCGCCGCGGTGGCGGACTACGTGCTGGAAAATTACGGCCGCCTGGCCGGCCCCACCCGCCTGTGGCGGGACCGCCTGTATGATTCCACGCTGCCCTACTGGCTGATCGACCGGCTTCACTCCACCATCAGTTACCTGGGAACGGGCTCATTCGAGTGGTGGCATGACGGCCGCATCCACGGCTGGGAAGGCGTCGCCTGCTGTCACGGCAACTGCTCCCATGTCTGGAACTACGCGCACGGCATGGCACGGCTGTTCCCGGAACTCGAACGCCGGGTCCGTGAAATGCAGGACTTCCGCAACCGCGACGAAGGCGGCGGCTTCCACGATGACACCGGCCTGGTCGGTTTCCGCGGCGATGACAATTACGCCGCCGACGGACAGTGCGGCACCATCCTCAAGGCATACCGGGAACACCTCATGTCCCGGGACAACACCTTCCTGCAGCGCAACTGGCCCCGGATCCGAAAAGCCCTCAAATTTTCCATTTCCCACGATGAGAACGGCGACGGCCTCATCGAGGACAGCCAGCACAACACCTATGACATCAACTTTTTCGGCGCCAACACCTTTGTGGGCAGCCTTTACCTCGCCGCGTTGCGGGCCGGCGAAGAGATGGCCCGCGAAATGGGCGATATGGTGACCGCGGAAGAATGCGCCCGACTGTTTGCCTCCGGCAAAAAGCTTACTGAAGAACGCCTCTGGAACGGCGAATACTTCATCCAGGACGTCGATCTGGAAAAACATCCCAAGCACCAGTACGCCGACGGCTGCCTGTCGGACCAGGTGTTCGGACAGGGCTGGGCGCACCAGCTCGGGCTGGGCTATATCTATGATCCGGAGAAAGTCCGCCAGGCCCTGCGCTCGGTCTGGAAGTACAACTGGGCTCCGGATGTGGGGCCTTTCAATGAGAAATATCCGCCTTTCCGATGGTTCATTACGCCCGGACACGCCGGCCTGTTCACCTGTACCTGGCCGGCCGGAAACCACATGCGGGAAGGCGTGGCCTATCGCGAAGAAGTGTGGACCGGCATTGAGTACCAGGTGGCCGGGCACATGGTCCGCGAAGGTATGCTCGAGGAAGCCATCGTCATCTGCAGGGCCGTGCATGACCGCTATCACCCGTCCCTGGCGAACCCGTACAACGAGGTCGAATGCGGCGACCATTATGTCCGGGCCATGGCCAGCTGGGGCGTATGGCTCGCGCTGGGCGGTTTCTACTGCCACGGCCCGCGGGGTATCCTGGGGTTCGCTCCCAAGATCACGCCCGAAAATTTCCGCGCCCTCTACACCGTGCCCGACGCCTGGATTACCTTCGAACAGCGCAGGGATGCCGCGGTCCAGCGCAACCGGATCGAATGCGTTTACGGAGACACCCGGATAAACGTTCTGCGCCTGAACCTGCCCGCGGGACAGTCTCTGGGCGCTGTCGAAGTGAAGCTCGACGGCCGCACGCTCGAATGTGAAGCCTTCGTTCGGGACGACACCGTGGAGTGTGTCTTTTCCAGCCCGTGTCCGCTCACTTCGGGCAGTACCCTCGAAGTCACTGTGAAACTCGCCTGAGGCAGCAGCCTGCGTCGCCGATACGGATCCTCCAGAGGCGCGGTGCCTCTGCCGCGGCTTTCGGACACGGAACGTGCCGCCGCGCGCCTGTGGTGTGTGGCAGCTGTGGCAGGCGGTCCTAATGATGGCCTCGCGCGGGATTCCCGCGGATAGATATGGCCAGGTGTTCCACGGCCTGGACCAGCCCTTCCAGGTCATGCCGTTCGGCGGTGCGGCTGAGGGCCAGACCCGCGTCTGCTGCGGCCCGGGCAGTTTGCGGGCCGATGGCGACGTAGCGGGTCCCGGTTGATTCCAAAGTCTCGCGCAGGGGGACCGGCACCGCGTTTGCGTACGCCCGCGCGGTGGTGCCGCTGGTGAAGGTGACCACGTCGGGCCGGAACGCTTCGAGGGCGGCCGCCTCGGTTGGGCTGATGGCGGCCCTGCAGCAGGTGCGGTAAGGGGTGATCCGTTCCACGGCGGCGCCGGCCTCCCGGAGCCCCCGACACAGGGTATCCCGGGCCTGTTCACCCTGGACCACGACGATCCGTTTTCCGGCGGGACCGCCCCGCCAGTTCCGGAGGGATTCGAGGAACGATTCCGCAACGGACTGTTCGGCGGTCAACTCCACCCGGAACCCATGCTGTTCCGCGGTCCGCGCCGTGCCGGGTCCGATCACGGCGGCCGGAAGGTTTTGCCAGGGTTCTGCCGGCAATCCCCGGCGCTGCAACAGCGACGCAAAAGTCCGAACGCCGTTGGCGCTGGTGAAGACTACGAGGTCCGCGCCCCGGGCATCTGGAATTGAGTCGTCCTGTTCCGCCACTTCGATCAGCGGAAGTTCGAGCGTCACCGCGCCCCGGGATTCCAGCAGGGCTGAAAGGGTACCGGACTGGTCCCGGGTCCGGGTGACCAGCACCCGCAGCCCCGCAAGGGTTCCCTGTTCGCGGGCGCGCAATTCCGCCATGGCGCGGGACACCAGATCGTCAGGGCATGATGCGTCTCCCCTAACGGAGAATGTCCATGGATCCCGGAAAACCCGAAGGGTCAGGCGTTCGCCGTCGGCGACACATGCCGCCCCCACCGGCACCGCGCATCCGCCTCCCAGCGCCCGCAGGAAGGCCCGTTCAATGTGGGTTTCCAGCGCCGTGGCCGGATCGTGCAGCGGCGCGATCCGTTCCAGGGTCTCGCGGTCGCCTGCCCGGCACTGCAGCGCCAGCGCGCCCTGTCCCGGAGCAGGCACCATCTGTTCCAGCGGCAGGCGGACGCACCGTTGCGGATCGAAATGTCCCAGCCGGCGGAGTCCCGCTTCGGCCAGCAGGGTGGCGTCGAAACGACCTTCCTCCACCCGGCGCATCCGGGTGGGGACATTCCCGCGCAGCGGAGCGATTTCCAGGTCGGGCCGGATTCGGGCGGCCTGGGCGGCCCGCCGGGGGCTGGAGGTGCCTACCCGCGCCCGGGGCGGCAGGGCAGCGAAGTCCCATCCTTCCAGCGAATACAGCGCGTCTTCCCGGGCTTCCCGGGCCGTGACCGCCCCCACGCGCAATCCGGGAGTGTCCTCCACGGGCAGGTCTTTCAGGCTGTGCACGGCCAGGTCGATCGCGCCTGCGCGCAGCGCTTCTTCCAGTTCCCGGGTGAACAGGCCTTTGCCCCCGATTTCCGGCAACGGACGGTCGGTTTGCCGGTCGCCCTGGGTCACCATAATCTTCAGCTCTACCGACAGGCCCGGCCATGCCGATTCCAGCGCCGCGGCTACGGACCGGCTTTGGGCCAGCGCGAGTTCACTGCCCCGGGTGCCGATAACCAGCCGTTTCAGCATGGTGCATCCGAATCCCCGTCAGAGGCTTCGGCGTTATTCTGGCGGGGCAGTCCGAACAGGCGTTCCACCGCGCTGAAGAGTTCCGCGGCATCTCCCTGGGCAGCGGCGGCTTTGAGCGCTTCCAGCGGGCGGTGCAGCAGGCTGCCCACGATGCGCGCGGCAACCTGTTCCACCAGTTCCCGCTGTTCGGGCGGCAGCGCGTCCAGTTTGGCGCGCATCCGGCACAGTTCTCTTTCCCGCGCCGATTCAAAGTGTCGGGTAAGAGCGATGACCACGGGCTCAGCGCTCAGGCCGCGCCGCCACGATCCAAATCCTTTCACGGCTTCCTCCACGAGCTGTTCGGCCGCGGCGATGGCGCGGGCGCGTTGCTGCTGGCTGATCCTGGCCTGGCTTTCCAGGCTGTCGATATCATAGTAAAACACGTTTTCCAGGGCGCCCACAGCAGGGTCCACGTCCCGGGGCACGGCGATATCGATCAGGAGGATGGGATTGCCCCGGCGGCGCGCCATGGCGTCGCGGAAAGCTTCCACCCCGAGAATGGGTTCGGGCGCCCCGGTGGAACTGATGATGATGTCAGCCCGGTGCAGGTGGTTCCGGAGCACGTCCAGCGGTCCGGCCTCGCCGCGGAACCGTTCCGCCAGTTCCCGGGCCCGCTCGAAGGTCCGGTTCAGCACGATCACCTGGCCGATACCCCGTTCCATGAGGCGGGCGAGGGCCGCTTCGCTCATGGCGCCCGAGCCGATCACCATGGCGGTTTTACCGGCGATGTCCCGCAGGACCGTTTCCGCCAGATCCACCGCGATCGACGCGATCGATACCTTCCCGTTGCCGATGGGCGTTTTTTCGCGGACCTCTTTTCCGATCCGGATGGCCCGCTGGAACAGCATCCCCAGCACCCGGTCGATAACGCCCGCCTCCCGGGCCTGTTCATAGGCGGCCTGTACCTGCCCCAGGATTTCGGTTTCGCCGACGACCAGGCTGTCCAGGCTGGCGGCCACCCGGAACACGTGCCGTACCGCGTCTTCCTGGGCGTATTCATACAGCGCCGTGTCCAGGGACGGAACCAGGCTGCTGCCCCCGCGCGCGGCCATCCACGCCAGCACTTCCTCCCGCGCCCGGGCCGGCGGAAGCTGCGCGCGGATATACCATTCGAACCGGTTGCAGGTTTGCAGCAGCGCCACGCCCGGATGCGGATCGCCGGCCGCCGCCACGCGGCCGTGGAAGGCCCGCAGCGCCCCGGAGAGTTCCGGCGGCGGGACCATCAGGGCTTCCCGCAGGGCCAGGGGGCTGGTGTGGTGGTTCAGTCCGAAAACGAACAGGGACATAACGCCTTTCCGCCGGTTGAAGCGACCGGTTGCGGGAGGCATTGTAACACGCTTTTTTTCAGCGGCGCACCCTGGCGGACGCCCGGCGCGGAACGGACAGCAGCATCCCCGCCAGTACCGGCAGCAGAAGCAGCAGCAGCCATGCCGCGGCGCCGCCTGCCGGAACCTGGGCGGTGTCCAGCAGGTCCCGGGGATCGCTGCCCCAGCGCAGTTCCTCCCGGTCAGACAAACCGTCGCCGTCGGTCTCGGCGCGGGTAGGGTCGGTGCCGTGGACTAGTACTTCGTCGCCGTCAGACAGCCCGTCGCCGTCGCTGTCCGCGGCGAACGGATCCGATGCCAGCAGGTACTCTTCGCCGTCTTTGAGGGCGTCTCCGTCTGCGTCGGCGTCCAGTCCCTCCGGCGCGAAATGAACCAGCCGCAGCGCCGCCTCCTGGCCGGCCTGGAGCCCGGTGACCACCAGCCGGACCCGGCTGATCTGGTCACGCCACTCGCCGCTGGCGGACAGATCCGCTTCAAACAGGGAGAACGGCCCTGATTTGCCGCTCCATGGCGTCAGCGTTATCCGTCGGGCGCTGTCCCACGTCGGGGCGTCCGTCCGTTGCCATTCGATGCGGGGTGACGCCCCAGCCGGCAGTTCCATGATGGCCCGGATCCGCGGTGCTGATGAGGCGGGCATGGCCATGGCGGGACCCTGGAAACGCAGGGTGCCGCCGTCGCTTACCGCCGTGATGCCTCCCGCGGCGGTCTGCTGGGATGACGCCCCGGAAACGGCTTTCCAGCCCATGCCCCATTCGGCCGCCGGAAAATCGGAACAGTTTATCCGGGCGGTTGGCGAAAAGCCGCCCGCGTTGCCCGCGGCATCCACGGCCCGGACGGTGAATCCGTCCCGCCAATCTGTATCCGGCGCCAGCGGCCACACGGGGTACGGCGTCGTACCCAGCGGCTGTCCATTGCGCAAAACTTCATACTGGGCGACGCCCCGATTATCTCGGGGTTCTGCCCAGTGCAGCCCGGGCGCGCCGTCGTTTTTCCAGGTCACAATGGCCCGGGATACCGCTTCGGGCGCTGTCCGGTCTTTGGGGCCGACGGTGAACACGCCGGTTTCCTCGGGGCCCAGGCTTACCTGCAGCCGCAATATGCCGTCGGATACGCTTGCCTCGGCCGGTTCGCTGCCCGTCTCGGTGATCCGCAGGATTTCTTCGGTGTCCAGCCAGTCGGGGAGGGCAAACTCCACCCATCCTTCCGCCGCTCCGCGTTCGTATACGGGCTGGAGCGGCGTGGTGCCTCCGATCTGATAATTATTGTTCAGTACCATGGCCACGGCCGCTTCAGGACCGACCAGCAGGCGCGCGATCAGCGGGCTGTCTGGCTGGACCGCCCGGGGTTCAACCGGTTCTCCGTAATACAGCAGGTTCCGGACCGGCGCGGCCTGGCGGAAGATCCGCGCCGCCATGGCCACAGCCGGGGCATAGTCCGGGTTGTCCTGGTCGCCGGGACCGTAGCTGAACCAGAAAACGGATTTTGCCCCTGCCATCGCGTGCGCCCAGAACTGGTAATTGACTCCCCAGGGCTCGGGCTGGCCCCACCACATAGAACCGGCCAGCTGGGCCCATGCCCACACGGGCCGCGGTTCAATGTTCTGTTTCAGCAGGCGGGTCCATTCCAGGGCTTCTTCCATGTCGGACACCCGGATCAGCCAGGTGCCGGGAATATTGGTGAACGCGCCGAACATGGCGTAGTGGTCCATGCACGCGATGTCCGTGAACGTGCCGTATTCGCTGTAGGCCGCCGTGGTGGCCAGGTTGATCCAGGTGGGGTGGTTCGGATCACCGCGCCAGATCGCCTGGTTCTCCTGGACCAGGTCCGGAGAAGGGTTGTCCTCAGGCGACATGTCCGGCTCATCCCGCAGCATCCAGCCATGGTAACCGGATGCCGGCGCGGCGTTCTGTACCGTCTCCGTCGTAAGGGATCCGGCCGCGTAAGTCAGGGAATGGGACAGGAAGGCGGTTTCCCAAAGTTCCCGGACCGTGTCATACCGCTGACCGCCGGGCAGGTTCGCGTTGATCCCCAGCGCCCGGGCTTCCCAGGTTCGGCCGGGGTAGTCCCGCAGGTCCGTGCTCCAGGTGCCCAGCAGATACTCCGGCGCCGTGACCCGGACCATGCCGCCGCCGCAGGCTGGGTCCCGCGCCGGCGCGCCTGCTTCCCGCCACAGGATACGGATGGCCATGGGTGTCAGCGGGGCCAGAGGCGCGCCCCATTGAGCTGTGAAAATCCGTACGCCTCCCGCCGGAACCGTCCAGGATCCGCCCAGCGCCGTGATCCGCCCCGGCTGCGCGGGCGTGGATTCCTCGACGTTCAGCCGGATGGCGTCCACCTCGATATCCGCGGAATGGTCATTGCGCGCGTAGAGATAAATGCGGCGGAAATCCGGCGCGGCCAGCGCGGCGCCCAGGCGGAGCCGTGAATCCAGGCACTGTACCGTTGCCGAGGCGCTCTGTCCCTCCTGGCTATGAACCGTCACTTCCACGGCGGATCCGGGCTCCAGCGGCGCGCCGACGCTTTTCACGGTCAGCGTGGCGACTCCCCCGGGCGGCACAGCCTCCGGCCAGAAACGCCACCATTTCACTCCCGGCCAGGATGGCGGCGCCGCTCCGTTCAGGATGATGCCTGACAGCGTGGCCGCCTCGTTGCCGGTGTTGCGGACGAACACCTCAAGGACGCCGCCGGTATCCGGATCCCAGTCTTCTGTATAGGCTGATGTGGCTGCTGCCGGATGGTATACCCCTTCCGGTTCCACGGTGATTGCGGCCGGCGCGCTGCCCGCCATGGCCAAATACAGCGTGATCAGGGTCAGGATGCTGAAAAACCGCATAACGTTCCTTTCCGGACGCACTCGGTCCAGGTCTGCTGGTTGGCTATCCCGCGCGGGCGGGCGCAATGGTCACGTGGACGACGTCCATTGTCCGCCAGCCGCGTGGTTGCCCCCGCGCGCGGGCGTAATGGGCTCCAGCCGTAACCTGACCACAACCTGGGTAGGCGTTGCCCCCGCGCGCGGGCGTAATGGGCCGACCGGTATGCCGCCCCAACAGGACGGAAACCGCCGGCGCCGTGCCCCTTCGGCCGGGTGCCTGCCTGTGGGATTTAACCCCACCCGCCCGGATAAGTTCCCGAACCCTGATGCTCCGAATCGGTTCTGGTCCTCCGGTAGCGCGGGGCTGTCCTCCCTCTCCAGCCCGCATCGGGCGCAGCAAGAGGATCCGTTACCCTCGGTAAGCACAGTGTAGCCTCTCTGTACAGCCCAGGCCGTTGCGTGGAGTCCCGGCCAACCTCCCGGATTGCCGCCCGGACCGAAAAATCGGCGTTTTCGAAATCCTGGATGACTTCAATGGGATCGCCTCTGATTTACAAACCATTCCGATAGCAAGGAGGACAACCTTTCCACCCGCAGGAAAGACTAAGAATATCGTGCCAAAGGGAAACCCTTCCAGCCTGTCCCAAATATTGATATCCCTGTGCGTATTCTATCTGTTTAGTAATGTAAGTTTTATGTTAATTATTAAAAACTTTTGTAATTAATATCTAAAATTATCTTATTTTAAAATTTTCGTGGTATAATAAATAAACCCAAAGATTTCCCACAGATCGCCCAGCAGTAACCCGTTTAAAAACACGCCAGAAAGAAAATCTTCTCAACTAAGAAAGGGTCGAATATGTCGAGCGGGGTTCAGTTCGCCAGTCGGTTTATCTGTATTGTCAGTATGCTGTTCATGGGGAGCGTTTTGTGTTCCCCGGTGGCAGCATTTGGTGCGGCGTCTCCGGAGGGATCGGGCGCCCCGGGT
>JAKOTZ010000174.1 GCA_029776995.1 Candidatus Hydrogenedentota bacterium
AGCACTGTTGTTTTGGATTTTTTTGCCGGTGCTGACGCCGGTGCTTCTCGGCATGGTCGTGGCGTACTGTTTCCATCCGGTTGTCGACTGGCTGGAATCGCGCGGGATTCCCCGAAAGGTCACCATTGTGGTGGTGGCTACCCTGGTGCTGATTGCGGCCGTTATGGTGCCGGCCATGGTGGTTACTTCGGCTGTACGGGAGGCCAATCGCCTGGCCGTAGCGGCCCGGGAAGGACTGGCCAGCGCGCCGATCGACGCGTGGCTGGACCGCCTTCCCCTGCGCGAGATTGTCGAAGCGCTGGGATGGGCGCCCCAAGGTCAGGAAAACTATAACGAACGCGCGGTTATTCTTGAACGGCTGGGCGATCTTATCGGCCGGAATGCCATGAACTTCCTGCGGGATTATGGGCAGCGCATTGCCGAGTTAAGCTGGGTAACCGGTCAGAGCGCCGCGCAGTTTTTGCAGAATGTTTCCGGAGTTGCTATCCGGTTCGCGCGTTTTCTGATTGATCTGTCGCTGTTTGTTGTGGTGGCCATTTATCTTATGAGCGACTACCGCAAGCTGGAACAGGGCGCTGTGGAACTGATCCCCCCCCGGTTTCGCCCCCGGCTTGGCGCGATCATGGCGCGGATTGACCATCAGTTGCAGGCCTTTCTGCGGGGACAGCTGCTGGTTTGCTTCGTGCTGATGATTTTGTACAGCCTGGGTTTCTGGCTGACGGGGGTTCCATTTGGTCTGGTAATCGGGCTGGTGGGAGGCGCGCTGAGTTTCATACCTTACATCGGCCCGAGCCTGACGGTCGTTCCCGCCTTCGGCATGACCCTGCTCTATTACGGGCTGGACCGCCACCTGTTGGGGGTGCTGGCGGTATTCGTGCTGGTGCAGCTGTTGGAGAGTTATTTCCTGACGCCAAGAATTGTCGGCGGGCAGGTGGGGCTCAATCCGGTCTGGGTGATTGTGGCGCTGCTGGTCTTCAGCAGCCTGCTGGGCCTGCTCGGCGTGCTGATTGCCGTGCCGCTGGCGGCGATTCTGAAAGTAATTTTGGAGGAAACCGCAGCCTGGTACCGAAGCACGGCTTTTTACCGGGGACCGGGAAACCCGACTGACGGCTAAGCCGGGAGAATGCCGGTTGGACTATTTTTCCTCCGGAGAGTCGTGCATGTTTACATCTGATGCTTCAGATGGGGGAACTGGGGATGGATCGGCGTCCGCATTACCGGAGTTGCCGCCTCGGTGTTTTCTCCCACCGGAGAGCAGTTTGCGGCCTGTGACCGAGGCATAAACCGCTTCCGCCGGCCCAAAGACCACATAGAGCAACGCCAGGGGAAACAGCACCAGCGAAGCAGAACGGGTCAGCGCGTAGTGGATGACAGCGATGATGAAAGCAACGCCCGCCAGCGTAACATACGCGTGCTGGGGCTTGAGCACCAGGGTTTTCAGACGTCCCTTGGGATAGCGGATGGAGCTGACCATCAGCAGAGCCAGCAGAACCGTAAACGGCCCAAGCAGGAAATAGGCCAAGGAGTCCAGGGGACGGTTTAGGGATTCAAAGTGGTGCAGGAACAGTATGCATGCGGCAAGCGTGCCGCCCGCGGCCGGGGAGGGCAGGCCGATGAAGGAATCCCGAAGGTCGGCCTGAAAGGTATTGAAGCGGGCCAGGCGAAGCAGCGTGCAGATCACGTAGATAATGCCGATGTACGCGCCGGTTTTATCCAGCAGGTCTTCCGCCCGCGCGGGAAGCTGCAGTTTCAGCCCTTCGGGAAGGTACACCATAAAAATCAGCACGGCTGGAGCCACGCCAAAGGATATGGCGTCACACAGGCTGTCCAGCTGTTTCCCGAATTCTGAAACCGTGCGTGTCAGACGGGCGACAAACCCGTCCAGCATATCGAAGAGAATAGCCAGCAGAATACAGGTGGCCGCCCATCGGTAGTCCTGGGCGATAGAGGCGAAAATAGACGCGACCCCCATATAGCCGTTCATGGTGGTCATGGCGCTGGCCAGCACATTGACAGGCCGGAATTTCCGGGGTATTTCCATGCCTTCCGCCAATTTTCGCGGCCTGAATACC
>JAKOTZ010000188.1 GCA_029776995.1 Candidatus Hydrogenedentota bacterium
ATGGGGCTGATCCTCAGCGACCGGGCCAGCGACGCGGCGGAAGCATAATCCTGGGTAGGCAACAGCCAGGGACGCGTCATGCGGGGATTCCCAGGCGTTCCCGGGCGATCGCGAGCGCGCGGGCCACCACTTCATCCAAAGGCAGGTCCGACGTGTCAAGCAGGACGGCATCCTCCGCTTTCCGCAGGGGAGAAACCGCCCGGGTCATGTTTTTATGGTCACGCTCGACAATTTCCCGCAGCACCTGATCCGGATCGACAGCCAGCCCTTTCGCGGCCAGTTCCGCCGCCCGGCGTTTGGCGCGGCATTCCGGCGTGGCATCCATGTAAATTTTACAGGGCGCGTCAGGGAAAACAACGGTTCCCATGTCCCGCCCTTCGGCGACCGTGTCGTGGGTTTCACCGAAGGTTCGCTGCCATCGGACCAGCACCTGCCGTACGCCCGGCACCTGGTCCACCCGCCAGATATTGGCGGTGATTTCCGGGTCCCGGATAACGCCGGTCACTTCGGTATCACCGACCCAGACCCGCATCCCTTCCGGTCCCGGCTCCAGCCGGAGATCCATGGACGCAACCGCTTCCGTCAGCGCGTCAGGGCTGTCCATGGGAATGCCGGAATGCAAGGCATGCCATGTAGCCGCGCGATACATGGCGCCGGTATCCAGGTAATCAAAACCAAGTTTCCGGGCCAGCAGCCGGGCAACCGTGCTTTTTCCAGCGCCGGCCGGCCCGTCAATGGCTACCACCCGAAGCGGTCGCGTCCGGCTGTCGGTTTGGGATACTGCGGCGCTCATGAGGATACCTCTCGAAACATGGCGGCAATACGCGCCCGGTCGGGCGATTGAATGATCCCCCGTTCCGTGATAATGGCAGTGATCAGCTCCGCCGGCGTCACATCGAAGGCGGGATTGAACGCGTGAACCCCATCGGGCGCGATCTGTATGCCCTGCCAGGAGGTCACTTCCCGCGGATCCCGTTCCTCAATGGGTATCTGGGAGCCGTTATCCAGAGTCAAATCGAAGGTGGAAGATGGGGCGGCCACGTAAAAGGGAATATCATGGGCCCTGGCCAGTACGGCCAGGCCGTAAGTGCCGATTTTGTTGGCCGTGTCGCCGTTCGAAGCGATACGGTCCGCGCCTACAATGACCATATCAACTCGGCGCGAGGCCATAAGTACCGCTGCCATGTTGTCACAGAGGACGGTTACGTCCAGCCCCGCCTGGCGCAGTTCCCAGGCCGTCAGCCGGGCTCCCTGGAGCAGGGGGCGGGTCTCATCGGCGTATACCCGGAAGCGCCGTCCCGACGCGTGGGCCATGTACAGCGGCGCCAGCGCGGTACCGATACCGGCTGTTGCCAGGGACCCCGCGTTGCAGTGGGTCAGTACGCCCCCGCCATCCGGGATCAGGGAGACTCCGTGACGCCCGATGGCCTCGCACATGGCCTCGTCTTCCTGCTGGATGGCCGCCGCCTCCCGCAGCACCGATTCGGTGATGTCCGAAGCCTTTCCGCCTGCCGTTTCACGGGCGGCGCGCTCCACGCGGTCCAGCGCCCAGAACAGGTTGACCGCCGTCGGCCGAGCTGTCCGGAGTATCGATACCGCGTCACGGACGGTTTCCAGCGCGCGTTCCGCTGATTCGGGCCGCTGCCGGGTCAGGGCCAGCGCGACACCCCAGGCGGCGCATACCCCGATAGCCGGCGCGCCGCGTACCCGCAGCGCGCGGATGGCGTCCCGGACTTCCTCCGCCGTATCGGGGTACAGCCATACGGTTTCTCCCGGCAGGCGGGTCTGGTCAAGTATGGCTAAACGGTCATTTTCCCATCGGACTGGCGCTACCGGCATACAGGCTCCTGCTGCTCCCTGAATCCCGGACTATTATGGCAAATCGGGCTGGGATGGTACCATTGGCAATACCGCGCCCGGAAAATAAAACAGCGGGAACCGCATGGAACAGATCCCGCTGACAATTAAAATCTTAACGAGACGCTGTTTTTACCGCTGAACGGATAATTGGGCAGAAAGGTTACGCCTCGAGATATTTATTGATCATGCCGGCCAGCGCGTCCGGATTGACCACGCCAATGAGCCGGTCTACCGGCTGCCCGTCTTTAAACAGGATAAAAGCCGGAATGGAATTGATTCCGTAACGGATAGCCAGCTGCTGCTCCTCGTCAACGTTTACCTTGGCCACAACTGCTTTGCCCTCAAACTGCCGGGCAACCGCATCCACATGGGGGCCCATGACCCGGCACGGACCGCACCATTCGGCCCAGAAATCGACCAGCGTAACCCCCTTTGCGATGGTCTCATCAAAATTCGCACTGTTCAGTTCTTTTGCGTTGCTCATAACGGTCACATCTCCTGCGTCAGAATCATTCAACCTATTTCCCGGTTGCCCGCAACATTACATCGTCACCCCTCATGGGAGACAACTTTAAGTTTAGCACGAAAAGTTATAAGAATCAAAGCTCTTTGAAAAAACCCGGGCTTATGGTCAGATATTCCGCATACGTTCCCATGCCGCATCGGTTATCCGGGCGTGTTCGAACCGAAAATGCCGGTTTGGAGAAAATTCCAGGAAAGACGTATCCTATATATGGCGTTATTTGAAGAGAAAAGGATTTACGGCATGATTGACCCGGAATCGGCTTCTGTTTATCGGCGTCGCGCGGCCGCCATGCTGGACCGGGCCGGTATCGTCATTACTCCGGCCGAGCTGGATAACATGGAACTTGCTGATTTCGCGCTGAACGAATTCGAGCGGACCGGCCTGGCCATAGTGGTGTATGAAAATAACAGCCGCTACTGCGCCAAGGAACTCATCATGTTCCCGGGCATGACCTGCCCCGAGCATCGCCACCCCCCGGTGGGAACGGATCCCGGAAAACAGGAAACCTTCCGGTGCCGCTGGGGTGTTGTTTACCTGTACACCGAGGGGGAAGCGACGCCGAATCCCCATGCCGCGCCGCCTCCCGCCCCGGATGGCGCTTACACGGTATTTCACGAAGTTGTACTGCGTCCGGGGGAACAGTATACCCTGCCGCCCAATACGCGGCACTGGTTTCAGGCGGGGCCGGACGGTGCGATCGTGTCGGAATTTTCCAGCCCCAGCCGGGATGAGGCGGACATCTTCACGGATGTCCGCATTCGGCGGGTGGAAGGGTAGGCGAACGTAACCTCATAATCGCTGATCCAGTCAGTAATTGTGTTTTTTTCCGCGATGCCGCGGTGGAGATGGATATGAAAATGATTAAAGCCGCCCGGTGGTATGGTCCCCGGGATGTGCGTCTGGTATCGGAACCGCAGCCGCAACCCGGCCCGTTTGACGCGCTGATCCGCGTTGAATCAGTGGGAGTATGCGGTTCGGATATTCATTACTACCTGGAAGGTCGGATCGGCAACGCCGCGCTGAAAGGCCCCACTATTTTAGGGCACGAGTACGCCGGCGTGGTGGTGGAAGTGGGGCGGCAGGCGGACCCCGCGTTGGTGGGACGCAGGGTGGCCGTTGAGCCGGGGATCCCGTGCATGGCCTGCGAATGGTGCCGGACCGGCCACTACAACGTCTGTGAACACATGTTCTTTCCGGGCGGCCCCGGATGCGACGGCGCCATGCGCGAAATGATGACGGTGGACGCGCGGTTCTGTTTCCCCGTGCCGGATTCGATGCCCCCGGCGGTGGCGGCGATGATTGAACCTGCGGCCGTGGCCGCGCACACCGTTGAGCTGGCCGCGCTCCGTCCGGGAGAAACCGTTTTTATCGCGGGGCTTGGCCCTATCGGGATGCTGACGGCCCAGATGGCCCGCGTCTGCGGGGCGGCCAGGGTGCTGGGGGCTGACCTGTTGCAGGACCGGGTGGATTTCGCCCGGGAAAAAGGATGGGTGGATGACGCCCTGGTTGCCCGGAGCGGTGGGAGTGACGGAGGAGCTTTGGAGACAGTCCGGTGGGTGACGGACAGGACCGCAGGAGCTGGAGCGGATGTGGCGATCGACGCCACCAACCGGCCGGAGGGCATATGGGTTGCCGTCCGCTCCTGTCGGCCGGCCGGCCGGTGTGTCCTGACGGGCATCAGCGGAAATGATGATGACCTGGTTCCGGTAGGGTTCGCCCGGCGCCGGGAACTCACCCTCAGGTGGTGCCGCCGCTTCCTGAATAATTATCCGGGCACCATTGCGCTGATCGAGGCCGGCCGCATCGATGTGGCATCCCTGATCACCCACAGTTTTACGTTGGACGAAGCGCCCCAGGCGTTTGACCTTGTGGCGTCCTACGCGGATGGAGTGCTTAAAGCTTCCGTGGATATGCCCTGAAGCATCCGCGGAGAAGGAGAAAATTTTATGCGTACGCTGAAACGGATTCTGCTGGTTTTGCTGGTCATTGTGCTGACCGTCGCGTTCCTGTTCTGGTTGTTCATCGGCCCGTGGCCGGTTTACCGGGACAGCCATTTCGCGGAGAAGGGTTTTTATAAGAATGCCCTCCAGCATATCGACGAAGCGGCCGGACGCAACGACTTTACCGCCACCCCCGCGCGGCTGCAGGCCGGCTGGGCCGAAGTAAACATGACGCCCAGCATCGGCGTGCCCATGGCCGGTTACGGAGGGCGGCCCGATGGCAAAAGATCCAAAGGCGTCCGGGACGAACTGCACTGCCGGGTACTGGTGGTCGCGGATGGCAAGGACATGGCGGCCATTGTTACCACGGACATGCTGCTGACCCCGCCCACCGTGTCGGATCTGGTCTGGCAGAAAGCTCCGCAGCGTACCCCTTTGGACCGCCACAATATTTATTTCACGGCCAGCCACACCCACTGCGGGCCGGGCGGCACCCTGCCCGGGCTTGCCGGAAAATTCTCCGCCGGCGCCTATGATCCGGCCGTCCCGGTTTTTCTGGCGGACCGGATTACCGAAGCAATCGAAGCGGCGTATAAAAACCTGGCCCCCGCAAAGTTCGCGCACCGTCTGGTCGATGCCGAGCAGTATATCCGCAACCGTGCCCGGAAAGGCCCGGTGGACAATGCCCTGCAGTACCTGCTGTTCGAAAAAGAAAATGGCGATCGGGCCGTGCTGGTTCGCTTCTCCGCGCACCCGACAAACTTTGACCAGGACATGATGGATTTCACGGCGGAATTTCCCGGGGAGCTCTGCCGGGCGCTGGCGCCGCAGATCAAAGGGCTGGCCATGTACGCCGGCGGCGGTCTGGGATCAATGAGTCCGCGCGCGCCGGAAGGACCGACTCCGTCTGACCGGATCATCCTGTTGGGGCAGGCGCTCGCGAAGCTCATCGTGGACGACCTGGCGGCCAACCCGCCGCAATTTGCCGACCGGGCAGACGTCGCGGCGCTGTCGGTTACCGTGGGCATGCCTTCGTTTCAAATGCGGCCGGTGTCCCCTAAATGGAGGCTTTCTCCGCTGGCCTATCTGATTGCCGGCGTTAAAAAGGAAGCCGCAGTTCAGGCGCTGCGCCTGGGTGACGTGATTTTTGTCGGGCTGCCCTTCGACGTGAGCGGAGAACTCTGCCGGGAATGGCGGGAAAGTATGGCGCCGCGGGGCATCGACCTGTGGGTGACCAGTTTTGCCCCGGGGTATCTCGGTTATCTCTCGCCCGACAAATATTATAACGAGACCGAAAAGAACGGAATGATGGGATATGAAATCGGCCTGATGAACTGGTTCGGTCCGAACACGGGCGCGTATATGGAATCGCTTATGCGCCGCATGGTGGAGGACCTGTGCCCCGCGTCCAGTCCGGTTACCGTGGCAGCCCCGCCGTCTGCCGCCGCGCCTCAGCGGGATGCCGCCTGATCCCACATGTCTGATGCATCATCGGCGAAGATAGAAACCGATCCTCCAGCGGCCCCGCCGGCTTTCTTTTCGCCCCCGGGCGTTTTTATCCGCCGCGGTCTGCAGTGCATGGTTGTGGCCGCGATGGTCCTGGCCATGTGCGGCGAGGTTGAGCGGCGCTGGCTGGCTGGCCGCCCCTGGTCCCGCGCGGCCGTACTCGTAAACGTGCCCGAGGACGCGCGCTCCGCAAACAGTATTTCAGTGAAAATATTGCGGCTGTCCCCCGAAACCCTTGCCGCGGCAGCGCGCCCCGCTGAAGCGGCCCTGCTGAGCCGGTCCGACTTCTCCGCGGACGAAGATTTGCGCCCTTCGCTCGAGCCGCCCTGGCTGATTGTACTTGAAGCGGCGCCGGAGACCCTTGCGCCGTTTATCGAGAGCGGGCGTGTTCCGGATCCCGGACGGCCGGAACTCTTAGCCGGGGAACTGATTGCTCCGGCCTGTTCAGCCGTGGACATTCAGGGGATGCACTACGATGTGACCGGTAGGCTGCAGTCCGGCATACCGGCGTTTTCCTGGGCGTTTGTGGCCGTTTCCGGGATTGGGACAGCACCGCTGCTGGAAGGGGCGCCGGAAGTGTGGGCCGGCTGGCTGGACCCGACGGGACTCGACCGGTTGGATTCCTTTCAAGCATCTCTCGAGGAGCCGCCGGGGGTGTCCGACGGGTCCGCCGAAGAGAAAGAAACCGGAACCGAAGCGCCTCAGCTGCGCTCATGGAATGGTGATGAGAATCCTGATGGCCGGCCATCGGATGTCCCGGAGTCGGGGCAGCCGGAAGCATTATCCGAGGGCGGCGAAGGATCAGGTGAAGCGTTCTGGATTGCCGACCCGTGCCGGACGCGTCCAGGCATTACCGGTTCCGCGCTGGCGGCCCTTTTTCTTTCTTTTCTAGGCGGCGCCTTGTTGCAGTGGGGCATCATACGGTCCATGTTCGGGCGGTCGAGGCCGGATCATTTTTTTTATGCTTTTTTGCGGGATGCCATTCGGCATGCGCGTCTTTGGAAGTGGCTGCATGCCGTGTACTACGGGTGGGTTTTGTTATGCATGCTGGCGGCGGTTGCCCTGCCGGTCATTTCGTTGTTTCTGCTGGGCGCGGTGCAGGAGGTTTTTTCCGAGGGCAGCCTGGCGTATGTAGGCGCGGCGTACGAATCTGGAAATATCCTCCATGCCGCATGGGCAACATTTTACAATAATTACATAGTTCAAACTGTTAGAAATACCATATTATTATCAATATTTGGAATTCCTGTAGGGGTTTTTCTGGTATTCAGTACGCTTTTCCCCACGGCGCTGGTTATGAGCCCCGTGTGGACGCAGACGGTAAGCGGATATGCGTTGCATTCGGTCACAATGGCCCTGGAATTGCAGGCCTACCTGCTGGCGGTATTCGCCGTGCTGTGCTGGAGCCGCCGGGTTTTCTTCTTCATAATGCGCCCCGGACGGCTGACGTCAGTTGAACTTATATTCGGGGTTAAGTCACTTGCAGGCGCTATCCTGTTTATTGGAGCGCAACTCGCTTTAGCCGCACTATATGAATCCATAACTTTACTCATTTTCATATCCGGATGACCGTATTCCGCCAATGAAGCAGCTTCTTTTCCGGTCTTACTGGTTCATCCAGCGCTTTTTCTTTTGATTTATTGAAATTATCCCAAAAAAAAGTAACCGTATTATTAAAAAAATGCTTGACTTTTACTTCAAGATATGATATAAATTCAGCTGTACACCACAATTTATGGTGGTTTTAAGTTGAATTCGAACGCATGTGGTTGCATGTAATAAAATTGCGTTTCGCAAAGAAAACAGGATTAAAGAGGTAGTCAAAAAAACCTGGCCCAGGGGGTCAGGTTATTGCGATCGGTTCAACCAGAGCATCTGGCAAATGGAGGAACAGCACATGGCAGACGACACCACCAAGAAAGCGGCCCCGGCGAAGAAAGCCGCTCCGGCGAAGAAGGCGGCCCCGGCGAAGAAAGCCGCTCCCGCGAAGAAGGCGGCTCCCGCGAAGAAAGCGGCCCCCGCGAAGAAGGCCGCTCCGGCCAAGAAGGCGGCCCCCGCGAAGAAAGCCGCTCCGGCCAAGAAGGCGGCCCCCGCGGAGAAAGCCGCTCCCGCGAAGAAGGCGGCTCCCGCGAAGAAAGCCGCTCCGGCCAAGAAGGCGGCCCCGGCGAAGAAAGCCGCTCCGGCCAAGAAGGCGGCTCCCGCGAAGAAAGCCGCTCCGGCCAAGAAGGCGGCTCCCGCGAAGAAAGCCGCTCTGGCCAAGAAGTAGTCTGTCTGAAAAGAGGGGGGACTCAGGTTCCTTCTGCAATTCCGGCGCCCGAGGGGTCTATACTCTTCGGGCGCTGTAGTTTTTGGGAGCCAGTTGAGGCATACAGTCTATTTCTTCAAGTTTAATTGATCCATCGTTAGTGGGCGTGATTTGCCTGCCACATTCGGAATTAATTTACGTTCTAAATTGGAATGCGGTTGCCAGAAAAGTGATATTTATAAAGATATCTAATGTATAAATTATCATAGAGACCATATAAA
>JAKOTZ010000223.1 GCA_029776995.1 Candidatus Hydrogenedentota bacterium
CTGGGCTTTCCGGCCAGGGTGCGCCGATGGCGGTGGGCGCAGCGATTACGGTGATTTCCACAAGCCCCGGTTCATTGACCCGGGAACCGTATATGACCCGGGCGCCCAGCACGCGTTCGCGCCCAAACCGTTGCGCGGACTGTTCAACATTGCCCAGGCCATTCTGCGCGTTGATGATAATGCTGTCCAGCGCGGCCACGCGGGCGGCCAGATCCAGCGCGGCCGGGGTATCGAAGGATTTAACCGTGATGAATATGGCATCCCACGGGTGGCCGGCCAGCCGGTCCACTTCTTCCGCGGTGACCGCGTGCAGATTTTCTTTGATATGAAAATTTCCCCAGATACCCGTAATCCGCAGCCCTTTTTCGCGAATGGCGCTCATGTGGGGGTCGCGTCCGACGAGGACAACTTCGTGACCGGCCCGGGCCATCAGGCCTCCGATGGAAGAACCCAGCGCCCCCGCGCCAATAATTACAAGCCGCATAAGCTCCTCCCTACAGGACGTTTCCGATCAGAAAATCCCCCGGGCAACCAGGTCCTGAATATCCAGCAGCCCGAGGATTCTGCCGTTTGTATCAATCACAGGCGCCTCATCCACCTGCCGGTTCTTAAGCAGTTCCAGCGCTTCAACCGCCATCATGGTGTCGGGAATGACGATGGGTTTGGAAGTCATCCAGTCCCGGATCGGCTGGCTCAGCAGCCCCGGGTGCCGCTGGAGTCCCCTTCGCAGGTCTCCGTCGGTGAAAATGCCCAGCAGCGCGCGATCTCCGCCGGCAATCAGGCAGGCCCCGTTTCTGGTGCGGGTGGCTTCCAGGATTGCGTCGCCCACGGTGGCCTCCGGGCCGACAACCGGGCACCGCTCCCCGGTCCGCATGCAGTCTACCGCGCGCAGCAATATCCGGCGCCCCAGGCTGCCATGGGGATGATAGCGGGCGAACAGCTCCGCGGTAATCCCCCTGGATCGGGCCACGATGACCGCCAGAGCGTCACACAAGGCCAGCATGGCCGTCGTGGAAGTGGTTGGGGCTATCCCGAGCGAACAGGCTTCACGGGGAATGGCGGCATCCAGCACCAGATCGGCCGCGCCGGCCAGCAGCGACTCGGGGTTGCCCGTGATGGCGATGATCGGAGCGCCGATGAGCCGGACCGTCGGAAGCACCGTGTGAAGTTCATCGGTCGCGCCGCTGTAGGAGAGAATAATCACGATATCCCGCGCCTCAACACGCCCCAGGTCTCCATGCAGTGCGTCAGCCAAATGGATCCAGACGCTGGATATACCCAGTGAGGCGAAAGTGGCGGCGGCTTTCTGGGCAATAATGCCCGCTTTTCCCATGCCGGTAAACACAATCTTTCCGCAGCATCCGTCGATCATGCGGGCGGCCTGGGCAATACGGCTGTCCAGGGCATCCCGGACGCTGAACAGACCAGCAATTTCGGTATCCAGCACTTCTCTCGCCCAGGCGACCAGGATATGATCATCCGTATCCGTTCCGGCCGCGAGCCGGTCGGCAGCGGTTAAATCCGGCATGGTGTATCCTCCATTAAGGAACGCGGCAGTCAGACGGAAGCCGCGCCGCGTATTGCCAGCACTTTACGAAGTAAGGGTTCAACCCGATCCAGGGGCAGGCTGTTGGGGCCGTCGCACAGAGCATGGTCCGGATCGGGGTGGGTCTCCAGAAACAGGCCGTCCACACCCCACGCCGCCGCCGCGCGGGCCAGCGGTTCCACAAACCGGCGGTCTCCCCCGGAAGAGGATCCGCGGGAAGGCCGCTGCACGGAGTGGGTGGCGTCAAAGATAACCGGATAACCGAGATCCGCCATGATGCTCAGGGAACGAAAATCAACAACCAGATTGTGGTAGCCAAAGAAGGTGCCCCGCTCCGTCAGCGTAATGGAAGTGTTTCCCGTCTGGCGGATTTTGGCAGCTGCATGGGCCATATCCTCCGGGGCGGCAAACTGGGGTTTTTTCAGGTTGATCGTCCGCCCTGTTTTTCCGGCAGCTACCAGCAGGTCGGTTTGTCGGCACAAAAAAGCCGGGATCTGCAGCATATCCGCCGTTTCAGCCACCGGCGCCGCCTGGGCAGGTTCGTGGATGTCCGTCACAATCCGGACGCCGATTTCTTCCCGGACCCGCGCCAGTATTTTCATACCGGTATCCAGGCCGGGTCCCCGGTAAGCATCCGGCGCGGTTCGATTCGCTTTGTCAAAGCTGGCTTTGAACCAGAAATCCACATCCAGCTTTTGGGAAATATTCCTTAGATGCTCGGCAATTCGGAGTGTGAGCGATTCGCTTTCAATTACGCAGGGACCAGCCAACAGCAGGAACGGTTTTAGCGTCATAATTAACGGATTTTCATTGTTTCCGGCGCAACCATCAGAGAAGTACACCCGTATCCCGCATGAGAAATGCCGCAACCATCGCGCCGGCACCGATAATCAATCCGCCCATGCAGGAAGCGCGCAAGCCGACCGTCTCTTCATGGTACATGCCATAGGCAGCCCAGAACACGGCTCCCCCGCCGAGAGCCATCACACTGTAGGAATACCAGGGCTGCCATACGGTAACCAACAGTCCCAGCCACAGCGGGACCAGGAGCAGCCACGCGGCCAGAGACATATACAGCGTTTTTACCCACAGGGGCGTTTTGCGCGCGCCGCTTTCAGTCAATACCCGCGCGTTCAGCGGATTTTCATCGCGTTTGCATCGTACGGGTTCCGCTGGAGCGTCGCCGGGGACCGTTCCCGGCCATTCCGCCTGTTCATTCCCTTTACCGGGAACGCCGACCACATCGGGATCTGGATCCTGTGACGCAGCACCCCGCTGATTTCCGAGGAAATCCTCATCCGGGAAAGCATCTCCGCGGGTAAGCGCCGGCGGTTCACCCAGCTCGCCGAGAAGATCCTGAAAACTCAGCCGTTCCGGCGGATCTGCAGATCCGGCTGTTCTGTCGCGCCTGTTGTTATCCGCGTTTCTTACATTCATGTTCAGAACGCTACGACGTTTTCCAGGCCTTCAATGATTTCGAAGGGTTTGGTTGTTTTATTGAGACTTTTGCGGTCCACCAGGAATTTTTCCTTGGCTACGGGAGTCGTTGAGGTATACAGAACGACTTCTCCGCGGCATTCCGGCAGTCCCGTCACCGTAAATCCATTCTGACCGGTCACCTCGTAGAACACGCGTTCCGTGCTGCGGCCGGCGTCATCCCGGGCTATCGCTACCTCGAGAAAGACGCTGGCTTTTCCTTCCGCGGAAAACTGGACGTTCAGATTCAGTGTGCCCGTGATGAAATTGAAGTCCACCCAATTGGGTTCGTTGATGCTGACTTTAACGGGCTGGTCATAGACCCGGCCGATCCACCGGTCTTCCGCGCCCGGTATAACCCGACCAATGACCGTTACCTCTCCAGGCGGGAGTTTGGTTACCTCATACTGGCCAGGGGAGGGATACTCGGGTGAAACAACCCGGCTGCCCGCGTATGCGGAAGAAATGCGCAATTCCTCAAAACGGGCCGGTCGGCCGTTCACCGTTATGTCTCCCGTGAGTGCCCCTTTGCTGGGCACCTGTACTTTGATCGTGCTGATCTGTCCCGGCTGTACATCCACGATGGCGCGTGCTATGCCATAGTCCCGGTGATCAAACAGGAGCCATGCGGGGCCAACCGGCACGTCAAACAGCGTGAACTCTCCCCGGGAATCGGTTCGGGTATACCACAGTTTTCCCCCCTTGATGACACTTTCCGGAACGCCATATCGGGGATGTACCGTTGCGTTTCCGATGGTCATGCCGTTGGGTGCAATCAGTTTGCCCTGAATCGAAGCGGCCCGGTGCAGGTTTACCGTGGTGATGCTGTCGTTATCCCAGTTTTCATTAATGGAGATGGTTACGGGTGTGGGAGAGTAGCCCCGGGCGCGGATGTAAAAAGTGTATGTTGCGATGGCGACAACGTGCTCGCAGAACTGGCCGTCAGCCGTATCCCAGTCCCGGAATTCGTCGTAAATGAAGGGCGGGATGCATATGGGCGCGCCTTTGTAGGCGGCGATCTGAAATTTGGGAATGGCAAGTTGGGTTTGCGCGTCTACGACCCTACCGCAGAACCGGAAAGGCGTCGGAATAGCGTCCGTTATCCGCACCACGATGCACGGGTTGCTTTCCGCGGATTTTACGTTAAGGGTAGGATCCGTTATGTTCAGCAGTACGTTTTTGCCGGTTTCGAGCGGATAGTTCTCCACAAGCACCTGATCCGCGCACCGGACCGTGACGTTATGGCGCCCTTTGGGCACGTCCCGGATCTCGAATACGCCGTAGGGATCCGTTTCCGCGGTTTTTCCGGCAGCTTCTATCAGCAGCCCCGGCACCCCGTCCGCGAACCGGTCATCAATCACCCGGCCTTTCAGGGTCTGAAGCAGTACCGGCTGATCCGGAGCCGGAGCCGGCTGGCCCGGTTCCGGCGCGGCTGCCGGTGCATCGTCTGAGGAGGCTGGGGCGGCGGCTGCCTGTTGTTTTGCGTTCTCCGGGGATGTGGATGAAGGCGCAGGAGCCATGAAAGCCCGATACCCGAAGTAGCCGCCTACACCAAGCACCACGATAATGCCCAGCCCTACCAGCAGTGGCAGGCGGCTGCGGCGGGGGCGGCCAAGCCGGGTGCGCCGGGCCGCGTCAATCGCGGCATCCTCGCCCATAGTGGTCCGGATGATATGTACCATCCGCTCTTTGCAGTACATTTCCGGCTGTACGGCCGCAGCCAGTTCTTTAAGCAGCTGTTTGTCGACGTTTTCGCGGGTTCGGGCCAACTGTTCCGCCGCGTCTTTCGGTTCTATTTTGAGCAGATTGGCGATGGTTCGGGCGCTGGAACCGCACAGGACGTTCAGCAGCAGCCCTTTTCGCTCTTCCAGCCGGAACGGAGACAGTTCTTCCATCAGCGGATCCACAAGATCCGACTGCAGCCATTTCAGGTCCACCTGGACTGCGGACATGTCCCTGGCGCGGGGACGAAAGGCCGCGCCGCGCCGGGCGGGATTCAACGCTTCCGCCTCGCGGTGCGCGTGGGCGCACAGCCAGTGCCCCAGTTTCCTCGGATCGGTAAGCGAGGCCAGACGTTCGTACGCCTCCTGAAACGTTTTGGCCGTGACGGCATCCGCTACGATGACGTTGCCGGTCTGGGCCAGGGCCACGGCGTACACGATCGGCTGGTACCGCTCCACCAGCCTGCGCCAGGCGTTGTGATCCCCCTGAAATACACTGCGAATGTCTTTTCGATCAGTTGCTGTGCTCACGTGTATGTCCTTTGCGGAACCGGTTTTGCCCGGGACCGATTAACTGCGGATAGCACTTATTATGAAAACAGCTGCGTTTTTTTGCAAACATTTTATGTCCGTCTGTCCAGGATGACGGGTTTAATACGCGAAAACCTCCCGATCCAGTGATCGATACTGAACGGCTTCGGCCACGTGCCGTTCGTGGATATGCTCCTCTTCGTCGAGATCCGCGAGCGTCCGCGCTACGCGAAGCACCTTGTCGTAAGCCCGCGCGCTGAGCCCGAGCCGGCGCAGCGCCGCTTCCAGGATGGATCGGGCCCCAGGAGTCAGCGCGCAAAAACGCCGCAGCTGGCGGGTGTCCATCCGCGCGTTGGTGTCCAATCCGTTGCCGAATCGGGAACGTTGTCGTTCTCTCGCCCGTGTTACGATCCGGCGCGCTTCCTCGCTGGTCAGCCCGGAGGGCTGATGGTTCATCATTTCATCGAATGACAGGGCCGGCACGTCGACGTGAAGGTCTATGCGGTCCAGAAGGGGGCCGGACACCCGGGACATGTAACGCTGCACCTCGCCGGGACTGCATCTGCACTGTTTCCGCGGATCCGTCCGGCAGCCGCAGGGGCAGGGATTCATCGCGACCACCAGCATAAACCGGCATGGATACGTGACGGAGTAATTCGCCCTGCGAATGTGCACCACGCCCTCCTCGAGCGGCTGGCGCAGCACTTCCAGGGCGGATCGACTGAATTCGGGAAGTTCATCCAGGAACAGCACCCCATTGTGGGCCAGGCTCAGCTCGCCGGGGTAAGGCATGCTGCCGCTGCCGCCGCCCGCGATCGATACGGTGGTTGCCGTATGGTGCGGACTGCGGAAGGGACGGCGCGCCACCAGTCCCTCTTCCCGCGGAACCAATCCCGTCACGCTGTACACCCGAGTAGTTTCCAGCGCCTCTTCAAAGGTCATTTCCGGCAGGATGCCGGGCAGCCGGGAAGCCAGCATGGTCTTGCCCGTTCCCGGCGGACCGATCATCAGCAGGTTATGTCCCCCCGCGGCCGCCACAACCAGGGCCCGTTTAACGTGTGCCTGACCTTTTACGTCGCTTAAATCAGGTGTTGGCCGGTGGTTTCCGGACAGCAGGTGTCCCGTGTCGGTTACCCACGGCGTGATTTCCAGATTACCTGAGAGAAACGCGTGGGCTTCATGCAGGGATCGTACGGGAATGACATCGATCCGGTCGGTTACCCCGGCTTCGGCGGCATTTGCCTCGGGCAGCACGATGCCCCGCAGCCCGAGGTTGCGGGCGGCAATGGCCATGGGCAGCGCGCCCGGGACGGGACGCACCATGCCGTCCAGGGCCAATTCCCCGGCAATGAGGTATTGGCTGACCCGTTCGCCCGCCAGCTGGTCCGACGCCGCCAGCAGGCCGACCGCAATGGGCAGGTCCAGCGCCGCGCCCTGTTTGCGCATGTCGGCGGGCGCGAGGTTGACGGTTACCGCTCCTTTAGGCAGACGGAATCCGGAGTTCCGCAGGGCGGGCACGATTCGTTCCTGGCTCTCCCGCACCGCGGCATCCGGCAGGCCGACCATTTTCATCGTATTCATGCCGGGGTGGTTGTCCACCTCGATAGCGACCGGCAGAGCGTCTATGCCCATAATCGCCGCGGATGTTATTCGTGCCAGCATACCCTTCCCCGCGGAAGATTCATTTTACTGTTCTGACCGTCCCTCTGACATGGACACATTTTGACACAGCCGGGTCCGCGATGCAACCTCCGGGAAATCCGGTAATCCCTGTGGACAAATCTGTATGGTACAATAATTGCGGATGACCGGGCCGGGCAGCCGCGGCGCGTTTTAGCGTCGAGGAAAGTCCGGGCTCCATAGGGCAGGGCGCTTCGTAACGCGAAGGCGGAGTGATCCGACGGAAAGTGGCACAGAAACCATACCGCCGGCGCAAGCCGGTAAGGGTGAAAAGGTGCGGTAAGAGCGCACCAGCGTCATGGTGACATGGCGGCTGGCTAAACCCCGCCCGGAGCAAGTCCAAATAGGGAACCTATGGCGTGGCCCGCGCCGGTTCCGGGTAGGACGCTTGAGGCGCGCGGTGACGCGCGTCCCAGAGGAATGGCTGCCGCGGGGACGCGTCCCCGAACAGAACCCGGCTTACAGGCCCGATCATCCACCTTTGCGTTCCCGTTTTCCCCCCCGGATTCCGGCAGGGCGGGCTATGGCACGGTCACCAGGTCCCGAATCGCCTCGATCCGTTTCGGGCCGAAACCAGGCACCGCGTCCAGGTCTTCTATGCGCGTGAACGGCTGTTTTTCGCGGAATGCGATGATCTGCTGGGCCAGCTTCGGTCCGATGCCGGGCAGTTGCTCCAGTTCCGCCTGGGTCGCCGTGTTCAGGTTGATCCGGGAATCGGTTTTTGCGCCGACGTAAGTTGTTTGGGCGGCGGAATTGCCTGAAGTGCCGGACGCATTGGAATCTGTTTTTTCGACAGGGGCGGAAGAGGGGCTATGTGCCATACCGTCCGGCTGATACAGGACCAGGTAACAGGACGGATTAACCGGATTTGTTATCCATGCCGCTGAAGCCGGGTTCGCGGTCGCGTAGTTTTGCGCGGCCTCCGGCGTCAGGGGGATGGTGAGGGTGGTGCCGTCCACCAACGGCGCCGCCAGGTTAATCGTGGAGAGGTCCGCTCCGGATCGGGTTCCCCCCGCTTTGGCGATCAAGTCGGCGACCCGACTGCCCGCCGGCATGCGGTACAGCCCTTCCTGGATGATTCCGCCCCGAACCGCTACAGCCACCGTTTCAGAAGCAGCCCCGGATAAATCGCGGGCGGAATCTTCAGAAAGGGGTATGGTGGAAGCCTGTGTGTTGGGTGCTGCGTCTGAAGCATTTTCAGCAGATCCTGAGGGTGGGGCGGGAGCAGGCTGCGCGGCTGATGCCGGAGGGGCAGATATGGAAGAAGGTGGCGCCGGTGTTACTGACGATGCCGGCTCGGCCGGCGCTACACTCGAATGTCCGGTGGATGGAACTGCCGCCTCCTGAACCGCGCCTGCCTCTGGTTTTGGCTGGGCATCGGGATCCGGGGTGTTTCGCAGCCACCATGCGGCGATGACTCCCAATACCAGCGCTCCGGCCACAAACAGCAGGGTTGCCTGTTCCCGGCGGGTCAGCATGCGGTTGACGGAACCCATAGTTTCTCCTCCGCTGTCACTGTATTATTTTCGCGGGGAATTCCTGGGTGCAACTTCACGGGAACCGGCGCGTTCAGCCGATCTGTTATACTGCGGCGAATGCGTGGATGTGGAGATCTGTCGTGGCGTAAGGCTTACCGGGAGTGTTGTTATGGTCCACCAGCTGAAAAAAATCCTCGTGGTTATCGTTCTGGTTATCGCGACCCTGGGCGCGTTTATTTATGTCATGGTGCTACTGCCCATGTGGGGAGTGCCTTTTAACAAGCAGCGCCACGGTTTGCCGCCGGTTACGCCCGCCTGGGCCCTGGAACCCTGGATTTGGGAGGACGATACGGTAACCCAGGCATCCACCGAAGAATTGGTGAACGGGTATCTGGAACACGATTTCCCGGTGGGTGCCATCCTGATCGACAGTCCATGGTCCAACCGCTACAACGATTTTGATTGGGACCGGGAACGGTTTCCCGAACCGGAGGCTATGATCCGCCGGTTCAAGGAAAAGGGATTGCGGGTAGTGCTCTGGATGACCTGTTTCGTAAACAGCGAGAGTAAAGATACCCGGATACAGGACTCCGCGGACTGGTTTAAGGAAGCAGCCGCCAAGGGATATCTGGCCACAGGCAACCAGCAGATCCGGTGGTGGAAAGGGCGGGGCGGGCTCATCGATTACACCAACCCGCAGGCCGTGGTCTGGTGGCGCGGCATGCAGGACAAGGTATTGCGGATGGGCATTGACGGTTGGAAACTGGACGGAACCGCCACCTATTTTCGCGGAGGAAGCCTTGGTCCCATACCGCTGCTCTGGGGAAAAACATGGAGCGGAATCATGTCTACCCGCGGTTACATGGACCACTATTACCGGGATGAATACCGTTTCGGGCTGGAGACCAAACCGGAGTTTGTCACCATGAGCCGGTCCATGGACAGCGTGTTGCCCTGGGGACATCCGGAAGGGTTCGCTCCAGTCGACGCTTCTCCGGTGAACTGGGTCGGGGACAACAAACACGAATGGGAAGACGAAAAACGGGGGCTCGAGCGCGCGCTTCGCTGCATCCTGGACAGCGCCAGCGTCGGGTATAACGTTATTGGTTCCGATATTGGCGGATATCATGGCGGACCGGAGATTCCAGCGAATCTGTATATCCGCTGGGCCCAGTTCTCGACTTTCTGCGGATTCTTCCTGAACGGCGGCCACGGCGAGCGGCGCATGTGGCTGCGCACGCCGCAGGAGCTGGAGATTATCCGGCGCTATTCCTGGCTGCACTCGGAGCTGGTTCCCTACATGTACACCTACGTGGTGCGGGCCAGCCGGGGCGACAAACCGCTGATGCGTCCCCTTAAGGAGGGAACGTACCAGTACCTGTTTGGCGATTTTCTGCTGGTCGCGCCGATTTACCGGGACAGCGAACAGCGCGACGTGGTACTGCCGCCGGGGAAATGGCGCTACTGGTTTGACGATCAGGCCGTGATTGAGGGGGGCAAAACCCTGGCCCGAAACTATCCTATAGACGAATATCCGGTGTATGTCCGGGACGGCGCGGTGATTCCCATGAACATACGCCGGGAGTACACCGGCATTGGCAGCCGCGATTGGGATGGAAAACTTACGCTGAACATTTATCCCGGCGATGGCGCGGCGCTGGAGGTGTTCTATACCGAGGGGCTGGGTACGCTGAAGGTCGATGCCACCCAGCCCGGCCGGATAGGGCTGGAGGGCGTTGGGCGCCCGCACGTGCTGCGCGTGCTGGTGCCGGAAAAGCCGAACGCCGTCGCGCGGGACGGCGCTGCCCTGACGGAAGGAAAAGATTGGACATACGATGCCGGATCCGCGCGCCTGGTGATCACATCAGCGCTGCCGGTGACCGGCGTGTACACTTACGCTGCCTCACAATAGCCACTGCGGTGCGGTTGGGCGCGAAGTAATCACTGTTCCCCTTCAGCGATGGCCACTAATGTGACGCAGAAATAAAAATGGAGGCGGCGCCCGGATTCGAACCGGGGTGTGGGGGCTTTGCAGGCCCCTGCCTTACCACTTGGCTACACCGCCTAAGCGATCCCTATTGTAGGGAAACCGAAACACTCAATGCAACTTGGTACTTTTGAGCCTATCGGCGGGGAGCGCCTGAGCAATGATGCGGAAAAGCAAATGAAAATATGAGATACGCAAAACGCAGTATTGTTCTGCGCGCCAAACGTCAAAGGAGAACGTTGTTTCAAAGGTATCTCTCATCAGGAAACGGCTGGAATAACGCCGTCGGTTGTATGGTTACGAAGCAGGTCTTTAATTTGCGCACCGTTATGATTCCATGAAGTAAACAGGGGTCTGCAGGCGTAAATAATGACTAACCTGAAAAAATTTTATGAAAAAACTTGACATTTGACCGGGAAATCTGGTTAAATACCGCAAGGAATGGTAATTGTATGGGATGTTGCGTGCTCCGTAATGCTTTGAGGCAGGAGGGGAACCGCACACTCGCAGTTAGAAAAAAAGAAGGAGAAGCACGATGAAAAAGTTGTTGGTTCTGGCTCTGATTGCGGCGCTGATGGGGATTTCCGGCGTGGCGCAGGCGGCGAAGACGTGGGACGACATGTCCTGGTGGGGCAACACGGGCGCGACTCCCGAGCCGCAGGCGGATTCTCAAGGCCGGTGCGGTTACTGGTGGTGGCCCAAAGAAGCGGCATCCAACAATGACGACTCCGAACTGTGGGGCAACCGGGGCATTGTTTATCACGCGTGGGTGAAACCCGAACCCCCCAAGGTTGAAACGCCTCCTCCCGCTCCCGCCCCGACGCCCAAACCCAAACGGACCGCCATCGTGCTGAATAACGTGCTGTTCGACTTCGACAAAGCCGTGCTGAAGCCCGAAGGCAAAGCGGAAGTCGACAAACTGGTTGCCGAAATGAAGAAGTATCCGAAGGACACGGTGGTCATCGAAGGGCACACCTGCAACATTGGTACTGAAGAGTACAACATGGGCCTTGGCCAGCGCCGCGCCGACGCAGTCAAGAAGTACATGGTTGAGCAGGGCATTGACGCCGCCCGGATCTCCACCGTATCTTACGGCGAGACCCGTCCGGCTGTGCCGAATGATACGCCGGCGAACCGCAAACTGAACCGTCGCGCTGAATTTAAGATTACCCTGGGTGAATAATTCGCAGCGCGGTTTCACATCGGTCTGATACACAGGCCCACTGAGCAGAATACATCGTGAGTCCATACTTCCGCCCCGGCGCGTGAGTGCGTGTCGGGGCGGTTTTTTCCTTGTTCTCGGTATAGGCCGTGTCCTCAATTGTAAACAGGAACGATACCGGGCGCGTTTGGGGAAAGACAGACGGAATCTGGTAGCATGATGCACGCGGAACACCGTTTTTGCCTCAGGCGCCACGCGCCCATTTCAGCCGCGGGAGAAGTGAAGGTTGTTTTTTGCCTTATTGAAAAAACTGTTCGGCACGCACGCTGAACGGGAAGTAAAAAAATATATGCCCATTGTGGAGCAGGTCCGGGCGCTGGAGCCCCGGATCAGCGCCATGACCAACGATCAGCTGCGCACCCAGACGGGACGTTTCAAGCAGATGCTGGACCAGGGCGCCACGCTGGATGACCTGCTTCCGGAGGCGTTTGCCACGGCCCGGGAGGCGGCCAAACGGGTTGCCGGCCTGCGTCCTTTTGACGTGCAGATCATCGGCGGCATCGTGCTCCACCAGGGAGGCATTGCCGAGATGGTCACCGGCGAAGGGAAAACCCTGGTGGCCGTGCTGCCCTGTTACCTGAACGCGCTGACCGGCCGCGGTGTGCATGTCATAACCGTCAACGACTACCTGGCCCGGCGCGACGCGGAATGGATGGGGCCCATTCACCAGTTTTTGGGGCTGACGGTCGGGCTTATCCAGCACGACATGAACACGTGGGAACGTCAGGTAGGGTACCGCGCTGACATCACCTACGGCACCAACCACGAGTTCGGATTCGATTATCTCCGGGATAACATGGCGGTGCATCCCGATCTCCGGGTGCAGCGGGAACTGCACTACGCGATTGTGGACGAAGTGGATTCGATCCTGATTGACGAAGCCCGAACCCCGCTGATTATCTCGGGCAGGCCGGAAAAAAGCACGGACGTGTATCTTAAAGTGGATGAAGTTGTCCGCCGGCTGAAAAAAGACGAACATTACACGGTAGATGAAAAACAGCGCCATATCATCCTGACGGACGAGGGTATGGAAGCCTGCGAGCGCATGCTCGGCGTGGACGACCTGTTCAACACCCAGAATATCGGGCTCGTGCACATCATTGAGCAGTCCCTGAAAGCGCACAATTTCTTCAAGCGGGACGACGAATACATTGTCCGGGACGGCGAAGTGCTGATCATTGATGAATTCACCGGCCGGGCCCTGGAGGGGCGCCGTTTTTCGGACGGGCTGCATCAGGCCATAGAGGCCAAGGAGCGCGTTCCAATCCGTTTTGAGTCCCAGACCATAGCCACAATCACGTACCAGAATTACTTCCGCCTCTATAAAAAACTGGCGGGTATGACCGGCACTGCCGCTACCGAGGCGCTTGAATTCGACAGGACGTATGGGCTGAAGGTCGTGCAGATACCAACCAATCTGCCCCTGATCCGCAAAGACCTGAACGATCTGGTTTTTGCCACCGAGCGGGGCAAATTCCGGTACGTGGTCCGCGAGATCTGCGATATCCACAAAACCGGCCGGCCTATCCTGGTCGGGACGGTATCCATCGAAAAATCGGAGCTGCTTGCGCGCATGCTCGAAGAGGCGGGCATCCATGATTACCAGGTGCTGAACGCCAAGCACCATGAACGGGAGGCCGCAATCATCGCCAACGCCGGCAAGCGGGGAGCGATTACCATTGCCACCAATATGGCCGGCCGCGGCACCGACATTAAGCTGGCCGAAGGAGTCCGCGAACTGGGCGGACTTTGCATCATCGGCACGGAACGGCATGAATCCCGCCGGATCGACAACCAGCTTCGCGGACGCTGCGGCCGTCAGGGAGATCCCGGGACTACCCGGTTTTACGTCAGCCTCGAGGATGAAGTGGCCCGGCTGTTTGGCGGCCCCCGCGTGAAACGCATGCTGGAAATGTTCGGGGGCCAGGATGAAATCGACGAAGAACCCCTGAGCCAGCGCATGGTGTCCCGCAGTATCGAGCGCGCCCAGCGGCAGGTGGAAGAACACAACTTCGAAATCCGGAAACACCTCCTCGATTACGACCAGGTCATGGACCGGCAGCGAAAATACATTTATGCCCTGCGCCGCGAAGTGCTCGAAGACCAGGATGTCAGCGAACGGCTGCGGGAAATGTTCGAGAACATCATTGACGACCTGGTGGAACAGTACGCGCCTGAAAAAGAACTCCCGGACCAGTGGGATCTGGAAGGGCTGGAAGCGCGGCTGGAAGCCCAATTCAACATGTCTTTCCGCCTGGACGCGGACCCTGATGATCCCGGCCGGTCCCTGCGGGACAGCCTGGTCGCCCAGGTGCACGCGGAGTATGCACGCCGGGAAGAAAAACTGGCGGCGCTGCTGGAGCGGCAGTATCGCGACACCTACGGCGTTCCTCCCCAGGGCATGGATTTCCGCAAAATAGCCCGGCAGCGGATTCACGGCCTGGAACTGATGGTTATCCTGCGGTCGGTGGATGACAAATGGGTTGACCACCTCTACCAGATGGACTACCTGCGGGAATCGGTACGCCTGCGGGCGTTCGGACAGCGGGACCCCCTGCTGGAGTACAAGCAGGAAGCTTTTGAACTGTTCAATGAAATGATCCGGTCTATAGAAGAAGAGGTTACCCAGACCCTTTTCCGCCTGACGGACCTGGACGCCAAATCCGGAGCCGCGCAGGAAAGAGCCTACGCGCGGCTCGGCGCCTACAGCGAGATCACCATGGGACCGCGCCGGGACCGCAGCTTTGCTTCCTTTGACACCAGCCGGTTTGTCCTGGGCGGACAGGAGTTCCGCCGGTTTGAGGAAGAGGCGCGCATGCCCGCGATGGCTGGCGCGGCTGCCAGGGGCGGCGGTGCGACCGTGCGGGGAGCGGCATCTGACGGTACGGAAAAACGACGGCCCGTGCGTGTCGCGCCTCGGGTAGGTCCCAATGATCCCTGCCCCTGCGGCAGCGGAAAGAAATACAAAAAATGCTGCGGAAAGCGGGAAGACTGATACCGGCCGCGATCGTTTGCTTCTGGCTGTTCATGATGGCCTGGCTGACGTGGTACGAGGTCATCCTTCCCAGGCGTTACCCCCCCATGACGGCTGCCATTGCCGATACCCCGCAGGATATATGGGTGGGGATTACCATGGGCAAACGCAAACTGGGCTACATGCGCTGGGCGACGATTCCGGAGGAGCGGGAAGGCATGCCCGGCGCTGAGCTGTCTCTCCAGGCGCGCCTGCAGCTTCCCCTCGGGACCGAGTTTGCCGACCTGGAACTGAGCGGTTCCGGGTGGCTGGACGCCGCAGAAGGATTGCGCGAATTTTCCCTTTCCCTGCGGTCGGCCGATTACGAAATGCGCGCGGAAGGCCAGGTACAGCGCAACGAACTGATTTGCCGGATTATTACGGGCGAATCCGAGATGCCGATACGGATTCCCATTGACCGCCGACTGATGCTGGGCGGGGGATTCGGCCTGGACGCGTTTGCCCTGCCCCAGCTGGAACCAGGCCAGACCATTTACATGCAGGCCATGGATCTCACCACCCTGAGCGTCGGCCGCGCGGAGATCCGGGCGCTGGCCCGCGAGACCATCCACTTCTGGGACGGCACTTCCGCGGAATGCCTGCGCGTGGAAACGACGCTGGGCGGCTTTACTACGGTCGCGTGGGTTAACGACAGGAATGAAGTGCTGCGCGCGGAGACGCCGCTGGGCCTGGTGCTTGAACGCATAGCGCCGATCCAGGCCGTTCAGTACTACGCTAGAAAACCCGCCGGGCAAAAAAATCCGGAAACGGTTTCACCCGAACAGCTGGGCGCGTTCGCGGTTCCCACGTCCGGCCCCGCGCCGGGCCGCGATGCCGTATCCTTGCGGGTTCGGGTCAGCGGCATTAACCCCGACTGGATACCGGAGGAGCTGCCCTGGCAGCGGCGTTCGGGAGATATCCTTGAAATCACGCGCCCGGACCCTCCGGCACCATTGCCGTCCGCATCCGCAGCCGTTTCGGATATGTCCAGGTTCCTCCACGGTGATCCTTTCATTACCACGGATGTCCCCGATATACGGGAAACGGCTGAACGCCTGACGGAGGACATAGAACCGCCGTGGGAAAAGGCCCGCGCGATCAACCGGTGGGTATACCAGGAAATAGAAAAAGAACGGGTGATCACGCTGCCGTCTGCCGCGGACGTGCTGAGGCAGCGCCGGGGGGACTGTTCGGAGCACAGCCTGCTGGCTGTTGCCCTGATGCGCGCGGCCGGTATTCCCGCCAGAATCGCGGTCGGGATTGCCTGGAGCGACACGCTGCGCGCCTTTGGTTACCACGCCTGGGTTGAAGCCTGGGTCCATGGCCAATGGTATCCCATGGATCCTACCTTCGGGCAGGATTTGGCCGATGCGACCCACATCAAGCTGCTCGACGGGAGCATTGATGCCTGGACCCGCCTGATTCCGTTCGCGGGGAAAATCCAGGTGGAAATTCTGCGCGTGGAACCGACAGAGCAGCCGGCCGCCCACTCCGAGGCCCAAACCGTTTCCAAGCCGAGCGAGGAACAGCGCCCATGATCCGCGTGGAACATCTGACCCGGCATTTCGGCCCAAAAGTTGCCGTGGATGACCTCAATCTGGACATCCCCTCCGGAACGTTTTTTTGTTTCCTTGGCCCAAACGGAGCGGGAAAAACCACGACGATACGCATCCTGACCGGCCTGTTGCGTCCGTCATCCGGCCGGGCCATTGTGGGCGGCTATGACATCCAGCAGGATCCGGTAAACGCGCGGCGGCTCATCGGGTACGTGCCGGACCACCCATTTCTGTATGACAAACTTACGGGCCGCGAATTTATGCGGTTTGTGGCCGGACTCTACCAACTTTCAGAAGCAGCGTTTTCCGAGCGTTGCATGCCGCTGATGGAGCTGTTTGAGATCGCGCCCGTGGCGGATCAGCTGATTGAAGATTACAGCCACGGGATGCGGCAAAAACTTTCGTTCGCGTCCTGTTTCCTGCACGCGCCGAAGATTATGATCGTCGATGAACCATGGGTAGGCCTGGATCCCAAAAACATCCGTTTCGTTAAAGACTATCTGCGCCAGAAATGCCGGGAAGAAGGGCTTACGGTTTTCATGTCCACCCATACCCTCAGCATCGCCGAGGAAATTGCGGACCAGATCGGCATCATCCACCGGGGAAAATTGCGTTTTGTCGGTACAGTTGCCGAAGTGAAAGCCATGAGCCGTACACCGGGATCCCTCGAGGACGTGTTCCTGGAGATTACCCGGGAGGATGAAGCATAACCGGGTTGCAATCGGTGTGTTTTCCTGTTGTAACCCCGATGCCCTGACGCGGAAAAGGAACCGCTTTCAGCGTTCACCCTATTCAAAATACCGGCACAGCGCGGTGTACAGGGCTTCCGCGTATCGCTGCCGCCAGGCGGGGTCGGACATAAGCGCCTGGTCGCCGGGGCTTTTGATGTTGCCGATTTCGACCAGCACTTTGGTGGGAATCAGGTTGTATTTCAGCACGGCGGGCACGAAGGGTCCCTTTTCCCTGCGGATCTGGTTCCGAATAGGGTCGCCATGTGACAGGATTGCGATAGGGGGCGAGGATTTTTTGAGGGCGGCGACAATCTGCGCGGCAAAGTTTCGGGACATCGCTTCATGGGTTTGAGCTTCAGCCCGGGATAAGGTTACCGGCTTAACATTCTTTGTCTCCCGGAAACTCTGATTTGATGTTCGAATGGTGCCTATTTTCTTGGCGTTGGGCACGTACACGGTGGTTCCCCGGACCTGTGTGTTTTCCAGGTAGTCGCAATGTATGGACAGAAAAACGATCTTTTCCGACGGCGTGCCGGCATTGCGCTCCTGGCGGTACCAGTGATTCGCCAGCGCCCAACGGAGGTCGAGCGACGTTTCAGCATTTGCATTGTGATACTTCGGGGTGACCAGCACATATTCATCGGTATCATTTACGAATTTGCGGGTTGAAACCGGCGCGTACTGCTGGGATTCGTCCAGCATCGTGATGTAGGTTTTGGCGGACGAACGGGTTTCCAGAAGCGCCTTCAGGCGGCAGGCTATGTCGTAAACCACTTCGTCTTCGTACAGTGTTATGGGAGGAGGATCTACTGTTCCCGGATCGGTCCCGCCGTGGCCGGGATCAATTACAACGACAACCCCCTTCAGATTTCGGGTCTTCGGAGTGCGACTCCGCAATTCCCGGGCCTTTTTTTGGATCTCCTCAAATTCTTTCCGTTCCGGTGTGTCTTCCGGCAGGTATTCCGCGGACAGCATGTCCAGGGGAATTTTAACGCGCTGTCCGGCAGGCATGCGGCTGATGTCCCGTATGCCGCTGCGCCGGGCAATGGTTTCAGAAGCCTTCAGTATTTCCTTGTGTTCCCGGATATCCGTAAACCGGATGACCACCGCCGTATACAGGCTTTCCCCGGGCTGCAGCCGATATTCCGCGTATTTGCCGGAGGAGTCCTGCCCGTAGGTAAGCAGACCATTACCACGGGTTGGGGAAGGGGTATCGATTGAAGATTGGGACGTCGAATCGTCAGTTGTATCCGATGCGGTTGCTGCCTCCTCCACGGGTGGTGGTGGGGGGGGATTATCGGATGGCCGCGGCGCGGCCGGTGAAGCGGCGGGCGGGCCGCTGGATTTTTTCGGCTGTTGCCCGGCGGCCGGGGCCATTTCAGGCGCCGCGGGAGGCGTCGATACAGCTGCGCCGGGTGTGCCTCCGGCTGGCGGCCGCATGTGGGGCAGCAGCAGAGCGTACGGCATAATCAGCGCCTGCCCCTTCCGTAAGGGTCCATCCGCAACGGGTGACCCGTTCTCCTGGCGGAACTGGGAGGCATTGGTTCCCCGGCCGGTGAGCCATTCCGCCAGAGCAAACAGCGATTCGGAGCCTTCCGGGCCGTCCACGGTAACCACGTGCCGCCATCCCCGGCTGTCAACGGAATCCTGGGGAAACAGCGCCTGCAGCACCCGGCGCTGGGTGGTCGGGTTCAGGCGCGCGTAAGGAATGCGGGCCTGGGAACGGTCAACAAAAAAACGCCAGTCCCCCGGGTTGGACATGATCCGGCTCAGCACCGCCTGCGCGACTCCAGGGGCGGGGAACGCGCATTCCAGAGATAGTTTTACCCCCCCTTGAAGGACTACCGTGACCTGAGGTTCCAGTTCTACCCGGATCTCGGGCGGAGCGGCTCCGGCCGGCGAGCCGAAAAAACACAGGACGCAAGACAGCAATACATATATGAATTTGTTCACGTTTCTAACCCAAAACCACAATAAATCGGAATGAACACAAGAAGAATATACAATATATTGTGTTTCGGTGCAAGAAAAAAATTAACCCCTCCTCAGAAATTGTGGTCTGAAACCTTAACGCTTAACTGTCCCCGTCGATTAAATTCCCCAGGGAGCCCAGGATGGAACCCTCCCCTTTACGGGACCCGCCGACAGATGGCGCGTGGCGGATAATCCGGTCGGCCAGCCGGGAGAAGGGAAGGCTCTGCAGCCACACGGAACCGTGTCCCCTCAGGGTGGCCAGGAAAATGCCTTCACCGCCGAACAGCATGGTTTTCAGGCCGCCGGCCGCCTCGATGGAATAATCAATGCCCGGAGTGAACGCCGCAAGGCAGCCCGTATCCACGCGCAGGGTTTCTCCCTGCAGCTGGCGTTTCACCACCGTGCCGCCCACATGGATAAAAACGAGCCCGTCCCCCTCGAGTTTCTGCAGGATGAACCCCTCGCCGCCGAACAGCCCCGCGCCGAAACGTTTCGTGAAGGTAATGGATACTTTTGTGCCGAACGCCGCGGCCAGAAAAGCGTCTTTCTGGCAGATAAGGGTTCCGCCCATTTCTCCAAGGTTAACGGGAATGATTTTCCCGGGATAGGGGCCGGCGAAAGCCACTTTGCGCCGGCTGCCGCTTTTGTTGGTGAAATGCGTCAGGAAAAGGCTTTCTCCGGTAAGCAGCCTTTTGCCGATGCCGATCAGCGCGCCGGCGATCCCGCCCGCGGAGCTGCCGTCGCCCAGTTTGGCTTCGTAATGAATGCCGTCATCCAGGTAATTCATGGCTCCGGCTTCGGCAATAACCGTTTCTCCAGGGTCAAGCGTAACCTCGACCACCTGCATATCATCACCCAGAATTTCATAATCCAGTTCGTGGCAGGCCATGGCGGCGCTCCTTTTTCAGTTTTCCGGAAGCGTTTCTTTTGGATCAGCTTAGCAGTGATCGGCCTGGGGATACAAGACGCGGAGGATCCGTTATGATCCGCGGCAAATGAAAAGGTACCATGAAAGCGTATGGAGGAACGGATCATGAAACCTGGCCGCGGATTTAACGGACTTTGGTGGGTGGGGCTCATGGTGATTGCCGGAGGGATGGCGTTCCCGCAGGAAAATCAGGACCGCACAGTTCGCATCAGGGTCAGCGAGTACATGGACCGCATGGCCGGGGGGTGGATCGGCCAGATGGCCGGCGTGGGGTGGGGCGGGCCCACCGAATTCCAGTGGAACGGAAAAATGATTCCGGCTGAGGCGTTTCCCGCCTGGAAACCCGAAATGATCAATCAGTTCGAGCAGGATGACCTGTACGTGGAGATGACGTTCCTGCGCACCCTGGAACAGTACGGCCTTAATGTGTCGGCGCGCCAGGCGGGGATCGATTTCGCCAACAGCCGTTATCCATTGTGGCATGCCAACAAATTTGGCCGCCGCAATCTCCGCGCCGGCATCGCCCCGCCGGATTCAGGGCATCCGGCGTTCAATAAGCACGCGGACGATATTGACTACCAGATTGAAGCGGATTTCAGCGGGCTTATCGCGCCGGGAATGCCGCATGTTGCCGTGGCGCTGGGCGAAACCTTCGGGCGGCTGATGAATTACGGTGACGGCCTGTATGGGGGCCAGTTCATTGGCGCCATGTACAGTTATGCTTTCTTCGAAAAAAATCCCGAGAAAATTGTGGAGAAAGCGCTGGCCTGGATTCCCGCCGAGAGCCAGTATGCCGAGTGCGTGCGGGACGTGCTTGCCTGGTACCGGGAAGAGCCGGAAAACTGGGAAGCTGTCTGGAAACGGATCAATGACAAATATCACCTCAATCCGGATTACCGACGTTTCTCCTGCGGGCAGGAAGACGGATTCAATATTGACGCGAAAATCAACGGAGCCTATGTGATTATGGGGCTGCTGTACGGCAAGGGCGATCCGGACCGCACCATTAAAATTGCGACCCGTTGCGGCCAGGATTCAGACTGCAATCCTTCTTCGGCCGCGGGGGTGCTGTTTACCACCTTCGGCATGAGCGGATCACCCTCGAAATTTACGTCCGCGCTGCGCCGCGATGTTAAATTTTCCCACACGGCGTATGATTTTGATACGCTGCTGGTGGTTTGTGAAAAGTTGGCCCGCCAGGCGGTGATTCGCGGCGGCGGGCAGATCGTCCGGGACGAATCGGGAGAGGAGGCATTTCTGATAGCCTGTCCGGATCCTGCCCCCCGTCCGGTGGAACGCAGCTGGGATCCGGCGCCGCCAGCCGGAACACGGTTCAGCGCGGAGGAAATGGAAAAAATTACTGAAAAAGAATCAGAATGATCCGGACATTGAACCGGGACAGGACGCGCGCATGTATTTCGATCCCGTGCTGAGTAACCCGTGGGTAAGGTTCGCCGCGCTGGTCGGTGGACTGACGGCTGCAGCACTGTTGTTTT
>JAKOTZ010000227.1 GCA_029776995.1 Candidatus Hydrogenedentota bacterium
CCGGGACGCGTCGGCTGTGTTGAACCGTTCGAGGGTTCTGTAAAGGACATCCAGCGTCAGCGCTCCGGCGTAGAATCCCTGAGTCAGGTCGGGATCGATCTGATCAATGCGGGCGGCTGCCAGATCCCGGTCCGTGGAGAACGGCATAATCCGGGTACCCTCATTGTAGTCGCCATCCTCGCGCCAGAATGCGGTGATGCCCAGCAGGGCTTCCGGGGGCAGCGCCGGCAATGCCAGATCCCGTGCGGCCGATTCCATGGAAGCGATTGCTCCCTCCGCGGAAGCCATATACAGCGAGTAGTCCAGCACCATTTCCACACGCATCTGTCGGGCACTGGCGCGTCGGAGGATAGGCGGATCGATAGTCTCCACACCGTTTTCAAAAGCCCGGGCTTCGATCTGTCCCGGATCCGCAACAACAGGACGTCCGTAGGCATCACGCAGGGCAAAGGCAAACTCGACAAGATAGGGCGAGGTATAGCGGTTGACGACATTTTCAATTTTAATGCCTGAATCCGACGCGCCGGCCCGCTGCTCCACGCGAACCGGGATTCGTACCTCTGTAACATCATCCCGGTCCGAGGAAAGCAGGATTTCCCCGGTGTGTGTACCTTCGGCCAACCGGGACCGGTCGATGTATACGGTAACCCGCTTTTTATCCGTGATACCCAGTACGGGCGCGACGCTGGTCACCTCAGCAGGCTGAAGCATAATCCAGTCTTTATCGGCAGCCAGGCGGATGTTCAGGGAACTGAAGCGGCTTGACTAGTTCCAGACGTCTATTTCCCAAGGGCGGGTGTCCAGTCCGAAGTCCAGGGAGCTGTTGGATACGCCGATGGCGTCATAGGTTTTGACCGCGGTAACGGCAACCGTGGCCTCGCGGAAATTAGGCGTGCGGAAGACAACCGTGGCGGTATTGATGCCGCCGTTCATTTTGGATCGGTCCAGCTCGAGGACAACCGTTTTTCGATCCGACGCTCCGTAGCTCAGGAAGGTGCTTAAGAGTCCTCCTTTCACTTTGAGCCAGGAAGCGCTGGAAGAAGCCGTGATCAGAATGGGATCGCGGAAGGTGGTATTGCTTTTCCAAAGCTGCAGGGTGGCCGTATTTTCAGTTGGGCCGAAAGTGACGGTGTCGGTGGAAACGCCGATGGCGTCATAGGGAGGGGATATGGTGACGGAAATGGTTTTGCGTTTAACCCGCGGCCCGTCAATGATGATGCGGGCTTCTTTCTGCTCCCCGTGGAGGCGGGTCCGGTCCGCCCGAACCAGGACGTTAATTTTATCGAAACCCGAATCTCCGGAGAGCGGCGCCAGGCTGGTAAGTTCCTCGGGATCCAGGGAAAGCCAGTCGGCGTCTGTCTTGAGCGATACCCGCATTTGACTCAGGTCCGGGTCGCCATTCCAGACGTCCAGCCGAAGGATGGTGCCGGTATCGCCGAAATCCAGGGAATTTACTGAGGTCCGGATGGCGTCCGGGCACCCTGACAGTAAAGCCGTGACCCCGATCAGCAGAACCCATTGTCCCGTTTTCATCCAGGCTGACATACGCGCTCTCCTGCTGCCGCGCAGCGGCTGCTTTATTACTCTATCACGGAGAATGACTGCCCGTTCACATATATTGAATTATCCGCTTCGATGGACAGAATAGGATCGGAATACCAGGAGTTGAATTCGAGGCGGAGCAGCGGTCCGAAAGCGGCAAACGGAAGGACCTGGCCGTTTCCGTCCAATTGTATGACCCACTGGTCGCCATCCTGAGACTGACTCAGGATCCAGGAAGCGACCAGGCCGCCATCCGCCGCTTCAACTTTACTGACGGTGAAACTGCCAGCGCCCTGCACGCGCAGCCGCAACTGATCCACGTTGCGGGGCGCGTAATCCATCCAGATAAAAACAACGGACCGGTCTTCACTGGAAGTCGGCTGGACGCGCAACCTTCCTTCCAGCACATTGCCTTTGTACGTGGACGCGCTGTAAGCCGTGGTGGCCGTGTAGCGGGCGGCCGCGCCGTTCAGCGCCACGGAAAACGACGGGAAAAATGAAGCCTGGTCCCGGCGGAGCACCGTCCAGCGCACCGTATACCGGCTTTCCAGTTCGTTGACCAGCCGGGAGATCGCGTCTGCCAGGTCCGCCCCCTGGGCCGCGGTGAAATACTCGCCTCCGGTGGAATAAGCCAGGTCCGTAAGGATGGCGGCGCCCTGCGGGTTATCGCCGAGTTTGACGGCATGAATGATCACCCGCGCGGAACCGGCCGCCTGGATGACTTCGCGGGAAGAGTGCACGCTTGAGGTGTCCCGACCGTCGGCAAAAACCACGAGGTAGCGCCCGCTGTTGGGGTCCGGAGTATTTTTAAGCCGGTTGACGGCGTCGAGGAGGGCGTCAAACAGCCTGGCGCCGGAGGCGAAGCCCAGGACATACTCCGATTCGATTGCCCCGATGCGGTCACGGGTGTAGTCGCGGCTGATGCTGGGGACGGCGACCAGAGCGGCCTCTCGGTCGTCACGATGGAATTCGCTGACTGATACCAGCGTGTTGGTGTCGAGGGCATCCAGCAGGGTGTACGCCGCAAGCTGTTCCATGGAGTCGATAAGCCCTTCCTGCTGCCGCGGCAGGGCGCTGTAATCCAGAACAAGTTCCATGTTGGTCTGCCGCGCGGCCAGGCGCCGGATCTGGAGACCCGCGACCTGGGCATCCACGGCAGTGCCGCCCTCCCACGCCATAAGGTCAAACTGGGCGGGATCAGCCACCACAGGCCGGTTGGCCCGGTCGCGCAGGAGGAAGGAATACTCGATGATGTAAGGTTTCTGATGGTTCGGCGTAACCTGGCTGATGGATAAAGCGGGCGTGGTTCCCGGCGCATCCTGGGTGACGGTGACCCGCACTTCCGCAGTCCGCACGCCTGACGCGCGCAGCCGGATTTTTCCTTCATGGGTTCCCGGAGCAAGCCGGGTCCGGTCTATGGTTACCTGGATGGCCGCCACGTCCTGGTCGTCCGGCGATCCCGCGGCTTTGCAGGTGACGCGCGTGGGGAAGCATACGATCCAGGAGACGCTGGGGGATACGGTGATGTCCAGGTCCCGGTCAGGCAGCAGGTTCCATACATCGAGGAACATGGGCCGTTCGTTGCGTTCGAAGGACAGGAGTGTATTGGATACACCAATGCCTTCGGGGAAGGGACAGCCGGAAAGCGCCACCAGGATAAGCCCCAGGAGCATAAGACGCGCTAGACCACCGTAAGCTGCCATGACCGTCCTCCTGTTACCCACGCGCTACAAGTGCGAAAACTGCCGCGCGGTGCGTTATGATGTGGTCTATGACACAGCCCGTACCAGACAACATCATATCCGTTAGGGAACTCTCTAAAGTCTACCTGATGGGAACGGATTCGTTACATGCGCTGCGTTCCGTGTCGCTGAACATACAGCGGGGCAGTTATGTGGCGATCATGGGACCCTCCGGATCGGGGAAGACGACTTTCCTGGACATACTGGGATGCCTTTCCCGCCCGACTTCGGGCGAGTACTGGTTCATGGGGCGGAAAGTCAGCGAGTATTCCGAGATCCAGCTGGCGCGCATCCGGAACCAGGAAATCGGGTTCGTGTTCCAGAATTTCAACCTGCTGGCCCGGAGCACGGCGCTGGGAAACGTGGAGCTGCCGATGATGTATTCAGGCGTTCCCAGGCGGGAACAGACGAGGCAGGCCATTGCCGCCCTGGAGGCGGTGGGGCTGGGGGACCGGCTGCACCACCGGCCGTCAGAGCTGTCCGGGGGACAGCGGCAGCGGGTGGCGATTGCCCGCGCCCTGGTGAACCGCCCGAGCGTGATTTTTGCCGATGAGCCGACCGGAAACCTGGACAGCCAGAGCGGCGAGAGCATTCTGGCGCTGTTTGATGACCTGCACCGCCAGGGCCACACGATTGTGATGGTAACGCATGAACCGGACGTGGCCGCGCGGGCCCAGCGGATCATCCGTTTCCGGGACGGCCGGATTGTGGATGACACGGAGACAGCGATGTCATGAAAAAATTTTTCAGATACCTGTTTTGGGCTGTGCTGCTGGGCGTTCTGGCGGGCGCGCTGGCCTGGAAGTACCTGCAGCGTCCGCCGCTGGCGGTCACCGTAGACACGGTCAGGCGGGGGGAGGTGATTGAAACGGTGGCGGCCATTACGTCAGGCGTTGTGGTGCCCACGCGCCAGGCCCGGGTGGCAGCCGGCACAGTGGGTGTAGTCCGCCAGGTCCATGTGGAGGAAGGCCAGCAGATCCGGGCGGGGGACCTCCTGCTGGAACTGGACCACGCGGAACTGGACGCGCAGCTGGCCCTGGCGGAAGCGAACCTGGAGGTGGGGCGTACCCGCCTGGCCCAGGCGGAAGAAGGGGCCCGTACCGCGCGGGACGTGGCGGATATTGAAATCCGCCGCGCAACCACCGCCCTGAAACAGGCTGAAGTGGACTACGGCCGGGTAAAAGAGCTTTATGACAAGTCGGTGATTTCGCGCAGCGATTACGATCGGGCGCTGCTGGCGCTGAAAACCGCGCGGGACGCGAAGGCGGCCGCGGAGGCGGGACGCCGCGAAGCGGACGTGAAGGCAAAAGAGGTGGATGTGGCCAGGGCGGGGGAGGTCCAGCTCCAGGCCGCCCGGGACGCAGCGGCAGCCGTGCGGGAAAAGGCGTTCGTGCGTTCTCCGATAGACGGCGTGGTGGTTAAAGTGATGGTGCGCGCCGGTGAGGCGGTGGTCCTGGGGATGCCCCTGGCGTATGTGGTGGACCCCTCGGATTTCCGCATCGAAGCGCCTTTTGACGAGGCCAATCTGGCGGCCCTCAAAACCGGCCAGGAGGCCATTATCTAGACGGATTCTTACCCGGACCGGACTTTCCGGGGCGTGCTTGATTTCATCGCTCCGGCGGTGGTCCAGGGCGAGCAGATCGCGCGGAACCTGCCCTGCAAGATCCGGGTAACGGAATCGCCGGAACTGTTTATGCCGGGCATGTCCGCGGACGTGCTGGTGATTACGGAGCGCCGCAGCGACACGCTGTACGTGCCCAGCGAATCCCTGGTGCGGGATGAGTACGCCTACGTGGTGCGGAACGGCAGAGCCTGGCGCCGCGAAGTGAAGGCCGGGGTGGGAAATATCGAGACGCGGGAAATCCTGGAAGGGTTGAGCGAGGGGGAGACGATTGTCACGTCGCTTTCGGTGAAAGGCCTGGAAGACGGCGTGGCCGTTGAGGTGGTCCGGGAACTGCCCCAGCCATGAACACGACGGACCATCTGATCACGGCCCTGAGCGCGATCGCGCAGAATAAGGTGCGGTCGCTGCTGACCACCCTGGGGGTGATTATCGGGGTGATGTCGGTCATCCTGCTGATTGCCCTGGGGGAGTCCGCCCAGGCGTACGTGGAGCGGGAATTCGCGATTATGGGCAGCAATATCCTGATTGTGACCCCGGGAAAACAGGAAACCACGGGGCTTTTTCCGATCACGGCAGGCAGCAACCGGAAGCTGACCTATGAAATCGCCCAGGACATCAAAAGAAAAGCCAGCGGCGTGGAAGGCGTGGCGGCGAATATCGTGGGCCTGGCGTCGGTGAAGTATGGACGACGGCAGCGGAACGTGCTGACCATCGGGACGACGCCGGATTTTGACAAGGTCCGCCGGCTGTACACGCAGATCGGAAGGTTTATCAGCGAGCGGGATATTGAGCGGGCCAACCGGGTTTGCGTGATCGGGACGACGCTGAAACGCGAGCTGTTTGGAGACCAGCCCGCGCTGTACAAGCGGGTGACGATCAACGGGTCGCGGCACATGGTAATCGGCATCCTGGAGGAACGGGGAATGGCCCTGGGGATAGACCTGGGGGACCTGTGCCTGATCCCGCTGCCCAGCGCGCAGCTGATTTTCAACCGGAAAGAGCTGTTCGAGATCCTGGTGGCGGCGCGCAGCCAGCAGGAGATTCCCAGGGTGGAACGGGAGGTGCGGCAGATTATCCTGAACGCGTTCGACAACGACGAAGACTTCACCATAACGGACCAGGAGGGGATGCTTTCCACGTTTTCCAGGATATTCGACATGCTGCGGCTGATGCTGGTGGGGATCGCGTCGATATCGCTGCTGGTGGGGGGGATCGGCATCATGAACATCATGCTGGTTTCGGTCCGGGAACGCACACGGGAGGTGGGCATCCGCATGGCGGTGGGGGCCCGGCGGGTGGATATCGCGCTGCAGTTCCTGATCGAGGCGGTGACGCTGAGCGTCCTGGGTGGGCTGATCGGCATTTCCCTGGGCGCGGCGGGGGCGTTTGTGCTGCATTATTTTTATCCCAGCCTTCCGATCGGCATATCGTTCTGGTCGGCGGCGACGGCTTTTTCTTTCAGTCTGGGGGTGGGGGTGTTCTTCGGGGTATACCCGGCAGTGAAGGCGGCCGGCGTGGACCCGGTGGTCGCACTGCGGTATGAGTGATCTAGTTTGAGCGTTTAGCGAGGATTTCGTTAAAGTACTCGTGCAATCAAGGGCTTCAATATAAGTTTTTGGAGTTATGGGCATGTTGCTTCAGCCTATTGACTGGGTGATTATTCTGCTGTTTTTTGTGTTTTCGCTGGCGATCGGGGTGGCGGTGTCCCGGCGGGCAGGGTCGAACGCGGCGGAGTTTTTCGCGGCGGGGCGTTCGATGCCCTGGTGGCTCCTGGGGATCTCGATGGTGGCGACGACGTTCTCGACCGACACGCCGAACCTGGTGACGGATATCGTGCGCCGGGACGGGGTGGCCGGGAACTGGGCGTGGTGGGCATTTCTGCTGACAGGCATGCTCACGGTGTTCGTCTACGCCAGGCTGTGGCGGCGGTCCGGCGTGCTGACGGATATCGAGTTCTATGAACTGCGCTACAGCGGGAAGCCGGCGGCCTTTCTTCGGGGATTCCGGGCGCTGTACCTGGGCGTATTCTTCAACGTGGTGGTGATGGCTTCGGTGACCCTGGCCGCCATCAAGATCAGCAGCGTGCTGTTCAGCCTGCGTCCGGTTCAGACAGTGCTTCTGGCCTGCGTGATCACGGTGGTTTACTCATCCCTGGGCGGGCTGCGGGGCGTGCTGCTGACCGATTTTTTCCAGTTTATCATGGCCATGATCGGCGCGGTGGGCGCGGCGTATGTCGCCCTGCAGCGCCCGGAGGTGGGGGGCCTTTCGGGGCTGCTGTCCCATCCGGAGCTGTCCGGGAAACTGGCGATGATCCCCAGTTTTACCGACCCGGACCAGCGGAACACGCTGGTTGCCGTGTTTATCATGCCCCTGGCGGTGCAGTGGTGGAGCGTGTGGTATCCCGGCAGCGAATCCGGCGGGGGCGGATACATCGCCCAGCGGATGCTGGCGGCGAAAAATGAACGGCATGCCGTGGGCGCGGTATTTCTGTTCAACGCGGCCCATTACGCGCTGCGTCCCTGGCCGTGGATCCTGGTGGCGCTTTGTTCCATCGTGGTGTTTCCGACCCTGGACAGCCTGCGCCAGGCGTTTCCCCAGGCGGCGGGCGTGATCGGCGACGACATGGCGTATCCGGCCATGCTGACGTTTCTGCCGGCGGGGATGCTGGGCCTGGTCGCGGCTTCGCTGATTGCCGCGTACATGTCCACGATTTCGACCCACCTGAACTGGGGCGCATCCTACGTCGTGAATGATTTTTACGCGCGGTTTGTCCGTCCGGGATGCGACGAGCGGGAAAAGGTGCTGGTGGGCCGGGTGACCACGGTGGCCCTGATGGTCCTGGCCGGCGGGCTGGCCATGGTGCTGACCAGCGCGAAGGACAATTTTGACCTGATGCTCCAGGTGGGCGCGGGGACGGGGCTGCTCTTCATTCTGCGGTGGTTCTGGTGGCGCATCAACGCGGCCGCGGAGATCGCCGGCATGGTGGTGTCCTTCGCGGTGGCGGTGGCTTTCTTCGCGCTGGACCGGAACGGCGTGGCCATAGAGCCCTGGATTAAGCTGGTCAGCGGGGTGGCGATCACCACCATTGGGTGGCTGGCTGTAGCCCTGGCGACTCCTCCGACCGCGCGGGAAACCCTGGAGCGTTTCTACCGCCTGGTCAGGCCGGGCGGACCGGGATGGGCCGCGATCACCCGGGATATGCGCATGCGCGGCGGGGACGCCGAAAAAAGCGCGTGGGAGGTGCCCCAGGGTATTCTCTGCATGGCGCTGGGCTGCGCGTCCATCTACAGCGCCCTGTTTGCCACGGGGTACTGGATCTACGGCCAGGTAATGCCCGCGGTGGCGCTGACCCTGCTGGGCGTGTTTTCCGCGGCCGGTTTAGCCCTGGCGTGGCGGCGCATGGAACAGGTTCATGGCGGGCGTCAGCCGTGAAGCGCTGGACAGCTGGGTCCTGGCCCTTAAAAACTGGCTGCTGCCGATTTACTGCAAACGGTGCGGCGACCGGCTGCTGACCGAAGAGAACGGTTTTTTCTGCGCTTCCTGCTGGGCGGGCGCGCCCTGGATTGAGCCTCCCCTGTGTGACCGGTGCGGGCGCCCGCATTTCGAGATGGTCGGTCTGGGATACGCGCCGGAATATTATCCCTGCGCGGATTGCCGTGAAAGACCTTCTCCGTACCTTGATCGGGTATTCGCGTCGGCCGTCTATGACGAGGTCGCTTCGGACGCGGTGAAGCTGCTGAAATTCGGGCGCCGGGTAAAACTGGCCGCCGTGATGGGCAGTGCCATGGCCGGTACCCTGCGTCGGGACAGCGCCGGGCTCAGACCGGACGCGATCGTGCCGGTTCCGCTGTACCGGACCCGGTACCGGGAAAGGGGCTTCAACCAGTCGGCGCTGCTGGCGGAAACCGTGGCTGCTGAATGCGGCTTTGGCCCGCCGGATATGACGGGCCTGGCGCGTATCCGGCCGACCCGGGCCCAGAGCGGTATCCGGGATCCCCGGGAACGCCGGGACAACGTGCGTGGAGCTTTTGCCGTCGCGGACGACCGGTTCCGGGGAAAGGCCGTTCTGCTGGTGGACGACGTGATGACCACCGGGGGCACCCTGGAAGAATGCGCGCGGGTGCTGAAACGGGCCGGGCGGGCGGCTGCCGTTTACGCGGTTGTGTTCGCGCGGACCGTAAAGGGCATTAAAGACCAGTAGTTTAGGGAATGGCTGGGTCCGTTCTGTGTCGTTTTGATGGCAGCGTTGTGGATGTCCTGATATTGTTTATGGTCGGGTCTCCGTGATTGAAGGCATCTTGCATCCGGTGGCCAGGGAGAAATTGATTCTACCCCTGAAAATAGGGTTCAATAATGAGGGTGCCGTTCAGTATCGGGGGCTTTAACGGACAATGCGGAGGTTCCTGGGATATTTTCGACAGGAAAAAGCACATGAAGATCCATCCATACGCAATCGTGCATCCTGACGCGCAACTGGCCGATGACGTCGAGGTCATGGCGTTTTCCATCATTGAGGCGGATGTGGTGATCGGTCCGGGATGCGTGATCGGTCCGCACTGCGTGATTGGTTCGGGGACGGTGATGGGATCAGGGAACCGGACCTACAGCGGCGCGCAGATCGGCGTGCCTCCTCAGGACCTTAAACATCTTCCTGGCGTGCACGGCCGTACGGTGATCGGGAACAACAACGTTTTTCGGGAGTCGGTTACGGTGAGTTCGAGCACGGTCTACCGTCTGGAGGATGCCCCCCGCGAGACCCGGATTGGCAGCAACTGCCTGTTTATGGCGTGCTCCCACGTGGCCCACGACTGCGAGGTGGGGGACCGGGTAATCCTGGCGAACTGCGCTTCGCTGGCCGGCCACGTGCGCGTGGAAGACGGGGCGATCCTGGGCGGGCTTTCCGGGGTTCACCAGTTCTGCGCGGTGGGCCGGATGGCTTTTATCGGCGGCATGTCCCGGGTGAGCATGGATGTGCTGCCTTACATGATTGTGGAAGGGCATCCGGCGCGGTGTTACGGGCCGAACCAGGTCGGGCTGAACCGGAACGGCTATACCAAGGAGCAGATCAGCCGGATTCGGAAAATATTCCGGATAATGTACCGATCCAATCTGAACGTGAGCCAGGCGGTGGAGGAAATCCGGCGGTCGGTGGAAGATTCGGAAGAGAAGAACGTTATTCTGAAGTTCATAGAACAAACCCGCCGCGGCATATGCCGTTAAGCGAAACACCGCATCCGGATATCCGGGGCGGACAGTCGGGGTTAAACAGATGAACAGGATTCGCGTGGGGGTTATCGGGGTGGGGCATCTTGGTTATCACCATGCCAGGCTCTATGCCGCGATGGAAGGGGCGGAACTGGTCGGGGTGGCGGATCCGGATGCCGCCCGGCGCGAGAAGGCGCGCAGCCTTTTTGAAACGCGGGCTTTTGCCTCCTGGAGGGAACTGCTGGACGCGGGCGTGGACGCGGTATCGGTGGCCACGCCGACGGTTACCCACGCGGAAATCGCGGCGGCCTGCCTGGAAGCGGGCGCGCATGTGCTGGTGGAAAAGCCGATCACGGATTCACTGGAGACCGCCAGGCGTCTGGTGGAATTGGCAAACCGGTCCGGCCGCATCCTGCAGGTTGGGCACGTGGAACGGTTCAACGGGGCCGTAATGGCGCTTTCAGGGGTGATCAGCGACCCCAAATTTATCGAGTGCCACCGCCTGAGCCCTTATCCCGGCCGCGGCTGCGACGTCAGCGTCGCCCATGATCTCATGATTCACGATCTGGATATTGTGCTGAAGCTGGTGAACCGGGAACCGGTCAGCGTGGACGCCGTGGGCATTCCTATTTTTTCCGAGACAGAAGATATCGTCAACGCGCGCATCCGTTTCGCGTCCGGGTGTGTCGCGAACCTGACGGCCAGCCGGGTTTCGATGGACAAGATGCGCAAGATCCGGATTTTTGACGTAAATGCCTATGTTTCGACGGATTACGGGGAACAGCAGGTGCTGGTGTACCGGCGCAAACCGGGAGAGATCCCTCCGGATGTGAATCCCATGAGCTGGATTACTGTAGAGCCCCTGTCGGTTCCCCAGGGAGAGCCGCTCCGCCTGGAACTGGAATCGTTTCTGGCGGCGATACGGGGGGAATGTCCCGTCCAGGTGACGGGTGAGGATGCCTGTCGGGCGCTTGAACTGGCGGAAACGATTGTCGCGGAGTGCAGAAAGCATCGGTGAAACGGCTGTTTTTCATTGCGGGTGAACCGTCCGGGGACCTTCACGCGAGCCGGGTGATATCGGCAATCATCGAACGCCGTCCCCAATGGGCAATCAGCGGTTTTGGGGGAGTGCAAATGCAGGCGGCAGGAATGGAACTGCGGTTCAACCTTGCGGCCATGGCCGTGATGGGGGTGGCTGAAGTGGCGCGCCACCTGGGTACCCTGCGGCGGTTGTTCGGGGAATTGCGGCGGACACTTACCCAGGAACGTCCGGATGCCCTGGTCCTGGTGGATTATCCCGGATTCAACCTCCGGGCGGCTGCCATGGCCCGGGAACTGGGCATACCCGTGTATTACTTCATCAGCCCTCAGATTTGGGCGTGGAAAAAGCGGCGGATACACGAGATCGCCCGGACCGTCACGCGCATGCTGGTTATCCTTCCCTTTGAGGAGCCGCTGTACCGGCAGGCGGGCATAGCCTGTGATTACGTGGGACATCCGTTGCTGGATGATCCCATGCTGTCCAGTCCGCCGCCGGCAGAGGAGCGGGGTCCCGTGCTGGCGATTTTGCCGGGCAGTCGGGAGCAGGAAATTCGGCGGATCGGCCCTGTCATGGTGGAAACAGCCCGCCGGTATATCGCGCGGTACCCGGACACGAAGGTGGTCAGCGCCGCGGTGAACAGGGAACGCGCGGAGCAGATACGTTCGATTGCCGGAGACCTGCCCCTGGAGATACGGATCAAAGACATGGAATCCGTACTGCATGAAACCCGGGGCGCGCTGGTGGCATCGGGGACGGCGACGCTGCAGACAGCGCTTGCCGGCGTGCCGATGGTTGTGGTATACTGGATGCATCCATTGACGTTTCTGCTCGCGGCCAGCCTGGTCCGGGTGCCGCATATTTCGCTGGTCAACCTGTTGGCCGGCCGTGAAATTGTTCCGGAAAAGATCCAGGCCGGAGCCCGTCCTTCCGCCCTGCTGCCTATTTTGGAGTCCATCATGCAGCCGGGCTCGGTGCGGGACCGTATGCTGCAGGATCTGCAATTGTTGCGGAATCAGCTTGGAGGACCGGGTGCGTCCGTTCGCGCCGCGGAAATCATCATCCGGGAGGTGGAACATGGACCCGGAAAAACAACAGGACACAAAGGGGGCCAAGGGGGAAATGCGTAAAACCTTTTATATTGTCGACGCGATGGCATTCGCGTTCCGGGCATTCTATGCCATTAAACGGCTCAGCGATCCTCAGGGCCGTCCGACCAATGCCATATACGGCCTGACCAGAATCCTGCTGAAACTGCTCCGCGAGCAGCAGCCGGATTACATCGCGGTAGTTTTTGACGCGCCCGGCCCTACGTTTCGGGAGGAACTGTACGCGGATTACAAAGCCAACCGGGACGCAACGCCGGAAGACCTGCTGGAACAGTTCCCCCGGATGCATGAAGTGGTTTGCGCCCTGGGGCTGCCGCTGTTTTCCGTGGAAGGGGTAGAGGCGGATGACGTAATCGGAACCCTTGCCGAACGCGCCGCGGCCGAAGGTTTGGATGTGGTACTGGTCAGCGGGGATAAGGATCTGATGCAACTGATCGGCGATCACATCCGAATGTTTGATCCCGGAAAAAACGACCATGGACAGTGGTTCGGCGTTGAGGATGTAGTCGAGCGTTTCGGTGCGCCTCCGGAACGGGTTCCGGACGCGCTTGGGCTTATCGGAGACACGGCTGATAACATTCCGGGCGTTCGGGGCATCGGTGAAAAGACTGCCAAAGACCTGATGCAGCAGTTCGGTTCGCTGGAGAATCTTTACGCGCGCATCGATGAGGTAAAGGGAAAAAAACGGGAGTACCTGGAAACAGACCGTGATCTGGCGTTTCTGAGCCGGGATCTCGCTACCATCCGCCGTGACGTAGTCCTGCCGGCGGATCCCCTGGCCTGTCAACCCAGTAATCCGGATCCCCGGAAACTGAAGGTTATGCTGGACCAGTTGGGTTTCCGCTCGCTGTTCCCGCTGGTGGGCGCCGAGGCGGAAGAAGATGGCGATAAGGGTAAAGAGGGCCAGCCGGAGCTTCCGTCTGATGAAAGCGCGTCGGGAGGCGTACAGGGACTGTTGTTTGCGGATACTGCCCGGCCGGCCGTTCCCCGGGATTACCGGCTGGTTACCACCGAGGCAGAACTGCAGGAACTGACGAGCCAGCTGAGTAAAGCGGAGTGCATTGCGGTAGACACGGAAACCACCTCTACCGATCCCATATCGGCCCGGCTGGTGGGCCTGTCATTTTCCTGCGCAGCCCATACGGGCTGGTATGTTCCGGTTGGACACCGTCCGGAAGCGCTGTGGATCCAGCGGGGAGAAACGGTGGAACAGGTTTCCCAGCTGCCCCTGGAACTGGTACTGCGTGTCCTGCGGCCGATCTTGGAGTCGGATCGCCCGGCAAAGTGCGGGCACAACATAAAATATGATCTGATCGTGCTGGCGAACGCGGGCATATCCCTGCGCGGGGTGGCGTTTGATTCAATGGTCGGGTCGTACTTGACAGACGGCACGGAAGTCAGGCACAATCTGAATGAGGTCAGTCAGCGCCACCTTGGCATCACGCCGATTCCAATTTCATCCCTGATCGGAAAAGGGGCTTCGGCGATCACATTTGACGCGGTACCCGTAGGGCAGGCCTGTGAATACGCGGCGGAGGATGCGGATCTTGCTCTCCAGTTGCGGGACGCGCTCAGCGAGGCCATCCGCCGGGAAGGGATGGAATACCTGTTCCGGGAGGTGGAGATGCCGCTGGTAGGCATCCTGGCGGATATGGAGATGGCGGGGGTGGCGCTGGATCTGGACCTGTTTAACGCGTTACACACAGAACTTGAAACACAGTTGAACGCGTATGTTCAGCAGATTTACGCGCTGGCAGGCGAAGCATTCAACATTAACTCCACCAAGCAGCTGCAGGAAATACTTTTCGGCAAACTGAAGCTTAAGCCCCGCCGAAAAACCAAGACCGGGCTGTCCACGGACATGGAGGTACTGGAGGAACTGGCGGAGGAGCATCCCCTGCCGGCATTGATACTTGAATACCGCGCGCTGGAGAAACTGCGGAACACGTATGTGGACGCGCTGCCGCGGATGGTCAATCCCAGGACAGGACGGCTGCACACGTCGTTCAATCAGGCGATCACCGCTACCGGGAGACTGTCCAGCAGTGACCCCAACCTGCAGAATATTCCGGTGCGCACGGAAATCGGGCGGAGGATCCGGGAAGGATTCATCGCGGGATCTCCCGACAAAGTGCTGGTTTCCGCCGATTACTCCCAGATCGAGTTGCGCCTGATGGCCCATTTTTCGGAAGATGAATCGCTGATCGAGGCGTTTCATGCGGGGAAAGATATTCACCAGGCCACGGCGGCGGAAGTATTCGACGTACCGCTCGACGAGGTGACTTCGGAAATGCGCCGTCGGGCCAAGGCGGTTAATTTTGGCGTTATCTACGGGATCAGTGATTTCGGGCTGGCCCGGAATCTGAAAATATCGCGCGAAGAAGCCCGGTCATTCATAGACCGGTACTTTCAACTGTATCCGGGTGTGAAACGGTGGATGGATCAGGCGATAGCCCTTGCGCGGGAGAAAGGATACGCGGAAACCCTGCTGGGTCGGCGGCGCCGGATTCCCGATATCAACAGCCGGAGCATGAACGCGCGGCGGGCAGCGGAAAGAATGGCGATCAACACGCCCGTGCAGGGTTCAGCGGCCGACATCATAAAGCTGGCTATGGTGAAGGTTCATCCGCTGCTGTCCGGGATGGGCGCGCGGATGCTGTTGCAGGTGCACGACGAACTGGTGGTTGAAGCGCCGCGGGAGCGCGCGAACGACGTGGCCGATACGCTGCGCGCGGTGATGTCCGGCGCGGCCAGCCTGCGGGTGCCACTTCCCGCGGACGTGGGGATCGGCGATAACTGGGCGGCGGCACACTGACCTGATGGCGGTTTATACACGGACGATTTACGAAAAATGGATTGCTTTGATTCGGCATGGTCAAGCATAATGATAAACAGCTTCCCACCACTGGCTTCATCACGGGCCGAGTTTTTCAAGCCAACACAGCGACCCAAAGGCGATTTTTATTTCTGAAAGGACAACCATGACAGAGAACGGACAATCCAAGCGGAGCAACAATTCCGGCTTCAACAACAACAAGAATCAGGGACAGAAGAGGCGGTTTAATATGCAGCGGAATCCACAGAATCGATCGCAGCAGAAAGGGCGGCGTCCTGTGAATAATCCCAGGAAACCGCCGGTACTGGACGTGGCCAATGAGCCCATGCCGGAAATCGATCCGAACGCTCCGGTGATTTCCATCACCGAATTGAAGCGCATGCCCATGGTTACGCTGAATGAAATGGCCGAGCGCTTCGAGATACCGGAGTATTCCGGCATGAAACGGCAGGAACTGATCTTCCAGATCCTGCAGGCCGCGCTCAACCAGAATAACGCGGCTTTCGGCGAGGGGACGCTGGAAATTTTGCCGGACGGGTTCGGCTTCCTGCGTTCGCCGGACGCGTCCTACCTTCCCGGCGCGGATGATATTTATGTTTCCCCCTCCCAGATACGGAAGTTCGGGCTTCGGACGGGGGATACAGTGACGGGTTATGTACGCCCGCCCAAAGACGGCGAGCGTTATTTCGCGCTGCTGAAAGTCGAAACAGTAAACGGAGAAGATCCGGAAACGGCGCATCATCGGATTAATTTTGATAACTTGACACCGCTCCATCCCAATAACCGGTTCCGCCTGGAGACCACCCAGGATGAAATCGCCATGCGGATCATGGACCTGATTTCTCCTATCGGGAAAGGGCAGCGCGGGCTGATTGTGGCGGCGCCGTTCACCGGCAAAACCGTCCTGCTGCAGAAGATTGCCAACAGCATTACCCGGAATCATCCGGAATGCGTGGTGATTATCCTGCTGATCGATGAGCGTCCGGAAGAAGTGACCGACATGCGCCGTTCCGTCAAGGCGGAGGTGATCGCGTCCACCTTCGATGAACCGCAGGAGCGTCACGTGCAGGTGGCGGAAATGGTGCTGAACAAGGCAAAACGCCTGGTGGAGCATAAAAAAGATGTGGTGATTCTGCTGGACTCCATTACCCGCCTTGCCCGGGCGTACAACTCTATTGTGCCCTCAAGCGGCAAGGTGCTCTCCGGCGGCGTGGAGGCCAGCGCGCTGCAGCGTCCCAAACGGTTCTTCGGCGCCGCCCGGAACGTGGAAGAAGGCGGCAGCCTGACCATTCTGGCCACGGCGCTGATCGAAACCGGCAGCCGCATGGATGACGTGATCTTTGAGGAATTCAAAGGCACAGGCAACATGGAACTCCACCTGGACCGCCGGCTGATGGAAAAACGCATCTTCCCGGCGATAGACGTGGTCAAATCCCGGACCCGGAAAGAGGAACTGCTGCTTTCGCCTGAAGAGCAGGAACGGATATGGGTTCTGCTGCGCGTGCTCAGTTCCATGGAGACCGCCGAGGCAACGGAAGCCCTGATCAACAAACTGAAGAAGACCAAGAGCAATGAAGAATTCCTGGCCATGATGCAGAAAATGTGACGAAGGCCCGGAAAACCGGTAATATAAGCACGACCGTTCAGAAGAGGACAGGGATATCAACAGAAGAAGGGAGATCCTTCGGAGGCTGAATCATGCAGGATAAAGGCGTGCTGACGGCGGCGAGCATACTGATTGACGGAATACTACGGCTGCTCATGCTGCCCATCGAGATGATTCTGCGGCTGGTAGTGTTGCCGTTTTACGTGATCGCCGCGATGTTCGATCCCACGACGCCATGAGATGAAGGATTGGCCGCGGCGCGGAGATGGGGCTGGAACGGCTGGATATCCTGGTGCAGAACCGGTTCGGGATGACCCGCGCCAAAGCGCAGGCCCTGATACGGGAAGGCCTTGTCATGGATCAGGCGGGGCGGGTGCTGGATAAGCCCGGCCTCCGCGTCAGCGAAAACACGGACCTGCGCCTGAAAGAATTGCCGCGATACGTGAGTCGGGGAGGAGAAAAGCTGGAGGCAGCCTTTACCGCGTTTCCTCTGGACGTGAGGGATCGGGTGTGCCTGGACGTGGGCGCGTCAACCGGAGGATTTACCGACTGTCTGCTGCAGCATGGCGCCCGCCTGGTGTATGCCGTTGACGTGGGATACGGACAGCTGGACTGGAAACTGCGCGGAGACGACCGGGTGGTCGTGCTGGAACGGCGGAATATACGTTTCCTGGAGCCTTCCGAACTGCCGGAAATCCCGGATTTCTTTACCGTGGACTGTTCATTTATTTCCCTGCGCCTGGTGTTGCCGGCAGTCCGGCGGCTGGTGTCGCCGGCCGCGCAGGGAGTGGCGCTGATTAAACCGCAGTTTGAGGCGGGTCGGGAACAGGTTGGACGGGGAGGGGTGGTCCGGGATCCCGCAATACACGAACAGGTGATTGAATCGATTCGGGCGCTGGCTTTGGAACTAGGTTTCCCGGGGTTCCGGGTAATACCTTCGCCGCTGCTGGGTCCGGCTGGTAACCGGGAGTTTCTGGCGTGGCTTTACCCTGATCTGGACCGGTTCGTCGGTGATGCCCCATAATATCGGTCAGTCTGTTCAAAGGTAAGGCCATGCTTGAATTGCTCCGCGTGCAGAACCTGGCCCTGATCGACAATCTGGAGATCGAATTCAAGCCCGGTTTCAACGTCATCACGGGGGAAACCGGGGCGGGCAAGTCCATTGTGGTGCACGCTCTGGGGCTGGCGCTGGGCGCGCGGGCATCATCTGAAGTGATCCGCGCCGGAGCAGACAGCGCCCGGGTTGAAGCCGTGTTCAGGATCTCCCGGGTCTCATCGGCGCTGCGGAATCTGCTGGCTGAGCAGGACATTTCCCTGGAAGAAGATACCCTGTACATATCCAGGACCGTCAGCGCCGACGGCCGGAGCCGCGTCCGGGCGGGCGACCGGATGATTCCGGTTTCCGTGCTGGCGGCGATTGGCGAGGAACTGGTTGATCTCCATGGTCAGCATGAGCACCAGTCCCTGCTGAAACCGGCGCGCCAACGGCAGCTGCTGGACCATTACGCCGGAACCGCGGATCTTGCCGAAGAGGTCCGCCAAAAAACCGATGAACTGAAACGGCTGGAGGCAGCGCTTGCCGCGCTGCGGCAGGAGGACCGGGACCGCCAGCGGCGCGTCGATCTGCTGCGCCACGAGTATGAGGAGATTCAGCGGGCAGGACTGTATCCCGCTGAAGAAGAAACGCTCCGGGCGGCGCTGAACCGGGCTGTCCATGCCGAGCGCCTGTTCAGCCTGTCCGGCCAGGCGTACGGAGCGCTGTACGGCGCGGAAGAAGGGGTATCCGCGTTGGACCGGGTGGATGAGGCGCTGCGCCTGATAGGCGAACTGGCGGCGATCGATGAGGGATTTAAGGCGCTGGGACGTCAGCTTGAAGACGCGCGGGCAATTGTGGAATCTGTGGCTGATGAGTTGCGCCGGCATGCGGACCGGGATGCTTTTGATCCGGAGGACCTGGACGCCCTGCAGCGGAGGATGGCGCTCATTAATGACCTGAAGCGGAAATACGGGCCGACGGTTCAGGACGTGCTGTCATACGGCGAGAAGGCAGCCGATGAGATTCGACATTTTGAAACCCGGGACCAGCAGATGGCCGAACTGCAGCAGCGGATGGAACGCTGTCTTGCGGAGGCGTCTCGAGCGGCCGGGGACCTGAGCCGTAAACGCAAGCAGGCATCCGCAAAACTGGCACGCCAGGTGATGGCCGAGATGCACCAGCTGGGCATGAAGGGCGCGAAGTTTGAGGTGGGATTTGAGGACATTCCCCTGTGTTCTTATGGAACGGATGAGATCGCGTTTATGCTTGCGGCGAATGCGGGCGAACCGCTTAAACCGCTTCGCCAGGTGGCTTCAGGCGGTGAAATCTCCAGGGTAATGCTGGCCCTGAAAACCGTATTTGCTGATTCGGACGGCGTGGAAACGCTGGTGTTTGACGAAATTGACGCGGGCGTTGGCGGGGCAACAGCCCGGGCTGTAGGACGCAAGATGGCGGACCTGGGAAAGTATCGCCAGGTGCTGTGCGTAACCCACCTGCCTCAGATTGCCAGCCGCGCCGGATCTCATTACGTGGTGCGCAAAGAATCGGATGGCGGCCGTGTCGTGACCCGGCTTCAGGAAATAAACGGCAGCGCCAGGGAAGAAGAAATCGCGCGCATGCTG
>JAKOTZ010000239.1 GCA_029776995.1 Candidatus Hydrogenedentota bacterium
CCAAGGCAAGGCCGTACCCCATCGTGACATTGGTCAGGGCATAGGTGGAAGTCCGGGGCACCGCGCCGGGCATATTGGTCACGCAATAGTGCACCACTTCATGCACCTTATACACCGGATCCGCGTGGGTAGTCGGGCGGGAAGTCTCCGCGCACCCGCCCTGGTCGATGGCGATGTCAATGAAAGCGGAACCCGGCCGCATGGACTTGATCATGTCTTCCGTAATCAGTTTCGGCGCTTTGGCGCCGGAAACCAGCACCGATCCGATCACCAGGTCGGCACGGCTGACCTCATCCGCGATGTTCGCGCGGTTGGACATCAGGGTGGTCACCCTTCCCTGCATAATATCCTGCAGGTAGCGCAACCGGGCAGGGTTGATGTCGATCACGGTTACGTGGGCCCCCATCCCCGCGGCGATCTGACAGGCGTTCGTCCCGGCAACACCCGCCCCGAGAACGACCACCTGGGCGGGTTTCACCCCGGACACTCCGCCCAGCAGGATGCCCTGTCCGCCGTTCACCGCTTCTAGGCACCACGCTCCTTTCTGTACGGCCAGCCGTCCGGCCACTTCGCTCATGGGGGGTCAGCAGCGGCAGGCTTCCGTCATCCAGCTGAATCGTTTCATAGCCGATGGCCGTTACTTTTTTGTCCAGCAGCGCCCGGGTCAGCATTTCACTCGAGGCCAGATGCAGGTAGGTATACAGAATCAGGCCGGGCCTCAGGTAGTCCAGTTCGACGCCAACGGGCTCTTTGACCTTGACCACCATTTCCGCCCGCCCCCACACGTCGGCGGCGCTGTCGAGGATTTCCGCCCCGGCCGCGGCGTATGCCTCATCCGGGATGCCGCTGCCAATGCCCGCGCCCCGTTCCACCAGTACCCGGTGTCCGTGACTGACAAAAGCGGACACGCCCGAAGGCACCATACCCACCCGCGCTTCACCCGTTTTGATCTCTTTCGGCACGCCGATGATCATAGTCTTCCTCCCGCTTTTTTGACGGCGTCTTATAACCTCGCAGTGGGACCCGTCGCATTTGTTATATGCGGAAACCCGTTGTCCCGTCAAGTACACGGAAGGCCATTCTGCATTGAACCACCCCAGCATCCGGGCGGTTTCACGGGGCGGGGTATCCTGCAGCGCCGCGCCACGAAAATGGGGATTGGGCGCCGAGGACGGTAAATGCGTCTTTATTCGGCGATAGTTTTATTGCCTGCCCGCGCGGATCACGCGTGCGGAGGGATTCGAAGCACCATAAGGCGAAGCTCGGTCATGTCCTCGATGGCGTAGCGGATGCCTTCCCGTCCTATGCCGCTGTCCTTCACGCCGCCGTAGGGCATATGGTCCACCCGCCAGGAGGGCACATCGCCAATGACCACGCCTCCGACTTCCAGGGTATCCCACGCTTTCTGTGCCCGGTAGATATCCCGGGTAAACACGCCGGCCTGGAGCCCGAAACGGCTGTTGTTCACTTCCGCCAGCGCTTCATCAAAGGTCCTGAACGGCTTCAGCAGGGCCATGGGCCCGAAAAATTCTTCGGCGTAGGCAGGTTCCGTCACCGGCACATTTTCCAGGACCGTGGCCTGCACCATCCTGCCCTGCCTGGTTCCGCCGCACAGGACACGGGCCCCTGCCGCCACCGCGCTTTTAATCCAGCGTTCCATGCGGTCAGCCTCCGCGTCGGAAATGACCGGCCCGATAAACGTGTCCTCCTCCCGGGGATTGCCGTGCTTCAGGCCGGAAACCGCCGCCACGAATTTCTCGCGGAAAGCATCGTAAATCGATTCATGCACCAAAATACGCTGCACGCTGATACAGCTCTGTCCGGACTGATAAAAGGCGCCGATCACACAGCGCTCCACGGCATCGTCCAGGCTGTCCCATGTTTCATCCAGCACCACTGCCGCGTTTCCGCCCAGTTCCAGGATGACCTTTTTCTTGCCGGCCCTTGCTTTGAGGTCCCAGCCCACTTCAGGGGATCCGGTGAAACTCAGCAGCTTCAGCCGGTCATCCGTGGTGAACAGGTCCGCACCATCCCTCCGGCACGGCAGAATCGAGAATGCCCCTTTGGGCAGGTTGGTCTCGGCGAGAATTTCTCCGATAATCAGCGCGCCGATGGGCGTAAGGCTGGCCGGTTTGAGCACGAAAGGACACCCCACAGCCAAGGCAGGCGCCACCTTGTGGGCGGCAAGGTTCAGGGGAAAATTAAAGGGGGAAATGAAGGAGCACGGTCCGATGGGAACCCGTTTCCACATGCCCCGGTAGTTTTTGGCGCGGGGGCTGCGGTCCATGGGGATAACCTCGCCCGAGATATCCACGGCCGCTTCGGCCGCCGTTTTGAACGTATCAATCAGCCGGGTGACTTCGCCGCGGGCATCCTTGATGGGTTTGCCTCCCTCCACGCACAGCGCATCGGCCAGTTCATCAAAGCGCTCCCGAAACCGCTGGACACAGTGTTCGAGCACCGCCTGCCGGTCACAGGCCGCCATGGCGGCCATGGCGGGCGCCGCCTGCACCGCGGCTCCGATCGCTTCGTCAATGGCGCAGGCATCGGCCAGCGCCACGCGACAGGCGATTTCACCGGTATATTTGTCCACAACAGGCAGGTCTTCATTCGGCTGGCGGGGTTCGTTGGCCAGGTAATACGGATACACGCGTTTCAGCATTTCGGGCCTCCTCAGTTCATCATCCGCGGGGATCAAACCACCACACGAAGGCGTTCGATAAGCCGATCATTCTCCCGGTAATCCACCGGCACGGCCACCACCGCCGGCCGGCCGCAGTTAAACGCTTTTTCAATAGTCGGCGCGAGATCCACGGATCGTTCAACCGTAAATCCGGCACAGCCGAAACTTTCAGCCAGTTTCACGAAGTCAGGATTTCCGAAGGAACAGTCCGTGTGGTGGCCGAACTCGTTCACTTGCTTCCATTCGATCAGGTTATAGCCGTTGTCCACCCAGACCATAACCACGATATTGGCTCGGTAACGCACGGCGGTTTCCAGCTCCTGGATGTTCATCAGGATGCCGCCATCCCCTGATATGGCCATGATGCGCCGATCGGGATACACCAGCTTTGCCGCGATGGCCCCCGGCAGGCTGCCCCCCATGGAGCAAAAGCCGTTGGGGATCAGGCAGGTATTGGGTTCGTCACAGTGGTAATACTGAGCGATCCACATTTTATGGGTACCCACATCACTGAGGAGAATATCCTCAGGACCCAGCGCCTGGCGGACATCCCACAGGATTTTTTGCGGTTTGACTATCCCCTCCGTCTGGTCATCCTTGTATTCCTCGAACAGCTCAATCATTTTCTGCCGGACCGCCTTCGCCACTTTGTGGTCCCACTGCTGGGGGTTTGAGCGGATGCGCTCGTTCATCATCCAAAGCGTGTGGGCCAGGTCGCCGATCACCTCGGCCTCGAGCTGATAATTCTGGTCCACCACGGCGGGCAGAAAGTCGATGTGCACAATTTTTTTGTCGTTCCACTTGTTCCAGAGCCGCGGCAGGAATTCCACCAGGTCATAACCCACGGTGATGACCACATCGGACGCTTCAATCGCCGCGTTGGCCAGGGACCTGGGCTGCATGCCTATGGTAAACAGGCATTCATCCGCGTGGCGGGACACGCACCCTTTCCCCATATAGGTGCTGATCACCGGGATGCGGGTCATTTCCGAAAAAATCCGCAACTGCTTGGACGCCCGGGTACGGATCGCGCCGTTTCCCGCCAGGATGATCGGCGCCCGGGCGTTTCGGATAACCGCCATCGCCATGTTGACGATCTTGTCGTCCGCGACGGAGCGGCGCAGGTAATTCTTTTTTATTGGATTTTTCGTCGCGGGAAGTGACGCTATATCGTCAGAGAGTTCAATATGGCAGGCGCCGGGTTTTTCGCGTTCCGCCTGCTTGAACGCCCGGCGCACCACCTCAGGGATATTATCCGGATGCAGCACGGGCGTAGCCCATTTTGTGATCGGACGAAACATGGAAACAATATCTATGTGCTGATGGCTTTCCTTGTGCTGGCGATGGATGTCGGCCTGACCGGTAATCACCACCATGGGCGCGCGGTCGCTGTTGGCGCTGGCCACCCCCGTAACCAGATTGGTGGCGCCCGGCCCGAGGGTGCTCAGACACACGCCAGATTCACCCGTCAGTTTTCCGTATGTTTCAGCCATAAACGCGGCCGCCTGTTCGTGACGGGTCATAATGAACCGTATGGGAGACCGCTCCAAAGCCATCATCAGATGCGCGTTTTCCTCGCCGGGCAGTCCGAAAATGTATTTGACGCCTTCCTGCTCCAGACACCTGACAAACAGCTCAGCCGCGTTCATACTGTGCCCTTCTATGGCTTGTCAAACAGGTTCTCACCGATCTTATACCCATGTCCCGACCGCCCGACCGGACGATAAACCGTAAAGACATTTTATGGTATTTTAATCTGGATTACAATTACGGAAAACAGCGTGAAACAGGGTTATATTTCTTGACACAGCAAGTTCCCCGCACAAAACAAATCAGGCGCGGATTCCTGATCCGTCTGCGGGTCGGATTACTCCAGGCGGCCGTAATATTCGCAGCAGCCCTGATTTCAGGCTGCGGCAACAGCAGCCCCGGGGAATCCACACCACCCCTCCCACAGGAAGCAGCGCCAGCCCACGCAGAACCATCCGCCCCTGCCGCCGTAACCGATCATCAGCCTTCGCCCTCCTCTCCCACTCCTGATTCTGAAACCGAACAAACCGATCCGGCCCTGCGCGCGCTGATCGGTTCCGCCTGGCAGCTGAAAGAACACTGGATATGGTTCCTGGACAGGGAGCGGGTCCGCGTGCGGTCACCCCAACTGGAACCCTATGCTCCCGGCGGACTGGTCACGCGTTACCGGTTTGAAAATGGCGCGATTACCATGAACGTGATGGGACGGGAGATTCAGCTGGAGTGGGACGGAGACCGGCTGCGGGCCGAAGGATTCGCCGCGGAAAGGCTGCCCTGAGCCGGACTCAGCCGGAATCTTCAAACGGACAGGCGTCCGCCGGACCCCTCTGCTGAACGCCGCGGCAGCGGCGCAGGCAAACGGTGAAACGGGACCCCTTATCCGGAATGGAATCTACTTCAATATTCCCGTCATACAGCAGCGCGATCTCCCGGGCGATCGCCAGTCCGAGCCCGGAACCGGGAACGCCTTCCGTACGGGGATCCCGCAGCCGGCTGAAGGGCTTGAACAACCGGCTCAGCGCTGCCGGGTCCATGCCTATGCCGGTATCCTCCACTTCAAAAAAGATCGCGGCCTCTTCTTCATGCACCCGGATGACCACCCGGCCGCCGGGACGGTTGTATTTGACCGCGTTGGAAAGCAGGTTGCCCAGCAGCGTTTCCATTTCCCACCGGTCGGCGCGCATCCGCAGCGACGCGGGGACATCGGTAAGGATCATTATTTTAGCGGCCTCGGCAGCCTCGGCGGCCTGGTCAACCACCCTGCGGACCAGTTCGGCGGCCGAAAAAATTTCCATATTGCGCCGCCGGTGTTCGGCCGCCAGGCGGGACCAGTCCAGAAAGTCGGTAACCAGCCCCCGCATGGTCTGGATCCTGGACTGCGCACGGCAAAGCGCGTCGAACTGGGTATCGTTGACGGGCCCCAGCAAACCGGCCACCATGTTATTCAGCGTCATTTCCACGGCATCCAGGGGCGATTTCAGCTCGTGCCCCAGGGTCAGCGCAAAGGCATAACGCCTGTCCCGTTCCATCCGGCGACTCCGGTGGGACTCCAGCGCCCGCGCGGCCGCATGGACCAGCTGTTCTTCTGTAAACGGCCGGGGCAGAACCGCTGACGCTCCCCTCCATGCGGCATCCATCGCTATTTCCGGATTCAGCTCCCCTGCGGTCAGCACGATAGCCACGTCATGGTTCCCCTCCCGGACCCGACGTACCAGGTCCCGGCCCGTCGCGCAACGGGTGAGGTCATCCACGAAAAAAATGGCCGGATTCCATTCGGCTACGGCCCGGCACCCCTGGCATGGAGTAGGCGCCACGAAAATATCCGTCCGGTCGAACACCGGTTCCAGCACGCCCCGCCCCGGAAGTTCCCTTTCCAGTATGGCGCGGATCCGCTCCGCCACGGCGGCTTCCCTGTCCACTACGACAATCCGCAGTTCCTGCGCTCGCGCTTCGGCTGCCATGATAGGCCGGCTCCTGTTTACCTCAAGTATACCCCACAGCCGACAGATGATAACTTTCCCGACCCATAGCCGGCAGGAATGAACTGTCTTCAAAAAATCCGTTCGCCTTCCGTCCGGATTCAGTCTCTTCAGGCTCCGCCGGTATTGGTGGGAGAATGCAGAACTACCCTGACGGCTCCATCGCCGAACGGATCGCGGCCGCATAGGGTTCATGGGTGTGGAAATACCTGCCGTCCGCATACCGGCGTATTCCTTCCAGCAGCGCATCCAGGGAATCCCTATGCGGGTTTAACGGTTCCCACGGCTCCCGGCACCGGCGCAAGCCCCACAGTGTCGATGCCGCGTCCTCTCCACAATATTTCAGCGTCCACGGCGACCAGTGCAGGCCCGACGCGCTGAAGGTTTTTCCATAATGCGTCATGGCGCGCAACCCATCCGGAGAATCTTCTATCGCGTTAAATTCGCCAATATAGACCGGCACGCCGCAACGGCGCCTTTCCCGGTCCGCCAGACGCGTCACCAGCCGGGCCTGTCTGACGTGGACCTCGAAGGTTCCCGTCTTATAGAAATGCAGTGAGTACATCACATTGCGCCAACCCATATCCTCCGGCCGCGGGAACCATCCTTTCAGGGCATATCGCGGCTCTTCCGTTTTGTATCCGTCCTCCATGACAATCAGGCGGTCCGCATCGACCGCCCGGATCGCCCGGTACATCCCATCGTGGGCTTTGCCCCATGTCGAGATGTCCGGCGCGCCGGCCGGCTCATTCAGCAGGTCATATCCCAAAACAGCCGGCTCATTCCGGAAACGTTCCGCTATCCCCCGCCACAGCCGGGCTGCCCGTTCCTGGTAATCCGGTGTGGCAAAGAACGCGTTCCTCCCCATCTCTCCGGTATGATCCCACATGTTCTGCCCGCCGGGCGCGCCGTGAAGATCCAGCAGCACGTGCATTCCGGCCTCCGCGGCCATGGCCACTGCGGAGTCCAGCAGGCGCAAACCGGATTCAGAGCACACGCCCGGCGCGTCTTCTGATTCCACCCACCGGTACCAGAAGGGAAGCCGAATAAAATTAAAGCCGGCGTCCCGGGCGGCCCGAAGATCTTCCGGGGTGATCCAGCACTCATGCAGGGCTTCCCAGAACGAATCCGCGCCGCTGCCGCCAAAGCGCTCGCGCAGCAGCCGGTCCAGCGACACGGCATCCAGGACCGGCGGTTCCCTCCGGAGCTGCTCCCTGAATTTTCCCGGCCCATCTCCGGAAGCGTTCTGTTCCACGGCATGCGCTATGCGGTCCAGGTACTCGGGAAGCAGCATGGTATCATCATCAAACGGACCGACCCGCAAGAAAGCCTCACGGAGCGCACCCTCTACTTCACATTCGCGGGCCAACTGCTTCAAATGGGATTTCAGCGTGAGACCAATTCCGCATATCCATGGTTCAAGCATAAACCAGGAACCCGCATTGATTCCCCGTAACAGCATTTCCCGGCCATTTTCGTCAACCACATGCCCGTGGTCCATAGAGACCATTTTCATCGGTTTTGCCGACGCCTTTTGTCCTCCGGCGCGGAGGGCCGGTATCAGCGTTGCTGAAGCGGCAATTTTCAGAAACTGTCGGCGATTTATCCGGCGGACGGGCGTGGTCCGCAGGCATGTTTTTTTCATCGTCATGTCCTCAGGCCGTACTTTCCTGTACGGCATTGTCAGTGGAATCCTGCCACAACTCAGTTCCGCAGGCGAACACCTGGCCTTGCAACCCGATTGGATTTCAGGTCTCGCGCAGCCCGCCCAGAAATTTTGTCACATTCCGATCTTCCAGTGGTATAATTACCATTGGTGTCCCGAGCGCGGTGCGCGGGATGAAAAAGGAGATGCGGCGTATGCGTCACGTACGGTCCGTAACAGTTCGGCGTGCCGTTTACGATCCCGAAGGCGTTACCATGATCCTGGATCGCATTTTCACTTTCGTGCTGGATCTGGTAAATGTCAAGGGGAAATCGGCCAGCGACGCGGATTGATCCAATCGCGAACTGCTGAGCGTCCTGTTGCCAACTCATGACTGATTCGTTCATTGAAGTGGAACTGATGGGAGTGACCCTGCTTGGAGCAGTGAACAGCCCCACGGTTCTGCTGCGGGGGGAGGATCGTATTTTATTCATCAGCATCGGTCCTTTCGAAGCGGCCGCTATCGGCTGGGGGCTGGAAGAGGAAAAGCCCATCCGGCCCATGACGCATGACCTGATCATCAACCTGCTGGCCGGGTTAAACTGTACCCTGAAATCGGTGAATATTTACGCATTGCAGCAGTCTACTTTTTTCGCCTATCTCCTGGTGGAACAGCGGGATGCATCCGGCGAGCTAACCGGTATTATCCGGGTTGATTCCCGGCCGAGTGACAGCATCGCCCTGGCCGTACGGGCCAAGTGTCCTATTTATGTTTCCCGGGCAGTCATGGAAGAGGCAGGACAGGACATCAACGCTATCCGATTCGGCGAAAGCGAGGTGTCGTTTCCGGAAGATCCTGAATCGGACGACCAGGAGGACGACGATCCGGACGACCCAACGGAACGCCTGTAACTCCCACTTCCAGCGGCTGTACTTGGACATCACGTCCTGTTACAGCGTCTGGATGGGTAAAAAATAACGTGAGGCTTGTATTCTTTTAACGTTCGCCGGCCATCATATTTCGGCAGAAGCGCCATATCTGATATCAAGTTGAAACGATTGGATTTATCTTTTTATAACATTATGGCAAGGAGTTATAACCATGTCCGTGAAAGCTTTTGAACAGTGCCTGGCGGAACATCCGGCCGTCGCCATGGCATGCGTGCTGACCGCCTCGCTCAGCCTGCCGGTAACGGCATTCGTAACCCCCCATCCCGGCGTTGCGGTTTCCACGGCCGAACTGCAGACCTGGGTCAGCAGCCGCATGGGTGACCTGGCCCCGGCAGCGGATTATCTTATCCTTGAGGAGATGCCGCGCAACCGGACGGGAGCGGTGGACCGCGCCGCGCTGGATGCCATGCGGCGCAATATGTCCCGGGAACAGGTAGCCTGACCGCCGGATAACCCAACCTGCGGGGTTGCGATGTACCGGCGGGGAATATTATGCTGAAGGGGCTGAAGGAGGGTTGGTCCCGTGAACAGCAAAAATTCGCCCGCCCCGGGTCGGTTGACTCACCCTGTGGATCCCCGTACCGTCGCGCGCTGGGCGGCAAGATACGCCCGCAGCCGAACCATTTCCTTTCTGGTGCAATGGGTATTGGTGGTATTTATGGTGGCGGCCATCGGCGTGGCCGCAGGGCTGACCAGTTCCGCCTATGAACAAGGCAATTTCGGAATATTCACGCTTTCCATCGCGCTGATGGCCGTGGTTTTTCTGGCCATGGCGTGGTTCTCGCTGTCTCAGTGGGGGGCGGAGCTGGTCTGGACCATAACCCTGTGGTGGTATGGCGAAGAAGGGTATGCCGAAGCCGCCGGGCGGCAACCGATCCCGGGATGGCTAACCGCCCTGGGCGGGGGCCTGGTGGCCTACCATCTGGCAGGAGCGATGCTGGTCAGTTTTGGGCTGTTGCGGTTGCAATGGCTGCAGCCTTTTTCCGCGCTGTACATGACCCCCTACCTGTGCGCGCTGATCGTGCGCCAGCGGCTGGGATGGTGGGCCTGGCTCTGGCCCGCGCTTTACGGCATTCACGCACTGGCGCTGCTTTGGGGCGCGCCCCTTCGATTCCCTCCGCCGTGGCGCCTGTTGGACCTGATCGTGCCGGTATTTGGGTACGGCCTGCTCGCCATTCTGGCCGGACACCTGTACAGCCGCTACGCGCTGTACAAACTGAAACAACTGACCCGTTCAGTCGCCGCTGACCTGGAGTCCGCTGAAGATGCGGACCAGGAGGCCGACTCCCCCCCGTCGGAGAATGCTCCATGAAGGATCTCGACCGGGTCATCCATGAGCCGGCCAGGCTGCGGATCCTCACGCTTCTCGCGGGACTGGAAGCGGCGGATTTCATGTTTCTGCTCACCACCACCGGCCTGACGAAAGGAAACCTTTCCTCCCACATGGATAAACTGGAAAAGGCTGGATACGTGTCGGTCCGAAAAACCTTTGTGGGAAGGGTCCCCCACACGGAATACACGATCACTCCTGAAGGGGCCGCCGCGCTGGACCGGCACTGGCGGGAACTCGATGAAATCCGCAACCTGCGCCCCGGGGGGGAGGGAAACGCTTCGGGCGCTTCCTGAGCTTATCCGCGCCGGACAGCCGCCCGGGACCTGGAGGCGCTTTTCGCGCGGGCATGGCCTGTCCAGGCCAGCTGAATCACCAGCAGTTCCAGCATCAACGCGGGATCCGTTCCGGCCTGGCGCAACTCGAACTGTACCTTGGTGCACTGGGCCATCGCGCGACGCAAAAGGTCCGGCCCGAAAGCCTGGGCCATAGGCTGCACTTTCTTCTGCACAAACACTTTATCCAGTTTCGGGCGGGTCTGGGGATGCGCGCGGTAAGCGCTTTCCAGCAGCCACTGGATCGTGCCCAGAATTTCTTCCGGCGATTTGTTCAGGTCCAGCAGCTGGCGGAGCGCCCGGACTGCTCCGCCAATGTCACCGGCGGCGATGGCATCCGTAAGCCCCCAGACGGTCTCTTCAGCCAGATCCGCGCAGGCCGCCTGCACGTCCCGGGAAGTAATACGCTGCGAAGAACCCACATAGTTCACCGCGAGATTCAGGGCATTCAGCACATCATCCAGCCGGCTGCCCACCCGTTCGAGCAGTTCCCTGGCCGTGTCGGCATCGATCTGTTTTCCCGCCTGGTCCGCTTCAGCCTGGATGCGGCGGATCATGGCGTCATCCGTCAGCTGGGGGGATTCCACCACCGATCCGACCCGATCTATCTCCCGGAAAAGTTTTCGGCGCCGATCCGCACGGGTGCTGACCAGCACCAGCGTGGTGGCCGGTTCAGGATTCCGAAGGTATTCGAGCAGCGGGGCCAGCGGTGACTTGGGGTCATCCCGCAAAGAAAAGTACTGCTCGGCATGGCGAACCAGAACCATCTGTCGGGATGCCAGAAACGGCATGGTGCGCGCGGCCTCCACGACCGCAGCAGGGGCGGTTTCGTCCGCGTGGAACACGGTATAGGTCAGCTCCGGCTGCACGGGATCCGTATACCGCTGGCGAAAAATTCTGACCGCTTCTTCGACCAGACGGGGTTCCCAGTCCCCCTTTCCGAAAGGCGGTTTTGCGGCCGGAACAAACAGCACGACGGCTGGGATACGATCCCGACATTGGTTCAGGAACGACTCGACTCCGTCGAATACCATAAAGACGCCCTCACCAGGGCTCGACAACACGCAGGAAAATAACCGTGGCCAGCTGTTCCAGCGCTTCCGACAGGGCGCGGTTTTCCTGTTCGGTAGGCATGGACCGCACCGTCGGAATGAACGTCCGGGCATTGCCGCGCAACCGGTCTGTCGATCTTCCGGAGGCGCGGGTGAAGAAGGTGGATTCTCCCGAAAACATGGGCTCTTCCCATAACACCTGGCCAGACCGGAGATCGGTAAGCCGCGCCCCGGCCGTTACCACGTACAGGGACTGCGTCGTTTCATCATTCCGATCGTAGGTAAGCCCACGGCGGTCCACCGACAGGATCACGCCTTCCAGGAGCAGATCGGCCTCATCACGACCAACCACCCGCAGGCGGGAATCGTGTATAAATTTCCGGGTAATGGCTTCGGTGAACGGCGCCTGAAGGCCATATTCCGGCGTCTTATCATAAAAGGGGCTGATCGAGATTGTCTGATATTTCGGATCCAGGCTGCCGACCGATGAATAACCGCACCCTGTAAGCGACCCGCCCGCCGCCACCAAAGCGGTAAGCGCCACAAGACGAAACTTCCAGCCGGCTGCGGGGAAATTCATAACACGTTATCCGTCAGTTTCCCGTGGATGCCGCGGCCTGCTTTGACGAGAAACGGTCTCCAATGTGGCTGACCCCGCCGTTTTGCTCAAGCCACGCTTTGGCCGTTTCCGCCTGGGGGGTGTCCGAAAAGCTGTCGGCTATAAGTTCATAATACAGTTTGGCGGCGGCAAATTCCCGGCGGCGTTCATGGTACCGGGCCACATTCAGCTTCTGCTGCGCGATCCGTTCACGCATGCGCGCCCGGTCGGTGTTCAGGGCTTCTTTTCGCGGATCATCAGGGTACCGCGCGATAAAGTCGTCAATCGCTTCCACCGCCAGTTCGCTGGGGGACTGGTCATATTCCGGTTTAAGGGAGCCCTTTACGTAACATTCCGCCAGGGAAAATGACGCGTCATCCACCCAGTCGGAACCGCTATATTCCTCGACCACGCGCCGGAATTCGTAAGCGGCTTCTATATATTCTTTCCGGGCCTGGTGGGTCAGGCCGATTTTATACTGGGCCTCGGCGGCCGACGCGGTAAAAGGCTGATTCTCTACCACCATGCCGTACACTTCAGCCGCCCGTTTCAGGGGGCGTTTTTTAAACAGGGCAAACCGTTTTTCCATCCGTTTCATGCCCTGGTCATAGTACTGGTCGCCAATCTGGTACAGATATTTGACGGCCTCATCGAACCGTTTGGTATCCGGGTGCGCGTTCAACAGGTTCTGAAATGTTTTGGCGGCGTCCATGCGCCTGCCCAGGGCCAGCTGAATTTCCCCCCGCAGGAACTCGTTTTCATCGGACAGCGGGTCATTCGCGTAGAATTGGCGGAATTTATCGGTTTCCTTCAGCGCGCGACGATAATCGCCGCTGATTTTCAGGGACCGGGCATATTCCAGCTGCAGCTCCGCGGATTCCTTGGGCATCCGTTTGAGGTTAACCCACCGTCCCGTCTGTGGGGTCCACGTCCACTGCGCCATCGCGGGCAGCGCTAGAAAAACCAACACTACCCCACCCATCCACGCTGAACGTTTGAACATTGCATTACTCTCCAAGTTACCTCGACAGCCGCCAGCCCTCACGACGGGCTCAGCCCGACGACCGCTCCAGCATACTACCAGTATTACCCGACTTCAGGCAAACGGAATAACCCCTGGCCGCGCCAGGTCCGCGCAGAGCTTCACACAAGGCGGTCAAGTTATTCATGTGCCGGTTTCAGTCCGCCCGTTTCCATCCGCGGCGCGCCTGCCAAACTCCCGCCAGCGCCAGCAGTCCCGCGCCCGCGGCCAGCCCGATCGGTCCAGCCGCCGGGATGGCATCCGTCACCGTAATCCATTGTTTCTTCGTGGCGGAATCGCTCTTTTCAATCGTGCTGACCAGCAGCGTGACCGTATAGGAGCCCGGTTCGCGGTAGATGTGCGTCGGATTCTGTTCGTCGCTCATTTTGCCGTCACCGAAATACCACCGCCACTGGATAATGGATTTGGTGGTAGACGCAGACCGGTCCGTAAAGGTCACCTGGAGCGGAGCCGGCCCGGTCAGCGGCCATGCCTCGAAGTCCGCGGTAACGATCGCCTCCACATAGGAGCCTTCAACCGTAGCGGTACCATTGACCGGAACCACAACTTCCGCGGGGTTGGGATCCGGCGAATCATACCCTTCCAGATCGCCCCACTGAACGCGGGCCACCCCAGCCGGTATACCCGTCAGCAGCGCGTCTCCGGTACCCGTATGTTCACCGCCATCCGCATCCACCACAACCCAGGCGGCCGAATCCGGGGTCACCTGCACCTGCAGCGATCCGTACAGGCGCGTATAGGTGGCATGGAAATCATTGATGATATCCCGCACCACGTTGACCGTCATGTCCGCAGGCGTCTGCCATCCTTCTATATCCTTGAACCGGATAACCTGTTCTCCGTCGGGAGCGGCCTGCATGCCGCCGCTGGAACGCCACTCGCCGCCCAGCAGCCGCCACTGGGCACCGGCATTCACCGCGCCGTCCGGATGCAGATAGACCCGCACGATTCCTTCGCCCTCGCCGATAACCGGCACGTACGCGCCCGTCACCCGGTAGGTGGCATTGTTGTTCAGGGTAAATACAGCGGGATTGGGCGTGGGTTCGGTATAACTGGCCAGCGGCAGCCAACGCACACTGATGGTGCCGGTGGGAACTCCGGTCAGCACCTGGTCGCCATTTCCGGTAATCAGGTTACCGTCCCCATCGGTCAGTTCCCACATGGCCGTGCCGGGATCCACATCCACGATTACCGTGCCTTTATGCCGGATATATTCCTTCATCAGGGTGGTGGTTTTATCCCGCTCGAAGAAGAGGGTATGCGGAACCGGCGCCATCCAGCCCGGGATATCTTTAAACGTCAGCGTGCTGTTGCCGTCCGGCACCTCCACTATCGCGCCGCTGTCCTGCCAGGGGCCGCCGTTGATACGCCACTGGCCGCCGACATCCAGCGCCGCCTGGGGAACCAGGATCACCGACACCCGGGCTGTGCCTTCGCCGATCCGTGGCGTGTAATTGCCGTTGAATATGACGGACATATTCGGATACAGGAACCGCTGGAGCGTGGCCGGGACCGGCTGGTCATAGGTTGCCAGCGGCAGCCATTCCAGCGTGTAATTTCCGGTGGGCATCCCTTCGAGCGTAACATCACCGCTGCCGGTCTGTACTCCGCCATCCGGATCTGTCAGCCGCCAGGATGCCGCATCGGGCTGCACATAGATATTGACCGTGCCCCGTTCCCTGATCCAGACCGGCTCCAGGTCAACGTAAACATCCGGCGTATCCAGCGTCACAATCACCGGCTGGGGTGTCTTCCACAGGTTGGGAAGCGAGTTGAACGTAACGGCATACGTGCTCAGGGGAAGCGAAATCGCGGTGCCGGAAGGCATCCACGGACTGCTGCCGGCCCGCCAGCGGGGAGTGCTCAGCAATACTTCCGGCGGCTGGAAATTCACCCGGATACCAGCTTCCGGCGCGATCCCTGACAGGCAGCTGGGGTAATTGATAAATCGGCTCATCACGAAATCAGGAGGCGTACCGCCGCCGCGGGACAGCCCAACCAGGCCGAATACCGTCGGATCGATATATTTCCAGGTGATTACGATGCGTCCGTCGTAGAAAAGCTCAACCTGGACGTTAACCTTCTGGCCCTGTATGAGCCCTACCCGGACGTTATCGTAGGTGATTACCGCGCGGTTGGGTAACTGCTGGAAATAGACCTTGCCTTCCTGGTTAGGCTTCAGGTTGTAAAACAGCCCCGATACCCTGGGTTGGCTGAAGTGATTGTCAAGGCTTACCGAACTGGTGCTGTCGCCGGAATCAAAGGTAATGTAACCGTTGCTGCCGATGTAGATCCGGTTGTACTGCTGACCGTACAGGGAAACTTTCTGCCCGTACTGCAGGTCAACCGCCGCAAAGCCGTCATCCGGCAGGGGAATTTCCGTTGCCCCCGTTATCGGCGTACGGTAATCCGTGATATTCTCTTCCAGGCAGGCAATATAGAAGTTATTGGACAGGTTGGGCGTAAAACGTACCCGTTTCCCGTAAAGGTTGTTGTTATAGGTAGTGAACTGCTGGGTAAACCAGTCGGTCGGATCTCCCTGGGAGGGCAGTCCGGTAAAATTCAGCTCCACGTCATTAAAGGGAAACTCCCGCAGCTTTATCGGAAGCCACTCAATCTGGTTGAGCAGGTTGTTCGGGTCACTGCTGTCCGGATAAGTGTATCCCCAACTCCAGCTGAATACCTCCACGCTGGCCGTGATAAAGGGGTACAGTTTCGCCCCCAGGTTAAGCGAAGCATTCTCGTTGTATGAGGCGATGCCGGTGTATCCCTCAGGCGGAACCGTTACCGGAAGCTGCTGGCCTTCCGTGGTGAAGTACAGCTGGTCGTTCACGTCGATACTGTCGCAGGTAAGGGTTCCATTGGCCACCGCGGCGACGTCCAGGCCGACCACGACGCTGGGCTTCACCGGCAGCCAGCTGGGCAGCTCCGGCAGGATGCCCTGGGAAAGGGCCAGCGCGATCAGGTCTATGCTGGTAATGTTCGTACGGCCCGCCTCATCCCGCAACTCGGACACTTCGTCCAACAGCCACGAGTTGAAATCATCCCGGTCCGACGCCACCAGGTTGAAATCCGGAACATACGGTATGTCTACGGTGAAGGGCTGGAGGAACTGGCCGATTAAAGGCACCCAGCTGAGGTCTACCGCACCCTTCATGAAAAACTCGGCGCCGAAATAAAAACCCCATGTGCCATTGGCCGGCCCAAGGCCGAGCATGCCGGTCTCATCCAGGGTAATCAGCCCGTTCACCGAGGCGTCATAGTTAAATCCGGCATTGGCCCGCACCCGGACCTGGATCACGAACCCGCCCGGATCCCCATAACCGCCGCTGGGAATCCATCCGGAATCGAACCCGAGATTATCCAGGCCCTGCTGGGGCACCAGGAACTGCACCTCCTGGCTCTGGAGTCCGCTTTTATCCGGAAGGCTGCTCCGGTCCGCGGGCGTGACGATAAGTTTTCCCTCAATAGGACGTTCCGGCCCTTCCATTTTCATGGATATGGGCGCGAAAGCCGGGGGCGGCGTATCCGTGTATTCGAACACCTGCACTATGGCCCGCCGCCCGTCGTCGATCCGGATGAACCGCGGCCGCAACACACCTTCCGGAGAACGCTCTTCCCACCACTGTTCGGTCAGCAGCACTTCGCCTCCCCGAATCAGCCTGGATTCAAACGTAGGGCCGCCAGGTGTCTGGGGACGCATCATTTCAAGGTACAGTCCATCGCCCAGGTCCGCCGAAACCACTTCCGTCCCATCTTTCATGACCGCGGATTTAGCCCCTTTGGCCAGCCATTCGTTCATGGCTTCCGCCTGCATCGTCATGAACAGGGGGTTGGCATACGCGGGATCGCCCCAGCGGGAAATTTTCCGGATTACATGGCCTGAGGCGTCCCGTTCCCACACCTCAACGGAGCCCTTTTCCCGGGCCAGCGATTCCAGGGACGCGTTATCGAGCCCCCCCAAATCACAGTGGGCACTGTAGACTACCGCAGCTTCACCCCAGGCCGCACTGCCGCCAACAGCCGAGGACAGCCCGACCAGCATCAGGGCTGTAAGCAGCCCGCACAGCACACCGCCTCCACCATGCGATTTTTTGCGAAACATCGTTAAAGCCACTCCCATCAGCAGACCGATCAGCATCATCAGCCCGGCTGGGCCGATCGCCGGTACCGCCTCCGCAACCCGGACCGTGAACGGCGCTGACGTTGCCGTTTCCAGTTCATCCACAACCACGCACACGTATTCGCCTTCATCCTCATAGGCCACATTCTCCAGCGCGAGAACCGGCCCGTCGGCTTTGTTGCCCTGGCTGTCGTAAACGGTTTCGCCATTTCTGCGCCATTCGTAACTGATGATTCTGCCAAACACGTTGCGCGGCGAGACTTCCAGTACGACTGCATTACCCCGCCCCACGGTTACTTCCGGCGAGCTTTCCTGGTCCACTGCCAGCTGATTCGGCTTGTAGGCGATTTCATCATAGACCGACGCGCCGATATTGCCGGCCGCGTCCCGGAACCGCGCGTATACCCGTTTCCATCCGGTCCCCAGCGTCAGCTCCCACGCGCGGCTGGATGCAAGGTCTTCCCACGGAGTCCACTGCACGCCATCCGCGCTGAAACTCATGTGCGTCACACCGCACCCCGCCGCGCCGTCCGAAGCTGATACGTTCAGCGTCACGAACACGAAACGGGTGAACAGCTCGCCGTTCTCAATCGTTATTGTTCCGGCAGGCGGGGCCGTATCGACTGTCAGCAGGCCGTTCGCGCTTGAGGTGCCCGTATTGCCAACCAGGTCCGTAACGGCAATCGATATGGCTGCCGGCCCATCCGGATCCTGTCCCTGCGTCACGGTATAGACGTACTCGAACGCGCCGCCCGCGCCGGCCGTGCGCGTCGCGGTATGGCCGTTAACCGTCACGGTTGGATACCCTCCCAGACCTGCCGGGTCGGTCACCCGGAACCCGATGGTTACCTGCTGCCCGTTCCCCGCACAGGGAGGATCCACTGTCACCAGGCTGACGGTCGGCGCGGACCGGTCAATCATCAGCGCGCCGCTTTCCGACTTAAAGCCCACGTTGGCGACCCGGTCCCGCGCGGTAATCACGATCGTGGCAGATCCTTCCGGTTCACTGGCCCGGACGGTATACCGGTACTCATAGGTGGAACCCGTCAGGCTGTAGAACTGGGCTGAGATGCCGTTCACGCTGACCGTCGGCTGTCCCTGAATCGAGGTGTGGACATCGGTCGCGTCAAAACGGATACGCACGATATCTCCGCCTTTGGCAACGCTGGGAATTGCCTGCACGTTGGCGATTGTCGGCGGCGTCCGGTCAATCAGCAGCGCAGAGGTATTCGTGTGCACCGTGGTATTGCTCATGGTATCTGTCGCGGTGAAACGGAGCGTGGCTGGACCTTCTGTAGCCATGGCGCCGACCGTGTAGGTCCACGTATACACGCTTCCGGATACGCCCGAAAATGTCGCGGGAATCCCGTTGACGGTCAGGGTTGGCGTTCCGCTGATTCCCGTGTAATCCGTAATGGTTGCCTGGATGGTCACGGCGGTGTTGTATTTCGCTTCATTGGGGGTAGCGGTCACATTGGATACGGCGGGCCCATTGGGATCAATATTCAGCAGGGTATTCGACGTCACCGTGCGGACGTTCCCCACCATGTCCTGGGCGCTCATCACCACGGTTGCCCACCCTTCGGGCGCGCCGGCCGGAACCACGTAATGCCAGGTGTAGACATAACCGGCCTGGGTGGGCGCGGGACCCGGCTGGCCGTTCACGGTCAGGGTCGGCAAACCGTTCAGGGCGTAGTTATCCATAATAGTGGCGGTAAATGTTACCGACATGCCGGGCTTGGCCAGGGTGGGGGTTCCGCTGATCCCCGTTATGGTCGGCGGGGTCCGGTCGATGGTCAGCACGGTGCCAGCAGGTGTGTAGGATGCGCTGTTTCCGGCATTGTCCTGTGCAGTGATGGCAATTGCGGCCGGCCCCTGCTGTTCCGTTCCGGAAATCGTTACCGTCCAGGTGTAGACCGAGCCGGATACCGACGGCGCCCCCACCGGATTACCATTCAGGCGGAGCTCCGGCAGCGACGCCAGACCGTAGTTATCCACCACCGTTGCGGTAAAGGTAACCACCGTACCGGCCATCGCCCAAGCCGGTGAGCAGGAAAAATCAGTGATGATCGGCGCGGTCCCGTCCACCAGCAGGAGATAATCCGCATAGCCGGTGCGCGTATTGCCGGCCACGTCGGTTACCGAAAGGTTGAACGCGGGATAGCCTTCGGGCATCCCTCCGGGAATCGTGAAGTTCCAGGAGTAGGTATCGCCACTCTGGCTGACGGGCGCGCCCGCGCTGTACCCCCCTATTGTAAGGGTGGGCGGACCGGCCAGCCCGTTCGCGTCCGTGGCGGTAACACTGACAGTCACGGTGTCGCCGGGACGGGCATAGGGTGTAGAAACGGACAATCCGCTCAGCGCGGGAAGGGTATTGTCGATCAGCAGCACGGAAGGAAAACTCCGGGACGCCGGATTGGAACTGGTATCAGACGCACTGACTGTGACCGGCGCGTATCCGTCCGGCAGGCCTCCGGGAACCGGATACATCCACACGTATTCGCCGCCTGAAAGCGCCGGATCCGCGACCGGGGACCCTGCTATGGTCATGCCGGGAAGTCCGCTGATCCCAACGTTGTCCGTTACCGTGCCCCGCAGGGTTACCAGAACTCCGGTCCGCACGATCGCGGGTACGGCGGTTATGTCTCCAATCACCGGCGGCGTAGTATCCGTCACGGTTACTGCAAAATCCTGTTCTACCGCATTGCCATACGTGTCGCTGACCCGAATCCGTATGGTATGGGAGGCCGCCACACCCGCATCCAGCAGGGCGGGATCGGCAGACCGAACCGTCGTGGAGGACGTGGTCGAAGCATCAAGGGTAAATCTGCCGCCCGCGCTGTCAAGCAGGTTCCACGTGTAGGGTCCCAGGTTATCCGGATCATTCGCGACTACGGTCTCCGCTGATGTGCCCGCGGGTGCGTTGTCCCCCACCGTCAGCCCTGCCGTCGTGATTCCCTGCAGTCCCGAACGGGGCGGAATAACCACCGCCGCCAGCCCCCAGTTGTCTCCGTAATTCCAGGATACAGTTGCCCCAGACGGAGAGCCCGCAATGGATGAGCCCCGATGCTGCTGCCGGGAGATGGTAACGCCCAGAATCTTATAAACGGTATCCTGGCTCCACTGTTCCACATGGGCCGGAGTGTTGGCAATATTGAGGGTATCTCCCCTGCAGGTGGTTGCTGAAATGATCAGGGAGCCCGCCGGCGCTTCCGTCCCGTTAAATGCCATGCTGGCTGAGGAACGGTTACTGTGGAAGGCGCCGTCGTATTTGCTGAGCGGCAGCAGGGGTGACGGCGCGCCGGGCGGCGAAAACAGGTTCAAATTGACACTGGAAAGAAACAGGACTCCCACGGCTTTGTGGCGGCTGTTTCCGGTCAGTCGCACCCGAAGGGTCAGCGCGCCTGCCGGAGGCTGTTTATAGTAAAGCAGGGCTGCCCGTTCGTCCATTGTGGAAGGTTCGGAATCCACGATGAGGTGAAAATCGCCCTGCCCGTCAAACCGGACGTATTGAATCCCCCGGTCATCCCGATTGGTCACCCCCGCCACAGCCAGTTCCGTGCCGGAGGGCACGGTAACAGACAGGGTAAATTCCTGGCTGTCATTTTCATCTTTTCCCGTGGCTGTACCCAGGATGGATACCGCAGCAAAGGACGCCGCGTTCAGCCATACCGTGAACACCGCGGCCGCCACCCAAACTCCGCTGAGACGATATTTCATGGACTCACTCCCGAAGGGCTGCTACTTCACTCCCCAGTCTGTTGTACATTTCCAGTCTGCCATACTAATTGTATACCTTTTACGGCTTTTTTTCAATGAAAATGTAGACAATTAACGCATACGGGCTGTACCGATAAGCCGGGTCACCCAAGTGCCAGTATTTGGAAAGTGGCTGAAGTTAACCCTGCAAAAAAAGAGGCGCCTGAAATTTATGCCGGCGACGTCCTACTCTCCCACAGAGTTGCCCCTGCAGTACCATCGGCGCTGGCGGGCTTAACTGCTGTGTTCGGAATGGGAACAGGTGTTTCCCCGCCGCTATGGCCACCGGCAAACCGGTTGTTCCGGCGCCGCCGGAGCGGCGCGGAAATTCAAATTTTATGACAGTGAATGCAAGGAACACCGCGGAACACGTTTTGCGGAAGGTCCGGGGAGGCCATGAAAGTGGCCTCATGATATCTAAAGGCCAAGCCGCACGAGTGATTAGTACTGGTCAGCTGAACGCGTCGCCGCGCTTACACCTCCAGCCTATCAACCTGGTAGTCTTCCAGGACTCTTCAGGGGATTGCTCCCAGGGAGATCTTATCTTCGGGTGGGTTTCGCGCTTAGATGCTTTCAGCGCTTATCCCTTCCGGACGTGGCTACCCGGCGCTGCCACTGGCGTGACAACCGGAACACCCTAGGTCCGTCCATCCCGGTCCTCTCGTACTAAGGACAGATCCCGTCAAATCTCCTGCGCCCGCATAGGATAGGGACCAAACTGTCTCACGACGTTTTAAACCCAGCTCGCGTGCCACTTTAATCGGCGAACAGACGAACCCTTGGGACCTGCTTCAGCCCCAGGATGTGACGAGCCGACATCGAGGTGCCAAACAACCCCGTCGATATGAACTCTTGGGGGTTATCAGCCTGTTATCCCCGGCGTACCTTTTATCCGATGAGCAACGGCCCTTCCATACGGAACCGCTGGATCACTAAGCCCTACTTTCGTACCTGCTCGACGTGTCTGTCTCGCAGTCAAGCTCCCTTCTGCCTTTACACTCGACGCAGGATTTCCAAACCTGCTGAGGGAACCTTTGGGCGCCTCCGTTACGCTTTAGGAGGCGACCGCCCCAGTCAAACTACCCACCAGGCACTGTCCCTCGCCCGGCTTCACGGGTCGAGGTTAGGATCCAATGACAACCAGGGTGGTATTCCAAGGGCGACTCCACCGAGGCTAGCGCCCCAGCTTCGACGTCTCCCACCTATCCTATACAGATTGCCACTAAACCCAATACCAAGCTGTAGTAAAGGTGCACAGGGTCTTCCCGTCCTTATGCGGGTAACGAGCATCTTCACTCGTATTACAACTTCACCGGGCCCGCTCTTGAGACAATGCTCAGATCGTTACGCCATTCGTGCAGGTCGGAACTTACCCGACAAGGAATTTCGCTACCTTAGGACCGTTATAGTTACGGCCGCCATTAACCGGGGCTTCGGTTCAAGGCTTCGCTTGCGCTGACCTCTCCCGTTAACCTTCCGGCATTGGGCAGGCGTCAGTCCCTATACGTCGTCTTACGACTTTGCAGAGACCTGTGTTTTTAGTAAACAGTCGCCTGAGCCACTTTACTGCGACTTCAGGAAGCTCCGGCCGCGAGGGCCGTCACCGCCCGAAGCACCCCTTCTTCCGAAGTTACGGGGCCAATTGGTCGAGTTCCTTAAGAGCGGATCACCCGAGCGCCTTAGAATATTCTTCTCGTCCACCTGTGTCGGTTTGCGGTACGGGCGCCGACGTCCTCGCTAGAGGTTTTTCTAGGCAGTGTGGAATTTGCCAATCCGCTTCACCCAGAGGGATCCACGTCCCTTAACGCCTCAGCCTTAATGTGGCCCGGATTTGCCTGGACCACGGCCTACACGCTTAGACTGCCATCCGACAGGCAGCTGGCATATCCTCCTGCGTCACCCCATTGCTGGTAACGGACGCCTGGCGGTACAGGAATCTTTGTGCCTGTTTTCCATCACCTACGCCTTTCGGCCTCGGCTTAGGACCCGACTAACCCCGGGAGGAGTCACCTTGCCCGGGAACCCTTGGACTTTCGGCGGGAGGGATTCTCGCCCTCCTTGTCGTTACTAATGCCGGCATGATCGCTTCTGTTCGG
>JAKOTZ010000170.1 GCA_029776995.1 Candidatus Hydrogenedentota bacterium
TACCATGAACAGGCGGATTTCCGGGAAATTGGCGGACGCAATTTCCGCCTCGGCGTTCATGGTAAGTTTCACCGGCCATTCCATGTTGGACTGGCCGGACCCGATCCAGACCTCTCCGGCCAGCACGTCCCGCAGCATGATTTCCTCTTTGGATCCGCGCACCCTGATTTCGAGTCTGGAGCCGGCTTTTGGGCACGCGGCAACGTCCGCGCGCCACCGGCCCTGCTGATCCGCCGTGGCGCGCGCCCAAACCCGGCCGTTGACCTCAATGCGAATCCGTTCGCTGGGATTGGCCCAGCCCCATACCGGCGTGGCCCTGCCTGCCTGGATAACCATATGGTCACCGAAAATGGCGGGAAGTTTCAGCGCCTCCGCGGTCCCCCATGACCACAGCGCCATAAGAACCAAAAGCATACAGTGGACCGCAGGGCGTTTGATCCAATTTTCTGTTCTCGCGTCCCGTGAACTCATGGCAGGCTCCTTTCGTATTCCATGCGTGTTTTCAGTGTACCGCGCCGCAGGCGCCGGATCAATTTTCCTTGCCGGTGGCCGCGCTGATGATAAGGGATTCCAGCTGCTGGGCGTACAGGCCGGGATGGTGGCGTTCCAGCGCAGTCGCGCGGGCGTTTTTACCCAGGCGCGACCGGAGTTCGGCGCGGTCTACGAGCCGAACCAGCGCTTCGGAAAAAACACGCTCGTCTCCGGCGGGGACAATGAGCGCGTTCTGGTCATGGGCCAGGCCCCACGCGGAGGCGTCAGTTGTCACGATGGGTTTACCGGCCGCCAGCGCGTTGACCAGCTTGATGGGGAAGCCGGACCATCCGGCCCTGGGGATGGCCACAATCACGTCATCCGAAAGCACCCGGGCCAAGGTATCCATGCCCTGATCCGGTATGATTTCCGCGCCGGGGATTACGGCAGGATCCCGGCTGATAACAGTCAGCCGCAGATTGGGCCGGAGTTCCCGGGCCCGGGTTACAGCCCGGAGCAACAGATCAGTGTTCTGGTACGCGTCCAGATTGCCCATGTACACGACCGGGGGGCAGGGCTGCATCCGGGAAGGGGGCAGGAGCGGCAGATCGAGCAGCGCCGGATCCGCCGGGGGAGGCAGGATGCCGATCCTCTCCCGAGGACATTCGCGCAGTACCAGGTATCCCGCAAGCCGGTGATGGGGCGCAATGACCATACTGGCACGTCCAGGCAGGAAAGCGTCCACCAGCTGTCCAATCCGGGCAGCCGCCTGGCGTTTCCGTTCTTCTCCGGAGACATACCAGGGCAATTCTTCGGCCAGCGCGTTGTGGGCAAAATACACGATATTCTTGAATCCCGCCGCCACGGCCAGCGCAAGCGCTTCATGGTTGTGCGCGCAGACAGCATCCGGCGGTTCCGCGCGGCGCAGTCGGCGCAACAGGCGCCACAGCGCCAGATCATCCAGTACTTTTCTGCGGTTCGGTCCGGAGGTAACCCTTTGCGGAACGCGTCCCCAGAGGCGTGCCCGCGCCAGGGCTGTGTTCTCCGGATGGGGCGGGTCTGGAATGGCCGGTTGGGATGCTTGATCCAGCGCGGCAGCCCTGCCGGGGAACTCCGGAGATTCTCCCCAGCCATATACGGCAATCCGGACACGATGTCCCCGGGAAGCCAAAGCCGCGGCCGTGGCGCGCAGATACACCTGAGAACCCAGACCGGATGGATAAGGGCAGGCGCCGATCACAAGAATATTCATGCGTATATTGTAGCGGGACCGGCTGGATCTGGTCCTGTTTCGATGCGGAAGCGTCGGTTGACTTTTCGGTAGTTGCTGCATTACGATTACGTTATCGATGTCTAAAGAGAAGGAATGGAAAACCATGTTCAGCAGAGGTCGGATGCCGATACTGGTTGCCCTGGCCGCGGCGGGTTGTTGTTTCTCATGGGCGGAGGCCGCGGCGCAGGATACCGTGACACAGAGCGCAGCAGTTATCCTGCCGGACAGCCCGGAAGGGGTGGCCGCACCGCGGGAGCTCCGGATGAGCGCTCCGGGGGGGATGCGGATATGCTACCGTTTCGGCCCGCCGTCCCCTAAATCCTATATCCGGGAACTGATTACGCCGGGCGGCGTGAACGTGGCGCGGGATGATGTGGCCGACCATGTTCACCACCACGGGCTGATGTACGCCCTGAGCGTGGATGGCCACACCTTCTGGGAAGAATGGAACAAAAAAGAAGGATAGAAAAGCCTGCAGCATTCGGTTTCGCTGCGGGTGGAAGGGTCCATACTGGAAGAGTCCCTGAACTGGATACTGCCCGACGGAACCGTGTGCGCCATAGAGCATCGGCGCGTGACGCTTATTGGCGGCCAAAATCCGGCGCGGCTGCTCTGGGAAACCACGCTGGAACCGCCGTCCGGAAAAGCTGAAATCACGCTCAGCGGTAACCACTACTATGGCATGGGGTTGCGTTTCCCCCAGGCCATGGATGGTAAAACCCGGTTCGTGTATGCCGAAGGAGGCCGCGACGAGATTTTCCGGGGGGATGAACGCCTGATCCGGGAAGCCGCCTGGTGCGCGGCTGTATCCTCCGCGGAAGGCAAACCGGTTACCGTGGCTTTCTTTGACTGTCCGGAAAACACGAGGCCGGCGGTTTGGTTCACGATGAATGAACCGTTTGCCTACCTGTCCGCCACGCTGGCCCTGCATGAAACGCCCATGCAGGTTTCGTCGGAAGCGCCGCTGCGGGTGCGTTATGGCGTGGCCCTGTGGGATGGAGAGGTATCGCCGGACGTGATCGGGACAGAAAAAGGTGATATGCTGAAGATGCTTGGGGCGAAGCCGGATCCGGCATCGCAAAACCGCGGGAAATAAGCAAACGGGCGAAACAGGTACGGATCAACATCCAAAAGAGGAGAACAGGCCATGTCGGAAACAGGCGGACGTAAAATGGATCGGCGGTCATTTCTGGGAACAGCCGGCGGGGTGGCCGCGGGAATCGGCATGCTTAAGGCGTCGGCTCCGGCGGTTGCGGCGGCCAACCGCAAAAATAACGCGGTGGGGATTGGGTTTATCGGCTGTGGCGGGCGGGGCTATTCCCTGATGACCCAGTTCAAATGGCTGCAGAACGAAGGCGGCGGTAACGTTCAGCTTGTCGCCGCCTGTGACGTCTACCGTCCCCGGCTGGATCGCCTGGCCAAGGAGATCGGCGGAAAAGCCTACATGGACCACCGGGAACTGCTCCAGGATAAGAACGTGGACGCGGTGGTGATTGCCACGCCAGACCATCACCACGGGTACCAGGCTATCGACGCGATGCGCGCGGGCAAAGACCTGTACTGCGAAAAACCGCTTACCCACTGGCGCCAGTTTGAGCTGGCCCGGCAGGTCGCGGAAGTGGCCCGGGAAACGGGCCGGGTATTCCAGCTGGGTACCCAGGGCATGTCTGACCAGGCCTGGACCCTGATCCGGGATATGATCCGCCAGGGGGTTATCGGGCAGCCCATCCACGCTGAATGCGGATATTTCCAGGTGGGCGATTTTGGTGAAGCGGGCATGAAAATTGACGATCCTGAAGCGAAGCCCGGTCCGGACCTGAACTGGGAGGCTTTCCTCGGAGACGCGCCGCGCCGGGCGTTCAACGTCAGCCGGTTCTTCCGCTGGAGAATGTATGAAGATTACGCCGGCGGACCGGTCACGGACCTCTTTCCCCATTCCCTGGCTCCCAGCCTGTACGCGCTGGACCTGGATTTTCCCAACAAGGCGGTGGCTATCGGCGGGAAATACCGTTACGAAGAACGGGAAGTTCCGGACACGTTCAATATGCTGCTGGAATACAACCACAGCCTGGCGCTGGCGGTGCTGGGCACCCAGGGCAATGCCAACACCACTACGGGCAGCCGCGGCGAACCCGGCCGGATCCCCGTGATCCGCGGCTGGGACGCAACCATAACCATCATCGGCGAGGAAATCGTGGTGACCCGTTCGAACAAGCCCGACCAGGAACTCCAGCGGGTGCCTATTCCGCAGGGACAGGACCTGAAACGGTACGTGAAGCGTTTCTATGAATGCGTGGTGAACCAGGACACCAACACGGGATTCAGCGCGGAATGGGCATACCGTCTGCAGACCGCGCTGATCATGGGGTCGCTGGCCCAGCGGCATGAGAAAGTGGCCGTGTTCGACCGCATGAAGCAGGAAATCACGCTGCTCTGAAACGTGCCTGGGAAACGTTGCGCCGGATCGGCTTTGCCGGTCCGGTTTTTTTATGGGCGCGTGATGGTATGACGGGAGGAGGTCATACGGAAACACGCGCGGATTTATGCCTGAATGCTAACGCATGTGGCCGGCCGAAAACCGTACGCTCAGAAAAACAGGCATTTGCCTCGCCTGGCAATGTCGCGAAGGAGGGGGCTCCCCTAAAATAAAATAGCGTCCCCAAGGGGATTTGAACCCCTGTCGCCGCCGTGAAAGGGCGGTGTCCTAGGCCAGGCTAGACGATGGGGACGCACGGATTGGTTACGTCGAAACTACCCCGAAGGGATCACCAGTATAGCAAAAAATAAAACGCGATCGCAACCCCGTGTTTTCCGTCGTCGTGGAAATGGCTTCCAATAAGGATAAAAGCGGTGAATTTCCCGCGGGAAGGTGGTGTGGTCGGGTATACTGCAGGGAAAAATCAGGCTCTGACCCGCGCCTATGCTGACCCGGTTGAGAAAAATACGCCACCGCCTGTGCCGTTACCGGCCCTGCGCCGCGCTGGAAGTGACCCTGCGCGACATGGTCCGTCCTTTGGCAAATACAGCAGCCGGACTGGCAGGAGGCGTTTCGGCCGGCGCGGCATTTTATCCGGCCGCTCTGGATCGCCGGCCATTTTTAGGCACTTCCAGGGACGCGGCCTGGCGCCCATCGGGAATGCGGGATCTGCACTGGATGTCCAGCCATGCCCCCCGGCCCAATCCGGAAGCCGCGGAGGAAGAATCGCTGCGGATTGCGTTTCTGCTGGAAGACGCGCCGCGGGCGGGCGGGGTCATTTCGATCACCCTGCTGGTGAAAGACCTGCGCCGGTCAGGTCATCAGGTGCTGGCAGCGGTTCGGGCGCCGAGGCGGGCGGATCCCGAACTGACTGCCCGGCTGGACGCGGTAACATGCGCCGCGGACAGGCATTTGGTTCGGAACGTGACAGGCTGGCGCCCCCATGTGGTGGTGGCTACCTTCTGGCCGACGGCGTATCTGGCGGCCCGGTGTTACCGCGAGGCGGATGCCGCGTTCTGGCCCGTGTACTACGCGCAGGATTACGAACCGGATTTTTATCCCGACGATGCGCCGTGGTTCCGGCAGGCCGTGCGCGCAACGTATTCCGCCATGCCGTGGGCCTTCTGCAAGACGCCCTGGCTGGCGGAGCGGCTGGAGGCGGAAGGCGCGCGGGTGTCCCTGGTGCCTCCCGCCCTGGATTTGACCCTGTTCAGTCCGGCGGAAACCATTGCGGAGGAACCGCCGACGGTGCTCGCCATGGTGCGGCCGGATTCCGCCAGGCGGGGCTGGCCGGTGCTGCGTGAGGCGCTGAAAAGGGTTCATGATCGGCTCGGGTCGCGGGTGCGTTTCGCGGTATATGGCTGTGATGAGCCGACATGGAAAAGCCTGGCGGCACCTTTTCCGGCGGAGGTACTGGGCGTGTTGGACACGGCCGGGGTGGCCGCGGCCTGCCGCCGGGCCTCGATATTTGTGGAAGCGTCAGACTTTCACGGCTTCGGCCGCACGGTGGCGGAAGCCATGGCCTGCGGCGTTCCGTGCGTTATTACGGACAGCGGCGGCGTGGGGCTCTTCGCGAAACATAACGTAAACGCGCTTATTTCGCCGCCGGGGGACGCGGAGTCTCTGGCGTCGCATGTAATCCGGCTGCTGGAAGATAAGACATTGAGGCAGCGGCTCAGCCAGTCCTGCCGCTCCTCGGTGATGTGGATGGACCGCATGGCTTCGGCTCGGGCAACCGCGGATCTCTTCCGGGATCTGCTGGCCGGCCGACATCCGGCAAAGTCCTACGGGTATCCTTCGGACAACGCGCGGGGGTGAGTTTGTGACAGCATCAGGACCGTTCAGCAATCCCTGGAAACGGGTGGATTCACGGGAGGTATACCGGAACCCGTGGATCCGGGTGCGGGAAGACCGGGTAGTCCGGCCGGACGGCAATCCCGGAATCTATGGCGTGGTGGAAACCAGAATGGCTACCGGCGTTTTGGCGCTGACCCCCAAACGGGACCTCTGCCTGGTCGGCCAGTTCCGCTACACCATGGACCAGTATTCCTGGGAAATCGTGGAGGGCGGCACGGACCCCGACGAATCCCCCCTGGAAGCGATCCGGCGTGAGCTTCAGGAGGAAGCCGGGCTGTCCGCGGAACACTGGATCCCTCTGGGCGGGGAAATCCACGTGAGCAACTGCCACTCCTCGGAGCGGGGGTACCTGTATGTGGCCACCGGCCTGCGTTCAGTGGGAAAGAACCCGGAACCGACCGAGCAGCTGCTGATCCGGTGGGTCCCTTTTGAAACGGCCGTGCGGATGGTCATGGCCGGAGAGATACAGGACAGCATCAGCATGATTGGCATTCTGATGGCGGACCGCGCCTTCAGAGAGGGTTCACTGAACCTATGAGCAGATTGTCCGCGCTGGGGCGTTCCGCCCTGTACCGATTTTACCGGCTGATGAGCCGCCATTACGGCCCTACCGGCTGGTGGCCCGGGGATACGCCCTTCGAGATTGCCGTGGGCGCCATCCTGACCCAGAATACGGCATGGCGGAATGTGGAACGGGCGATCGCGAACCTGAAACAGCTGGACGCGCTGGAACCGCAAGCCCTGGTTGCGCTGACCGATGCCGAACTGGAAGAAGCGCTGCGTCCCTCCGGTTATTTTCGCCAGAAGGCGGAACGGGTCAGGCGTTTCACCCGCTGGCTGCTGGAGCGGCACGGCGGACGGCTGGAGTCCCTGGCGGAGCTTCCGCTGTCCCGAGCCAGGGAAGAACTGCTGGCCCTGAACGGCATAGGTCCCGAGACTGCGGACGATATTCTGCTGTACGCCTGTGGTTTTCCGGTTTTCGTTATAGACGCGTACACCCGGCGCATCCTCGCCCGCCATGGCATGCCCGAGGCGTTGAGCATACCCTACGAGCAGTTGCGGCACTATATAGAGTCCCGGTTGGACCGCGACATCCCGCTGTTTCGGGAGTATCACGGCCTGATCGTCTGGACCGGGAAAGATTTCTGCCGCCGCCGCGCCCGGTGCGAAGGCTGCCCCTTGGCCGAACTCCCAAAAGACCCTACTATAGGGACCTGACCCTGTGACGCCTGTTTACCCATAACAATAAGGATTATTTCCTGGTTGGGCAGCGCAGACAACTCCAGTTTCAAGTTACCGGCGGTTCGTGTTAGAACGATGATGCGATTGGTCCTGTGCCGCCGAAAATGTCCGCGAAAAAGGTCATTACGGGCGGCGTGATCACGCTCTCACCAGGCGCCCCGATATTTTCGTTTACCTCCTCGTGCGTATAAACGGAGGCATCCACAACCGTAACACTCGAACCGGCGGCCTGAACGCCGGCGGCGAAATCATCGGCTATCCCCTGGCGGAACGCGTTGCCGCGCTTGGCGACGAGGAACGGCGGGATGCCTTTGCCGGCCGCCAGATGGTTGATGGGCGAAGCTGCCTCCCAAACCAGGGGCTCGTCTCCGAAGGCGTTCAAGATCATCTCGTTTCCAGGGTCGTAACGCATCTTGGCCACGATATCCAAGCCTTCGGCATCGAGTTCAGCCGTTCCCTTGATGACGGTCAGCGGCAGGCCATGAGCCGCCAGAAAGGACTCGTCGGTACTGACCAAGGAAACCAGGTGCCCACCTGCCGAGTGACCCAGAAGCGCCATTCGCGTTGGGTCGCCACCGTACGAAGCGATGTGGGTGTATACCCAGGCAATTGCCGCCGCCACATCCTGCACATGAATAGGATGCATGACGCGTGCCGGGTTATCCATAGCGAAAGAATCGGGCGACAGACGATAGTTGACACTCACGAAGCAATACCCCACACCGGTAAACAAAGAGGGCTTATATTGCATCTTGTTAGCCTTGTCGCCACCTTTCCACGCGCCGCCATGCACCCAGATCACGACCGGCATCGGATTAGCCGGCGCTGGGTCGGGCAGGTAAATGTCAAGGCTCTGCAGATTAGCCTCGACTCCGGGTGTCGTCGCGTAGCGGATATCCGGTATTTTGACGAACGTCGTGGGAGTCGCCGGGCATCCCGCAAGTGCCAAAGTAGCAACGGTCAGTAATCGGCCAAGCCACAGGTTTTTCATGGAGATTTCCTTTTCTACCCTTGAGCCTTCAGTCTCCGTAACTTATACGGCCTACACTCGGCCTTGTCTCACTTTTCGGGTTCATCGGAGTAATGGACGCGAACGGCTCCAGGGTTACACTGGTCTCGAAATCGTTCAGAGATGTAACCTTTTCTGTGAATGTGAGCATTACTCCATCGAAGATCTGATTACGGTGTAATGATTGATGACTGTGTGCAGAACGATGTTCATGACATGGACTTGCATGACATCGAGGGCAGCCTGCGCGGTGACGAGGCTGCCTATGCTCGACTGGTGCGGCGGTATGAACCGGCGATTGTCCAGCAGATGGCCCATTACACGAGGGATCGAGGGGTCTTGCGCGAACTTGTCCAGGAGGTCTTCCTTGAGGCGTACCGCGGCCTGCCACGCTACCGACCCGAGGCGCCGTTGCTGCACTGGCTGCGTCGAATCGCATCACGGGTTGGGTATCGCTATTGGAAGGTTCAGCGCCGGGAACGGGATCGGAGCGTTCCGTTGGAGGAATGGCACGAGCGCATCATGGCCAGGCCTCCGGAAGTCGAAGAGCCCTCGGAGGCGGCGGAGTTGCTCTATGACCTGCTTGAGCGACTTCCGCCGAAAGACCGCGCCGTGCTGACGCTGATGTATTTCGAGGAGTGCGATGTGCGCATGATTGCCGAACGCATGGGGTGGTCGCAGACGCTGGTAAAGGTTCGCGCATTCCGCGCCCGGCAACGGCTGCGAACGATGCTTCAAGAAATCGGATATAGGAGTTCACAGGGCAATGAATGACCCCTTGGATTTGGTGGACCGTTTGGCGGCGCGTGCGCGCCGGCATTCAGTAGAACCTTTATCTGTCGCAGACGACGTTATACGGCAACTCCGCAAACCTGCGCGCAGTCCCTTGGTATGGGTGACCGCATGTGCAGTAGCGGCAACGCTGCTTGTGTTTGCGCTGGTTGGCGTTCCACGAACCGAGGCCGACCCACTCGACGCCCTCTTCCAAACTGCCGACTTCATCCGAACGGAAGGAGGCTTCTGATATGAGTCAAGAGAATCTTCACGAAACACCGCTCCGTCTGTTTTCCAGGCATCGCTGGTGGCGAGAAGTGTTTCTAGGCATCACGCTGTTTGCGTGCGGCTTCCTGATGGGCGGCGTTATCGTAACGAAGTACTACATTTCCCGGACGGCAAGCGTGGCACACGCCGGCGTCAATCACCAGCAGACCATCGACCGTCTGCAGCGGATGCTTGATCTGAACGCGGAACAGACGCGGCAGATACAGACAATCATAGCCAAGGGGCTTGACGACTTGCGGAGCATTCGACAATCGGTACGGCCCGAGATTGACGCCGTACTGGAGCGCGTTCGCACCGAGGTGTCTTCGCTCCTGAATCCACGCCAGAAACGGATCTGGGAAAGGCGCTTTGACCTGACCCGAAGACGGTGGTTCCCACCAATACCTGAGAATACCAGCGGTGAAAGGGGGGCAAGCAGCCGGTAGGAAAATTGGATCTAAGTGCAACATTTTGCAAAAAGGCGAAGGCTTCTAAGGGAACTCGGCGGCCAGTGTTTTTCCTGCGTCGGTTGTTCAGCTCATAAATGATCCTCTTGAGTTTTTCAGGGGGGAATGTTTCAGTAATCGGTGAAAAAATCTTCGGCAGCCTGGCTGGCTGATTCATGCAAGCGGAGTCGGATGCCGTTATCTGGGAGGCCGGATAACAGCAGGCGCTGCGCTCAGTCAGAACCCGCGGCCCGCTGCGAAAAAACGCCGGGGTTGCTATTCCCCTTTCAGTAATGTTACAATTATTCTCTGATGAAGTGTAGCCGCCGAAAAGTGGGTGACAACCCACTTTTTTTATTACCTGCCCGCTGCGGGCGGGCAAGAGCGGCTCACGCTGAGGAAAAATATGGAACATGAAGTACTGCAACGGGCCCTCTGGGCGCTGCTGGAGCCGGAACTGGCCAGGATCGGTTATGAGCTGATCGAGATCGAACTGGCCGGCGGCGGTTCCCGGAGCGTGTTGCGGGTATTCATAGATAAACCCGGCGGAATTACGCTGGACGACTGCGTGGCGGCATCCCGCCAGGCGGAATTGGCGCTCGACGCGTCAGACCTGATGACGGCGGCCTACACGCTGGAGATGTCGTCGCCCGGGGCGGACCGTCCGTTGCGGAAACCGGAGCATTTCGAGCGGTATACGGGCCGGTCGGTCCGGATTCACACGCACGCGCCGGTGTTCGGCCGCCAGCGGTTTACCGGCGTGCTGGCGGGGGTGGCGGAGGGTATGGTCCTGGTCCAGGGTGACGCGGAAGAGCCGTTCCGCATTCACTTTGAAAATATTCGCAAAGCGCGGCTGGAACCGCTGGAACAATGACGAGGGTAGAGCCGTGGCCAATGAAATCAAACAGGCGATAGAGCTGCTCGAGCGGATGAAAGGGCTGGACCGGAACGTCCTGATCGAGGCGTTGCGGGAAGCCCTCGAAAAGGCGGCCGGAAGAAGCGTTACGCGTTCCGCGCAAATTACCGTGGAAATCGATCCGCATACCCTGCAGCCCCAGTTATATGAAATCCGGACGGTAGTGGAAAAAGTGGAAGACCCGGTCTCCCACATTTCGCTGGAAGAAGCGCGAAAACTGAACCCGGACGTAGCAATTGGCAATCGGCTGAAGGTGCGGTCGGAACCCAAAGATTTCGGCCGGATCGCCGCCCAGACCGCCCTGCAGCTGATTAAACAGAAACTGCGGGAGGCGGAACAGGACCGCATTTTCCAGGAGTTTAAAGACCGGGAAGGGGATCTGGTAACCGGAACCGTTAAGCAGATCAAAGAAGGGCGGATCATCGTTACGATCGGCCAGCTGGAGGCGGTCATCCCCCACTCGGAGCAGTCTCCGCGCGAAAAATACCGTCCGGGCGACCGGATAACCGCAATAGTGCAGAAGGTGGAGAAAGTGAACAAAGGCGCCACGTTTGTGCGTCTTTCCCGGGCCTGCAAGGAATTGGTTCTGGCCAAATTTGAAGCCGAAGTGCCCGAAATCTATGACGGGACAGTAGAAATTAAAGCCATCGCGCGGGATCCGGGGCAGCGGACGAAAATCGCCGTGGCCTCGAGAGACCCGAACGTGGATGCGGTGGGCGCCTGCGTGGGCATCCGAGGGTCTCGGGTCAAAGCCGTGGTCGATGAGCTGTTCGGCGAGAAGATTGACGTTATCCCGTGGAGTGACGACCCGGTGACCTTGTGCAAGAACGCGCTGAATCCGGCCGAAATTAAGTCCATCCGGCTGGATCCGGAGCGGAAAACGATTTACGTGACGGTGCCACAGGAACAGCTGTCTCTTTCGATCGGAAAACGGGGGCAGAATTCAAAACTGGCCTCCCAGATTGTCGGATGGACCATCGACATCCGGGGGGACCAGGACGCGCGGGGCAATCCCGCGGACGCGGCAGCTTCCGGAGAAAGTCAGGCTGAAATCGCGCAAACGGAAGATAACGCAGCAACCCCGGCGGTGAATGAACCGGAAAGCGGGGACGCGAATACCGGGGAGGAAGGTTTTACCGGCGAGGCATGAACTGGTTAAGGTTTCTTTCAACATGCAGGGCAGCTGAGATGCTTCCCGCTATCCCTGGCGCCAGAGTTCTTCGCCGGACATCCGGAGGCAACAGCCTGTATGCATACGCTTAGGACCCTTTGCGAGAAAATTAATATCGACCTGGATAAGGTGCAGTCATTACTGGGGCGTATTCCTGTCTGGTCCGGGGATCCGGATGTGGAACTGAACCCAGAACTGGCGGACCTGGTCATCCTTTTCGGGGATGATCCGGAAGAAGCGGAACGGGAAGTCCAAAAGCTGGCTGGCGCGGGCGAGACAAAAAAGAAAAAAACCGCTAAAAAGAAGGCTGCTTCCACCAAGAAGGTATCGTCCAAAGAGGCACAGGAAGTCACCATGGAAGAGGCTGCTCCGCCTAAAAAGAAGGCGCCAGCCAGAAGGTCCCGGAAAAAGGCCGAAGAAGTACCGGCGGAAACCCCGCAGGCCATCATCGTCTCTGGTGAGTCCTCCGACGAAACAGGCGAAGCTGTCGCGGAAGCGCCCGCTCCTAAAAAGAAAACTGCCCGAAAAGCCGCAGCCAAAAAGGCGGAAGAACCTGACGAAAGTATCGCGGCAATTCCTGAACCCGTAACGGCGGAATCAGAAGCGCCGCTCCAGACCGACAGGGAGTCGAAAGCGGCTGAGGTTGTGGAGGGGGTTGTTCCTGAGGGTATGGAACCGATGGAGAAAGCGACAGCAGAAGCGGCGCAGGAACCCTCGGCCGCGGAATCCGCTGAAAAACCCCTGGCTGAAATTATCACGGACGAAACCGCCATTGGCGAGATCATATCGGTTACCCGAACGATTGCCATGGATCCTCACGCGGGGTCCCTGGCGGAATCTGAGCGCATCCGTGAGGAAGCGCAGCGCCGCGAAGAAAAACGCCAGGAACAGCGCCGCGAAGCTGAGCAGGAAGCCAGGACGCAAGTTGAAGAAAAGCCTTCGCGTCCCCTGGTGACGCCTGATCCGGAAGTGGTGCGCATGGTCATTGAAAAGGAGCGGTTGCGAAAAGCGGAGAAAGAACGCGAAGAGCGTTTGCGTCAGGAACGCGCGGCAGCGCCCCGTTTGGCCGGCCGTGCGGGCACGCCTAGGCGGCCATCCGGCGCTGGAGCCGCTACAGCTCCCGGTGGACGCGGACGTTCCGGCGCGGCGGCTCCTCCCATAGCCACGCCCGATCTGCTGGAAGTCAAAGAGAAAGAGCGGGAAGGGGAACGCAAAAAGGGTAAGCTGACCAAGGCTGAACGCAAGAAGAAAAGCGCGGAACGCGCCCGGGTGGTGGAAGAAAACCTTCGGCGGGAAGCGGAACTGGCGGTCCGGGAGTTCCAATCCGGCATCAGCATGGCTGGCGCGAAACGACGCCGCAAGCGCCGCCGGGATGAAGATGACGGGGGTGAGGAAGCAGCGCAGGAACGCAGTGTGATTGAAATCGAAGACGTGTTGACCGTGGAACAGCTGGCCAACGTGCTGGGTGTGGGCGTCAATGACCTGATTCTGCACCTGATGGACCATAATATTCTGGCAACCAAGAACCAGACTCTGGATTTGGATACCATCCGGAAAATTGCGGATGAATATAATTGTGACGTTGAGCTGGCCATTCCCGAGGAAGAGGAACTGCTTCGGGAAGAGCCGGATCCGCCTGAAAAGTTGCGACCCCGGCCGCCCGTGGTCACCGTAATGGGACACGTGGATCACGGGAAGACGTCTTTGTTGGACAGAATCCGGAAAACGAATGTCGCGGAACAGGAGGCGGGAGGCATTACCCAGCATATAGCCGCCTATCAGGTTACGCTGCCTACGGGCGGGATGGTGACTTTCCTGGATACGCCAGGCCACGAGGCGTTCACCCAGATGCGGGCGCGGGGCGCGAACGTGACCGATATCGTGGTGCTGGTGGTGGCCGCGAATGACGGGATCATGCCCCAGACGGTTGAAGCCATCAACCACGCGAAAGCGGCCAATGCCACCATCGTGGTTGCCATCAACAAGTGTGACCTGGCGGACGCCCAGCCTGACCGGGTGCGGCAGGAGCTGACCCAGTACGGCCTGCTGGACGAAGCCTGGGGCGGCGATACGATCATGCGCAATATCTCAGCCAAAACGGGCGCGGGCGTACAGGAACTGGTGGAGCTGCTGAGTTTGCAGGCGGACATGCTGGAATTGAAAGCCAATCCGGATAAACCCGCGCGGGGCGCCGTGCTGGAATCGGAAATCACGACCGGCCAGGGACCGGTGGCCTGGGTCCTGGTGCAGAGCGGCACGCTTCGGGTCGGAGACACCTTCGTGGCGGGAGCGACCTGGGGCAGGGTGCGCTCCATGTACAACGACAGGAATGAGGAGATCCGGGAAGCCGGCCCAGCCACGCCTGTAGCCGTTACGGGCTTCAGCGCTCCTCCCGAAGCCGGTGACCAGTTTATAGTGGTGGCCGAAGAGCGGAAAGCCCGGACCATTGCCGAGAAACGCGAAGCGGCCGCCCGGCTGAAACGGGGGCCCGCGGCGCGCCATATGACGCTGGAAGATTTCCATCAGCGCATGCAAAGCGGAGAGCACCGGGAACTGCGCCTGATTATCAAGGCGGACGTGCAGGGCTCAGTGGACGTGCTGCGGTCCAGCTTCATGAAAATGGGCAATGAAGAAGTACAGGTTCAGGTGATTCACGCGGCCGTTGGCGCGGTAAACGAGTCGGACGTTCTGCTGGCGGACGTAAGCGACGCCGTGATCGTCGGATTCCATGTAACCGCGAATCCTAAAGCCAGGAAACTGGCGGAAGAGCTCGGCGTGGAAATCCGAACATTCCAGATCATCTACGAAGCGCTGGATGAGGTGAAGAAGGCGCTGGAGGGGCTGCTGGCCCCTGAACAGGTGGAACGGATTACCGGGCACGCTGAAATCCGGCAGGTTTTCCGCTCTTCTGCGGTGGGCAATATCGCCGGCTGCTACGTGCTGGACGGCGAAGTTACCCGGGGCGGCATGGCCCGGCTGATCCGCGACGGGGTGATCGTTTTCGAGGGCCGCATCGAGTCCCTCAAGCGCATGAAAGATGACGCCCGAACCGTTACGGCCGGATATGAGTGCGGTATACGCCTTGAACGGTACGATGATATCCGCGAGGGTGATATCATTGAAACCTACGTGATGGAATCCAAGCAGAAAACATTGAACTGATTCGGCCGTGACGATTGGTGTGCTGCATCTGGACCTTCTGATACCGGGCGCCATGTCGCTCAAGGAAAAACGACGCGTGGTAAAAAGCCTTAAAGACCGGTTGCGCGGGCGTTTTAACTGTTCAGTGGCTGAAACAGCCTGGCACGACGTCTGGCAGCGCGCGCGGATAACCGTGTGCGTGGTCAGTAACGAGGCCCGCCACGCCAATGAGCAGGTCAATGAAATCGCGGCGTGGGTTGAACGCAACGCGGACGCGGAACTGGCCGATTACCGGATTGAGATGCTATGAACGATTACAGTCGCGCTGACCGCGTCGCCGCTCTCGTTCACGAGGAGGTGGCGCGCCTGCTGCAGCGGGAATTCAAGGATCCCCGCCTGGGGTTCGTGTCCGTGATGGGCGTGCGCATGTCGCCGGACATGCGCTTCGCCAACGTGTACGTCAGCCTGTATGGAAGCGACTCCGAAAAAAAATCTTCTCTTATCGCGCTGCAGAACGGAGCGGGCTGGTTCCGCCGCAAGGTGGGCCGAATCCTGCGGGTTCGCCATATTCCGGAAATCCGCTTTTTCGCGGACGACTCGCTAGACCGGGTCTACCATCTGGAGGAAGTGCTGGACCATGTCCATCGCGAGCAGCGGGAATCGCCTATGCTGGTGTTGACGCTCGAGGAAGCCGCGGAGCGGTTTCGGGAGGCGCGTTCCCTGCTGATTACCACCCACGTGGGACCGGACGGAGACGCGATCGGCAGTCTGCTGGGCCTGTACTGGCTGGCCAAAGCCCTGGATAAACCCGTCCAGCTGATGGTGGACAGCCCGGTTCCTCAAATCCTGCGGTTCCTGCCTGGCGCCGACCTAATTCGCGACGCGGAATCAATGCCAAAACCTTTTGAACTGGCGGTAATCGCCGACTGTTCGTCATTTGGCCGGGTTGGCGACGCGGCCAAATGGCTCCGCGAGGGCGCGTCCGTGCTGATTCTGGACCACCACACCGAACCCGGCGAGCCCGGAACGGCCGGCCACATCGATTCAACCTTTGCGGCCACGGCGGAACTGGTGGCCGAACTGTATGCCACACTGGACGTGCCAATTCCTCCGGAGGCTGCCTTGTGCCTCTATGTCGGGCAGGTGACCGATACCAATGGATACCGTTTTTCCAATACGTCGCCGAGAACCCACCGGATTGCCGCGCGCCTGATGGAAGCGGGGCAGTTCGCGCCCCACCGCGTGGCGGAACAGGTGCTGGAATTCATGCCAAGGCCGAAGTTTTTCCTCCTGCGGCGGATGCTGGATCGGGTGGAATTCCGCGGAAACGGCGCCATCGCGGCGTCCTGGCTGGACGTGGAGGATTTTTCTGATTGCGGCGCGGAACGGGAACACACGGATAATTTAATTCACCATCTGCGCCAGGTGGAGGGCGTTCGGGTTGCGGCGCTTGCTTACGCGGTAGACGCCAGCCACGTGAAGGTCAGCCTGCGCTCGGATGGATCTTTCGACTGTGCCGCCTGCTGCAGGCAGTGGGGCGGGGGCGGCCACGTGCCGGCTGCCGGCGCCACGCTGGAGGCGCCAGTGCGCAGCGCCCTGGAAAAGGTGTTGGCGGCGGTGGAGACCTCACTTTCGGCGGATGGCACGCGGCTGCCGTCCTGACCCCGGGAAGACGATATGGACGGAATACTGGCTGTCGATAAACCATCCGGCATCACTTCGCATGACGTGGTGGATCATGTCAGGCGGGTGGCCGGCATGCGCCGGGTAGGCCATACGGGTACGCTGGATCCCCGGGCCACGGGACTGCTCCTGCTTTGCCTGGGGCAGGCTACCCGGCTCTCTGAGTTCTTTACCGGACTGGATAAAGCCTATGAGGGGCGCATGCGCATGGGGGTCGTCAGCGCGTCATATGACATGGAAGGTCCTATTCTGGAGGAAAGGCCCGTTCCGGATACGCTGACACTGGAGGATATTCAGCGCGCGTGTGAGCCGTTTCACGGGGAAATCCAGCAGGTGCCCCCGATGATGAGCGCGGTTAAAAGGGGCGGGACTCCGCTTTATAAAATGGCCCGCAAGGGTATAGAGGTGGAACGTGAACCGCGGACGGTCCGGGTGGACGTGTTCCGCGTGACGGCGTGGGAACCGCCGTACGCCTATATTGCCGTGCGCTGTTCCAGCGGCACCTACGTGCGGGCGCTGTGTCACGAAGTGGGGCAGTCCCTGGGATGCGGCGCCGCGCTGGACGCGCTGCGCCGGACGGAAGTCGGACGGTTTACGTTGGACCAGGCGGTTCCGCTGGATATGCTGAAGACTCCGGATGACGTCCGGGACAGACTGATTCCGATGGGGCAAACACTGGATTTCCCGATCGTTGTCGCGGATAACGTCCATGCGGCCCTGATCGAAAACGGAAATCCCATTCTGACGCGGGAACGGTTAAATCTGGGGCCGGAAGGCGGCCGGGTACAAGTGCATGACCGCCGGGGCCGCCTTATCGCGATAGGAGAAGCAAAACCGTCCGCGGCAGGGTATCGGATTATGCCCAGGCGGGTGCTGAGCAGGCGGGCGGATTGATCCATGCGGGTGGTTGACGACTGTCTGGCGATGGATTCGGCCGGGCCGCCGTGCGCGCTGACCGTCGGCAGTTTTGACGGCGTACACCTCGGCCATCGCCGCCTGCTCGAGGTGCTGGTCCAGACCGCCCGGGAAAAACAGCTGGTTCCCGCCGTGATGACCCTGCGTCCTCATCCCCGGCGGTATTTCTTTCCTGACGAACCTCCGTATTTGCTTACCGCGCCGGAGCAGCAGGAACGGCTGCTGCGCGAAGCAGGGGTGGAGCTGTTGTATGTGCTTCCCTTTAACAGCCGGACAGCGGATATGGAACGGGACGCGTTTTTCCGGATGCTCGTTGACCGCTGTGGGGCCCGCGCGCTGGTGGTAGGCCACGATTTTCGATTTGGCCGGAACGCGGCGGGCGACTACGAATACCTGCAGGCGGCAGCGGCCGCCGAGGGGATATGCGCGCGCCAGGTGGAGGCCCTGGTCATTGGCGGGCAGACTGTCAGCAGCTCCCTGGTACGCGAGCTGGTGCTCCACGGGCAGATGGAACAGGTTCCCCGGTTCCTGGGCAGGCCGTTTTCACTGTACGGCGAAGTAGTTGCGAGAAAGGGACTGGGCAGCCGGATCGGCTACCCAACCGCCAATATCTGCGCACCTCATGCGCTGCTTCCCGCGCACGGCGTCTATGCGGCAACGATTATGCTGCCTTCCGGCCGGATTTGGCCCGCGGCAATCAATATCGGCATTGCGCCCACCCTGGGAAACAACCCGCCCACCGTTGAAGCGTATCTGCTGGATTTCTCGGGCAATCTGCGCGGCCAGAAACTCGAAGCCTTTTTCTATCGGCGTTTGCGGCCGGAATTCCGTTTTCCCTCTTTAGAGGAACTGGTCAGGGCGATTGATAAAGACGTGCAGGATACCCGCGCGTTCTTTAGAGACCACATGCCCAGGATATAGAGAAAAAGGTTATTACCGGGGCATTTCAGGACCCGGCTGCGGCGGGGGAGGAGGCGGCGGGAACCCGCCCTGCGGGGGTACCGGCTGGCCGTCCGGGAAGCCCGGCATTGGCGGATGAGGCCCGCCTGGGACAGGGCCGGGACGCCCGGGCTGGTTGCCCATACGGTCAGCGGCGCGCTTTAACATCTGCTGGACCTCGGCATCAAACCGCTCTAAAAACAAAAACAACTTTGCCCGCTGACGGATATTCAGCTCTTTACTCAATTCCTCATACAGCGTTCGCATCAGGTTTACCGTCTGTTCATGCAGGTCGCGGATACGGTTCAGCAACTCTTCCACTTTGGCATCCGGCTCGTTCTTTTCTATGGCCTCCTGCATCGCGCGCATAAGTTGTTCCCGTTCTTTCCGCAACTCTCCGCGCCTGTTCCGAAAGTCCATGAAGCGGCGCACCAGAAGCACCGTCTGTTCATCGGAGAGTTCCAGTTCTTCAGAAAGGCGGGCCAGCATGACCTGTTCCAGCATTTTTCCGTTTCGTCGGTTGCGTTCCTGTGCCGGGCGGCTATCCCGTACCGGACGATCCGGTTTTCCGGGTTGGACATGCGGTCCGTCCGGAGGCCGGGGCGGATTTCCCGCGGGAGGAACTTCCTGACCCGCGGCAGTCAGCATAACCGCGCTGATGCCGATGAGGAATGCTGCCAGGGTGTGCCGATGCATAATGGTTCTCCTCATGCGCTATTCGGATGTCGGGAAACCGGCAGAGTCGGGTTGGTCAAAAAATTCTGCCAGCCGCTCCGCCTGTTCCCACCACAGGATATTCTGGTCCGCCGCCATGACTGACGACGGTTCGGTTTGCAGGTCCCATAAAGCAGCATACTGCAACAGGTCATCCTCTGACAGGTCGCCCCAGGTATCTTCCAAATCTGCCAGCAACCCGCCAACCGGATCCTCCTCATCCACAAATGCGGCAAAATCCTCAACGGAAGGTATGGCCGTGCCATTTGATGCTGTATCGGACACCATCATATCGCTGGCGGCAGGCGCCGCGTCACGGGTTGGAAAGACTTCCTGTATAAAAACAGTTCCGGCCGCAATGATAAACAGTGCCGCGGCGGCGGTGGCCATAAGCCAAGGCCAAAGCGGACGCCAGCCGGATAGCGCGGAAACGCCTTTTCTGCGGGAAAACTGGATACGGTCAAGAACGGCCGAAGTAAGCGCGTCTGCGTCAGGCGATACATCTCGGCGCGCGGTATGGTACAGAGCCCGAGTCTGGCTCAACTGTTCCAGATAGAGATCCGCTTCCGGCGTCCGTTCGCGGAGGCGAAGGATGGGTTCCGTATCCTTTATTTCGCCATCCAGCCAGGCGGAAAGCAGCTCGCGATCCGCATCCGTAAGGGATTTAAAGGTTTTATTGGGCTCAGGAATGGCGCTGTTCATGGCAGTAACCCTTTTTCCTGCAGCATCGCGCGGATCATCTCCCGCGCCCGGGCAATCCGGCTGCGGACAGTACCTACTGGACAGCCCAGGGTTTCAGCAATTGCGTTGTAATCCATATCCGCTTCCTCCCGCAACAGAAACGCGGACCGGAAAGGCTCCGGCACGGCGTTCAGCGCGTCCCGGATTGCGGCGCCAAGTTCTTCCGCCGCACATGCGGCGTCAGGAGAATGCTGCTGTCCAGCCGTAGCCTGAACCGCCTGCGGATCCCGTTCCCGGAATAACCGCCGCGTTCGATTCCGGATGCGGTTCAGCGCCAGATTCCGCGCGGAACCGAACAGTAACGTGGAAAACCGGGCGCGTTCCTCCAGCCGGGGCAGGGCGCGGTAAAGCGCCACGAAACAGTCCTGCGTGACCTCTTCGGCATCTTCCCGGGACATCAGCAACCCTTCGCAGAACCGATAAACAGCCGTCTGATACCTGCGGACCAGCACCGTAAAGGCATTAAGATCGCCCGCCTTGACCCGTTCGATCAGCGTCCAGTCATCCGGTTCCGTCTTCAACTGCGCGTTTCCGTGGTTCTGACTGTTTAACCCCGCACCTGGCGTTTGGTTCCCGAGCGGGAGATGTCCGGACCATCTATCTTTAACAGCAGATGATCACTTTGCTGCCGGAAGGGCCGCGGACAGGCGGGAAATAACCAGGTTCTCAATCCCGGTAATTTTCAGGTCGGCGACAATCGCGTTCTCGGCGGCATTCCACGCGGGTTCCCCTTCCACCGTCAACCCGAATCTGGACCGGGCGTTTTCCGGAACCATGGGCCAGAACCCGGACAGCAGAAGAAATAGGCTCTGGCCGTTCGGGGACGTGTTAACGCGAAGCGTGGCCGCGGCCGTATCGCTGTCCTTCAGCGTCGCCTGCAGTCGGATGGAATAGATTTCGGGCAACAGCCCCATGACCATTGTGCCGTATCCGGATTGTGCCAGTGCCTTGAAATCCTGGTTTTGCGCTTCGGCGATCATGCCCGCAATCGCGAGAAGCTGTCCGGTCCGGTTGTCGATGGAAATATCAATTTGAGGCTGATCGTCCAGCGTAAGCGTGGCCTGGTCGGCAGTCCCGGACCATTTTTCCTGGATAAGGGGCTCTACATCCGGGGGAATGGACAGGGTGCCATCGATGGTTAAAACGCCCCGCTCGGCCAGCAGCGCGCCTTCGGTGTTCCACTTGACCTGGGGAAGCGTCCGAGCGAGAAAATCGTAGGTCAGTACTTCCTGCATCAATTTGCCAAACCGCTGTTCATTAACAAATACGGATAACCCGGCACCCGACAGGTCCGGGCGGATGTTCAGCGCTAAAACAATTCTGTGGGGCAGGCTGTCCGCAATAGCGCGGCCGGCCGAACCGGCGCCGTACCATGTTAACCACTTGGGAAATGGCACTTTATCGAGAGCGGGAGCAAGGCACCTGCCAATACGACAGGTGTCTATTCTGGCCAGAGCGGCAGTTTCCTTGGTAACAGGCACATGTTCCGCCCAGGGCAGTTCATGGGCCGCGGACAGCCCGACGCGCTTATCAACCGCATAGTAAACAGCAGCCAACGCAATGGCTGCTATCGCGGACAATAAAACAACGACCAGTATGCCGATCAGGCACCCTTTTTTCATGATGACGTCCTTTCCTGTCACTTCGTTTTATGGGACGGAAGACTCCACGGAACAGGAAAATCGCCCCGCACCGACACTTATTATGCCACAGAGAACCTGTATGCAAACAGTTTTACGCTGGCCAGTTTTTTCGGTGTACTGCTAATTTTGCCTTATACCGTTCAGCCCATGTTTTCTCTGGAGGCAACTGGCAGTTTTCCCAAAGAACTCAACCACCGCCGCAAAACATTTAAAACCGATATTATGGCTTTAACCGTAAAATCCGATAATGATATAAATTTTTATTGATTTTATTAATTGGTATATGATAAAATTCTGGATAGCGGTAAAAACTTCATGGGCGATCGACCATAAAGGATTACACCATGTATGCATCTGACTGTAATTCACACTCACCCAAAATATTGTGGGGAACACTCTGTGGTGTTTTGTTCACCCTGCAGGCTGTCGCCCAAAGCGTAACCGTGCCAGATGTGGTGACCCTGCTGCTGGCAGACGCGGAAGAGGTACTCACATCGGCCGGCCTTTCACCCGCACTGGAAAATGTAGGATGCAGCGACGAATACCCACTTACCACAATATTGTCACAGGATCCGCCTGCCGGCGCAGTGGTTTCTCCGGGAGAGACTATATTTTTGATTATGGTGTCCAGTCCCTGTTCCGTGACGGTTCCGGATATCCGGGGTATGGATTTCGATCTGGCTGAAATTGAGTTATTCAACCTGGGACTGATACGGGGTGATTTGACGGTGGAATGCAGCGATACGGTGCCTGCAGCGCACATTATCGATCAAAGCCCACCTCCGGGGACAATTGTGGAGGCCGGCACCCCCGTGGCGGTAACGGTCTCAAACGGTATCTGTTACAGGGTTCCAGATGTCGTGGGTATGACCCTGTCCGCGGCCGAACTGCAGATCACGACGGCCGGACTTGTTACGGGAGCGGTTCTTCCGACCTGCGATGACCGCTATCCCGCCGGAATCATTGTGGGGCAGTTACCCCCAGCCGGCACCGCGGTAGAGCCGGGCAGCTACGTGACGCTCCAGATCAGCGCAGCCTGTCTCGCGGTTCCAAGCGTAACCGGTCTTTCCCGTACTGCCGCGATTGAGTCCATCCGGTCAGCCGGTTTTGCCGCCGGTGTCGTCTGGCAGGAATGCAGTAATGCCATCGCCGCGGGAAATGTCATCAGCCAGTCTCCTCCTGCGGGAACAGATGCCGTGCCGGGAAGCCAGGTCGATCTGGTGATTTCGTCCGGGGGCTGTCCGGTTTCCGTACCCGCGGTGGAAGGATTGAACCAAAGTACAGCTCAGGCGACGCTAAGCGGCGCAAACCTGACCGCCGGACTTATCATCCAGCAGTGCAGCAACACCGTGCCTGCCGGAAATGTGATCTTTCAGCGCCCGAGCGCAGGTACCTTAATAGCGCGGGGTTCGGCAGTCGACCTGGTGGTTTCCACGGGACAGTGCGAACGCTATGTTACGGTGCCGTCGGTTACCGGCCTGACAGAAAGCTCGGCAGCAACCTTAATTACAGCGGCAGAGCTGTATCTGAACCGGATTGATCGGCAGTGCAGTGACACGGTTCCCGCGGGACAGGTTATCAACCAGACACCCAGTACAGGGGCACTGGTAGTTCCGGGTGCTTCCGTGGATCTGGTAGTGTCGACGGGGGGCTGTCCGGTAATTCCGGATGTGTCCGGCCTGACGCAGGAAGAGGCACAATCTCAGATCATTGCCGTAGGGTTAACGCCTGCCATCATCGCGCAGCAGTGCCATGATACGGTACCGGCCGGCTCGGTCATATCACAGAGTCCAGCGCCGGGAGGTTCGACTGTTTCAGGCAATACGGTTAATCTGGTGCTTTCTACCGGTCCCTGTAATGCCGTAGTGCCGGATGTGACAGGACTCCAGGAAGCGGAAGCCGGAACTGCCCTGGAATCGGCGGGCTTGGTGGTTGGACAGGTGTCTGTCCAGTGCAGCGATACCGTAGAAGCCGGCAGGGTGATCAGCCACACTCCTGCTGCGGGGACTCCCGTATCCTATGGAATTCCGGTCAATATCGTGGTTTCAGGAGGAGACTGCCTGACGGCACCGGGTGTGACAGGCCAGCCGCTGGGTGACGCGCAATCTGCTTTGCAGGACGGCGGGTTTTCCATAGGCACCGTCGCCCAGTCCTGCAGTGACAGTATCGCCGAGGGCACGGTCATCAGCCAGAATCCTCCGGCAGGGGCATCCGTAGTCGCAGGGGCATCTTTTAATCTTGTAATCTCCTCCGGTCCCTGCCCTGTCACGGTTCCGGCGCTGGAAGGGCGTTCGGAAGCGGTCGCCGAAGCTATTCTTACCGTGGGCCGGCTGACCGTTGGCGCCGTCACCACGGCCTGCAGCGATACCGTTGCTTTGAATGCGGTTGTAGGACAGTCTCCACCTCCGGGAACACAGGTGCTGCCTGGAACAGCGGTTAACCTGGTTCTGGCATCCGGTCCCTGTACGGTGACCATGCCGGCGGTAACCGGGCAAACCGAGGCGGATGCGCGTCAAATGCTTTTGGCCGCGGGGATGTCTGTCAGCACTGTAACGTACGAGTGTGATGGTGTACCGGAGGATGAGGTGATCAGCCAGACCCCGGCGGGCGGTGTGCTGGTAACCGTGGGAACCCAGGTTACGTTGGTTGTATCGAGCGGCCCTTGTCCCCCGCAAACCGTATCTGTGCCGGACCTTGTAGGGCAGAATCAGATTTCGGCGGTAAGCAGGTTGATTTCGTCAGGGCTGCAGGTGGGGACGGTAACCCAGGAGTGCAGCGATACTATTGCAGGCGGTACAGTAATTCGTCAGGATCCTCCGGCCGGCGCAGAGCTTCAATCGGGTGCGCCTGTTCAGCTGACCGTGTCCAGCGGTCCCTGTGAGGCGGATTCCCTGATCGTTCCTGATGTAGTGGGGCAAAATCAGTTGGCGGCAGCAGGGATGCTACTTTCCGCGGGAGCTCAGATAGGGGCAATCGTCCTGCAATGCAGCGGCACTGCTGTTGCGGGAACAGTAATCAGCCAGGAACCTGCATCTGGTACAAGAGTAGGATTGGGTACCGCGGTCGACCTGACCGTCTCCAGCGGACCCTGCGGGGGCAGCGGAGCCACTCCGGAGACAGTATTGGTTCCGGATGTCACCGGGCTGAATGAATATGAGGCCAGGCAGGTGTTGCAGGAAGCGGGGTTGAATGCCAGTGCCGGCCTGTATGTGTTCAGTGATGCCGCGAATCCCGGTGTGGTGCTTACCCAGTCTCCTCTCAGTGGGGTGGAAGTCTCGTACGGCGCAACGGTGATGCTGCAGATTTCCAGGGGCCGTTCTCCCTTCGCTCCGTCTGACGGGGATATCCTTAATGTTCTCTATGACTAATTTGACCGCTTGGACCTGGATAAAGACAAGCGCCTGAGCCTTGCCGAAGCCATCGGAAAAGACGGCCTGCCCGGCATGACTGTGGAAACATTTAACCGGCTGGATCTGAATCGGGACGGCTATCTCACAAAATATGAACTGGAGCAGTACCTGCAGGTAGGCGGCGCGTTCAGCTGTCTTCGCCGGATGTTTATGAAAAATCTGGTCTCAATAGTTGCGGGAGACCTGCTGATGGCGGGGTTGGGCCTGGCCCTGCTGGCTGCCGCAGGAACAATCCGCCGAACCTGACCGCGTAGCGGATGATAGAGCCTTCCCGGCCAGGGTAGAAACGCCGTGGTTGGGAAATATACTGGGTGGCCAGTATCACACCAGTGGCGGTTGTCCCTGGTGGTGGCGTTATGCAGGTTTTCCGGCGCAAAAATCCGCACGCACCCATTTAAAAAAATATGCGGAACACCATGAATCCGGCGTTCCGCATATTGATTTCAGTAATGGCTGATTTTATTTCCAGGAGGCTTCCACCGGTTTCACATAATCGTTGTAGCGGCCGGAGACATCCGCTGCGGCTGCGTCGCCGGAATGGACATAGATGCGGTAGTTGAAAACCAGCGTGTCGCCGGCATCGACGGTATAGTCCCCTTTTTCCGGAATCAGGCCGCGGTTGTATTCCTTCTCATTGAAATAGGAATACCCGAAACAGTTGGCTCCCATGAGCCCGTAGGCGCGCACGTGCCAGCTGGACGGATGCCGCAGATTTTCCGGATGGTCCATAATGGCGGCGCCCCGGAGCCCCACTTTGGGGATATCGCCGGAAAAATCACACCACGCGGCCGGTTTTCCCCAGCACTGGTCTTCTCCTTTGTCTCCCAGTGCGTTGGTAATGATGGCTTTCGCGTTGCAGATATCTCCCCGCATACGCAGGGCAACAATCCCCCCTTCTTTGGTGTCGCCGAACTGGATCGGGCCCTGATCTGCGATAAAGGAGACCCGCGCGTCCACCAGCCGGGCGGATTCCGGTGTGTTGAAAAACGTGTATTCACGGTGAACGGTAGCCACGTGCTTGCCTTCCGCGTCTACCCATTCATCCTTGGATACGATTATCCCGCAGGCGTCCCCGCTCTCCCAGGCGACCTCGAGAACCTTCTGTGCTCCGGTTCCGGGGTTTTCTTCCCAGCAGTTAGCGCCGTTCACGTTTCCGAAGGCGGACCACAGCGATTTATGATGGGGATGGTCCTGCGGTTTGCCCTTCGGATCCATTGGATAATCGCGGGTCAGGCTGACATTCCCTTCCACATTAATGGGCCAGAAGAAAGGCTTTTTCCATTCTCCACCGTAGTAATATCTCGTGAACAGTTTTCCGCCGATCTTGATCTCAAGAATTTTCTCGGATCCCTTCTGCTCGATTGACACACCCTCTTTGCTCTTCTTTTTGGCGGGTTCCAGCGAAAATTGTTGCTCAACGCCGGCATCCAGCGCGGCTATAACGGTGATCAGTTTTCCGTCACGGATTGTGACCGGCAGGCTTTCTTTTCCGGCTTTGAGCACATAGGGCTTTGTCGCGTCGATACCGGCCGGCACGGGGGCGGTTACCGGCGCGTAACGCATCGGGTGATCGGATTTGACGACCAGCGCGGGCCCGTCAGCCCAGCCGGCCAGCGCAACCGCCAGGGCCAGAATACCCAGCAGATACCCTTTTTTCATGTGTTGAAACTCCTTGTTCGGTTGAAGCCAGCGCGTCCTGTCGGCAGTACGCGCCCATAAACATTCCCGATTTCGTTTACGTTACCATATTGCTGACAGGATATACGACAGCGATGCCGGAAGACAATAAGGAGCCATGTGCAGCAGTTTGCGGGATGAGCGGCGGCCGGAGTAGCTGGATCCGCCTGTCCCTCGTCTTGCTTCTGCTTGGCGCGGCGGCGGTATTCCGGATCCTCTGGTTTGTGGAATTGCAGCACCAGCCGGATTTCACTCGTCCACTTCATGATGTCGCGTTCAAAGACTGGTGGGGGCGGGCGATGGTGACGGGTGATTACGCGACGTCTTCGGGACAGCGGACCCCGTTCATTGAAAACTGGCCCCTGCCCAATCCACCGGCCTATTCCTGGTTTCTCGCCGGGTTATACGCGGTCGCGGGTGAATCTGCTGATCATTATTACCGACTGGTTAGATATATTCAATTTGCCGCGGGGCTTCTGACGGTACTGCTGCTGTACTTACTGGGGCGATGGCTGTTTGGTCATACCGTCGGACTGGTTGCGGCGGGGCTCTATGCGTCCCAGTGGGCGGTTATCTATTACGAAGGGGAGATGAATCAGCCCGCGCTGGTTAACCTGGTGGTGGTTGTGGTGGCGCTGATGGCGCTGGGATGGCTTCGGCTGGGATGGACCATTTTTCCGCTGCTGATAGGGGGAACTTGGGGATTGCAGATCCTGATGCGTTCCGAGTCGTTGCTGTTTCTGCCCGTAATCCCGCTGTGGATGGTTTGGAGCGGGTTTTCCAGATGGCGCTGGCGTTCGGTCAGTGCCGCCGTGATCACCGTGCTGGCGGTTATGGCGATCATGGCCCCCGTAACGTTTCCCCACTATCCCGGCAGCCGGTCGTGGTTTACGGTTTCCTATGGCGGCGAGGTCAGTTTTTACCTCTCCAATAATGAATATTCCGATGGTGTCCGACCGGATTCGCCAGATCTGTATCGATATCTGCCTAATGGGGAATGGAACATCTTCAATTGGGGAGAACTGGGATGGAACTACTGCCGCGAGCAGTTTGGATCGATGGTTCCATACTATGTGTTCCGGGAACACTTTATGAAACGGGGGTGGGATTTTATCCGGCAGCATCCGGCGCTCACGCTGCGCAGGATTATCAGAAAGTTCCTGTTGTTCTGGGGGCCAGCCATAGTGGACGAAAATAAGGTCGTCGGCCTTGAGCGCGCCCGAAGCCGTGTGTTGTCTTTCCTGCCGGATTTTCCGCTGCTTGTGTGTGGGGCCCTGGTGGCATGCGTGATGGCCGTGTCGCGAATGTTTCGGGGCGCTATCCGCGGGGCAGGCGCGCGCAGTTTCGGATCAGGCGCGTTTAAGCCGACAGACGCCACGTCTGTAATGCTGTTGCTGACGCTGTTTGCCGGGGTGACCTGCGCCACATTCCTGCTGTTTATTGTCAATGCGCGTTACCGTATGCCGGTTTATCCCGTCCTCGCCCTGGCGGGAGGGTGGGGAATAGTGGAATTTATCCGCTCGGCCCGATTCAAAACCGTGGGCCACCGCACGCTAATGGGGGTGGCTTTTTTAGCGATATATCTTTTTGCACGGACGGACTGGACAGATTTTAAGCCGAATGTCTCCCGCTGGCATGATGAGCGGCGGCGCGCATGGACCGCGGCCGGCATGATGGATGCCGGTATCGCCGATATGCGCCGCTGGGTGGCGGTTCACCCGGAAGATGCGGCCGGCCACTATAACCTGGGAATTCTGCTGTACGAAACCGGCCGCGCGGATGAAGCGGAGCAGGCTTTTTTGCGGGCCGTGCAGGCAGATCCCGCTTTTACGCCGGCCTGGTACAACCTGGGGCTGGCGCGCCTGCGGAGGGGAGATGCCGCGGGCGCTGCAGAAGCGCTCGAGCGGAGGGTGACGGCCGCGCCGGAGGATGGAGATGCCTGGTACGCACTGGCCCAGGCGCGTCGGCTGACCGGTGACACATCCGGAGAAGAAGCCGCCTTACGGGAGACCATTCGTATTCAGCCTGGGCACGCCAGAGCCCGAAACGACATGGGAGCGCTATTGTTGCGGACCCGGCGGATTGAAGAAGCCGTGCGGATGCTGCGAGAAGCAAGGGCATTAATGCCGGAGGATCGCAATATCCGATTCAACCTGGCGCGCGCGCTGGCACAGTGGGGGGATGGGGCGGAAGCGGTTGCCCTGTTTCGCGGCCTGCTGGCCGAACAGGAGGACGCCGAAATCTGGCGAAACCTGGGCTTTGCCCTGGCCGGAAACGGACAGGATGGAGAAGCCGTGGCAGCATTCCGCCAGGCATTATCCCTTCAGGACAAACATGATGACGAAAAAAGCGCGGAAACTCTGTCGGCCCTCGGATTGTCCCTGACCCGTCTGGCAGAGAACGCCGGCGCGGAGGAATCGTTTCAGAAGGCATTGACCCTGAACCCGAATTGCGCGGTCTGCCTGTTTAATTGGGGGCAGGCGCTGGAATATCGGGGTAACCGTAAAGCCGCCCGCGGGGCCTATGAAAAAGCGCTGGATCTGGACCCGAATCATGGGGGAGCCCTGTTTGCCATAGGCATGATTGCCCTGCGCGAAGGGGATGAAAAATCCGCACAGTCCTGGTTTGACCGGGCTGTAGCGGTTAACCCGGCGGACGGATTTGCCTGGTACAACCGGGCCAGGCTGCTCCAACGGACAGGGAAGTCGGATGATGCGCTCACATCCTATCGTCAGGCGGTACAATGCCGGAATGCGCCCGCCGATGCCTGGCGCGCGCTGGCCCTGCTGCTGCGTGAACTGGGCAGAAATGAAGAAGCTGCCGAATATTTTCAGGAAGCATTGAAACGGTATTCGGGGGATCCCGATCTGTATTTTGGCCTTGGCGCGGCGTTGTTTGATCTGAACCGGATGGATGCGTCCCAGAAAGCCCTCGAACAGTCTGTACGTCTGGCGCCCTGGAATGGCGACGCGTGGAACCTGCTGGGTTTAGCCCAGCACAAATCCGGGCAACACGCAGAGGCGTCACGCTCATTGGAGCATGCCTGGAGACGGCTCCCTGAAGCAAGGCGAAAGGACGCGCTGCGCATGCGGGCGCTGGCGCTGCTTGACGCGGGACAGTGCGCCCTTGCGGCCGATCTATTAGAAAGATGGATGGCCGATAACGCCGACGCCGGGAATCCAGGCGTATGGTATGACCTTGGCCGCGCGCGGGCCTGTATTGGAGACATCGAAGCCGCGGCAAACGCCTGCGTGAAAGCCCTTGAACGGGATCCCCGCCATATACCCGCGCTGCTGCTGCTGGCTGAGTCGCGCAGGCGCCAGGGGAACCTGGCGGACGCGGAAAAGATACTCCGGGTGATTCTGGATCTTGATCCGGCCAACGCGGATGCGCTGTTCAATATGGGCCTGCTGGCCAGGGACATGGGAGATATTACCCAGGCGGCGGCATGGTTTGAGCGGGCCGTGCGGGAGAAACCCGACCGGGCCGAATTTCATTTGAATCTGGGGCTTGCGCTTGAATCGCAGGAGAAAAACAGTGAAGCCGAAGCGTGTTTCCGAAAAGCAACAGACCTGAATGGCAGCCTGGTGCTGGCGCGGCTGAAACTGGCTGACCGTCTGCGGGAGACGGACAGGGCATCTGAAGCATTGGAACACTACCGGGCCGCCAGGGTCCAGGATCCATCCAATCTCGACGCGGCCAAAAACCTGGGATATGTGCTGTTGAAACTGGGGAATGTCGCTGAGGCCGAAGAAGCTTTCCGCGACGCGTTGCGGATCAGCCCGGAGGATACGGACGCGTTGCTGGGACTGGCGGACGCGCTGGTGTTATTGCATCCTGGCGAGGCTGATGAACCAGTTGAATTATATCGTCGGGTAACCGCACTGGATCCGGTCAATGTGCGTGCCTGGAAAAATCTGGGGTTTCTGCTGGCGCGAAGCGGAAAACTGGAAGAAAGTGTGGAATATTTTCGGCGGGCGCTGCAATTGGATCCCCAGGATGCGGACGTGGCCTGCGGTCTGGCGGACGCGTTGTTTGCCTCGGGGAACAGGGATAAGGCAGAAGAGCTGTACCGTCGCGCGCTGGAAATCCGTCCCGATTTCGCGCTGGCCCTGAACAACTACGGCGACCTGCTGACCCGCGCAGGGAGGCACGAGGAGGCCTTGTCATGTTACCGGCGCGCGCATGAACTGGATCCGGACAATCCGTCCGTGTTATTCAATCTGGGTCGCGCGCTGCACCGCCAGGGCGCCTTGGGCGATGCGATTCCCCTGCTCGAACGGTCGGTTGCGCTGCGTCCGGATGACACCCGTGCCCGGCTTACCCTTGCCCAGGCGCTGGCCGAAGCCGGCCAGACAGAAGAGGCCCTATCCCATGCTCGCCGCGTGGCCCTGGAACGCCCCGACTGGGAACAGGCACGCCAGCTGCTGCAAACCCTGCAGCAGCCCGACAGGCTGACACAATCGGGAAACCCCTGATAGCCGGAGTTTGCCGCTACTTTACCAGCCAGCGGACAGCATTGAAATTGTTATCATAGAAAACCTGCGCAATGTCTGCGAGTTCTGGGCTGTTGGCGCGGGGGGGATGGAAGTGTTATAATCAGCTTTTACCAGTACCGTCCCAGGTGAGGCGGAAATTTTTCTTTTGAAAGGAGGTGATTCCGGTATGCGAACGTACGAAGCGCTGTTTATCATCGCGCCAACACTGGACGATGATGGCATCCAGACGGTGGTCCGGGAAGTGGAAAACATTATCACTTCGGCCAGCGGGACCATCGTGCGCACGGACGTATGGGGCCGTCGCAGACTCGCCTATCCGATCCGAAAATTCACGGATGGCGTTTATGTTGTAATGCGATTCCAGGCGACCCAGGACCTTCCCCGAAAGCTCGATAACTATTTCAAACTTTCGGAAACGGTTATCCGGTCGCTTGTGCTGTATATGGACGAGCGCACGCTTAAACTGGAAGCGGAGCAGGAGCGGCGCCGTGAAGAAGAGGCACGCCTGGCTGCTACCCGGGTCCGTGATGACGATGAGTCCGATGAGGACGACGACGAGTATGAAGCTACCCGCGGCCGTCGCCGCGGTCGGCGCATGGATTTCGACGAAATCGACGAATAAGTCGTGGGGAGCACATCCATGGGTGACTTACGGGTTCCGGATTTAAACAAAGTGATCCTGGCCGGCCGGCTGACGCGCGATCCCGAGCTGAAGTACACCAGCACCGGACAGCCGTACTGCCGACTGGGCGTGGCCAACAGCCGGTTTTACCGGGATAAAGACGGAAACCGGCAGGAAGTTACCACTTTTGTGGACGTGGTGGTCTGGGGGCAGATGGCTGAAGGCGTCGCGCAGCGCATGACCCGCGGACGCGCGGTGCTGATTGAAGGCCGTCTCCAGACCAGTGAATGGACTGGCCAGGACGGGCAGCGCCGCACCCGGATTGAGGTCAATGCCGAACGGGTCACTTCCCTGGAATGGGACGACCGGGGCGGCAGCGCCGCGGGCGCGGCACCATCCCGGGAACGAACCTCTCCTGAACAGGTTCCGCCCTCCGAGCCTATGGGTCCCGCGGACCTGCCCCCGCCCGAGGATGACATCCCCTTCTGAACGCGCTTTCGCGCGAAACATGCTGGAGATTCCACACCATGGCGAGAATATCGGCAAAAATGAAAGCCAAAATCCGCGAAAAGCGGTTGCGGCGCAGAAAGAAAAAGAAGTCGTCCCGCGCTAAAATCTGCCGGCTGACGGTGGATCGGGTCGTCTATATTGACTACAAAGACATCAACCTGCTCAAACATTACGTTACCGAGCGGGGTAAAATCATCTCGCGCCGGATTACCGGAGCCACGGCGAAACATCAGCGGATGCTGACCCGGGCGATCAAACTGGCGCGGCAGGCGGCGCTGTTACCCTATTGCGCGGACTGACGGATACGCAGACCGAAAGTGAACAGATATGCGCGCGACGTTGCTTATACCTTTTTACGTGACGTCGCTTGCTCTTTCGGTGGCGGGATTGTCTCCCTTGAACGCGATGGTACTGGCCGTGCCGGTGGCGTGGGCTGTCTCATGCGGCCGGCGCGGCTGGACTGTCGGGCTGATCATGTTGAATATGCTGACCCTTTCGGCGGGGCGGGGCTCACTTTTGGCCGGCGCGGTGGGCACGCTGGTTTCCCTGAGCGGGGTCCCTGCCGGATACCGGACACGCCGCGGCGGCTGGTTCGGCGAAGTGGCGGCTGTATTCGCTCTGGCGGCTTTTGCGGTTCTCGGTCTCCAGATGGCGCTGTACTGGAACGAGAATCTGGCCCAGTGGCAGCATTTTCTGGACAGCCAGGCCAGCCAGATTACGGAGTCCGAGGTCGCGGAAGCGATTTCAGCCTGGCGCGAATACCTGCCCTACGTGGTGCCCGGATCCATCTTTGCCGGGTGTTACATGGTGGCGTTGCTGCAGACCCAGGTGTTATTCGGCCTGTTGCGCCGCATGGAACCGGACGGATGCGCGCCCCAGCCCCAGGGACGCTTCATCCTCAGCCGGCCGGCAGACACCCTGGTGTGGCTGGCGATTGCGGTCCTGGCGGGATTGGTGCTCGATTACTTCCGGTCCAGCGATGCCGTGAGGTTTATTGCCTGGAACCTCGGGATTGCCCTGAGCGCGGTATACTGGTTTAACGGCCTTGGCATCGTGCTGTTTGGGCTGGAGGTTTTCAGGGTGCCGGTATGGGTAGGCGTAATTCTGCTCGGGTTGTTGGTCGTGACCAGCCTGCAAAGCATGCTGCTGGTGTTCGGTTTCCTTGACACCTGGTTTGATCACCGGCTGGTTCTGGCGCGCCTGGCGGCTGCCCGGGCACAGCAGAATCCGAATGGTCCGGAGGACAACGGTCCGTCCGATGAGCCGTGACGCGAGTGTGTTTAAAATCATGTGGTTCACTTCCGGGCGAATGCCCGGACATGACAGGAGATCTGTTTCATGAACGTGATTTTGTGTGAAGATGTTGAAAATCTGGGCGTGGTAGGACAGAAAGTCACCGTTGCGGACGGGTATGCCCGCAATTTCCTGATCCCCAGAAAACTGGCGGTGCCGGTTGACGCTGCGAGCGCCAAACAGATCGAGCATGAGCTGCGCATCATCCGCAAACGCGAAGAACGCCGCCGCGCCGAACTGACCGCCCTGGCACGCCAGATCGAGGGACTTACCCTCGAATTCGAAATGCGCGCCGGAGAACACGACAAACTGTTCGGTTCGGTCACTTCGGCCATGATCGCCGAAAAACTGGCTGAGGCCGGTTTTAAAGTGAGCAAAAAGGCTGTCGTGCTCGAGGAGCCTATTAAAGCGCTGGGCATTTATTCTGTCACCATCCACCTTGCCGGTGGCATTGAAGCCGGCGTCAAGGTATGGGTAAAAGGGCTCGAAGGCGAAATCACCACCGAAACTGAACCGGAATCGGTGGAAGATATCGAAGAAGATTCGGACGAAGACGAGGAATAATCGCGTCGCCGATCCAGTCGGCGCGCGTGACGCGTTCGAGCGCAGACAGACCACGCGGGAGGCCGGATTATGCCGCGCCAGAAAAGCGGTCGGGAGAGCGATGCGCCTATTCGTCCCCTGACGGGGGATATAACGCCTCCCCATGACGGCGAGGCGGAACGGGCTGTTCTCGGCGCCATGATGGTCGGCATGGAAAAGGCGGTGGCCGCTGTAGTCGAAATTCTGCGTGATAACCAGTCCGATACCTTTTATTTTCCGCAGCATCAGATTATTTACAACGCGATCGTTTCGCTTTTCAGGCGAAACCAGCCTACTGATGTCGTGCTGGTCCGTAATGAGCTCGATCGCGCGGGAAATCTCGAAAAGGTCGGTGGCGCCGCGTATCTCGCCGATCTCATCAACGCCATGCCCAGTTCCGAGCATGCCGAGTATTACGCCCGCATCGTGCTCCAAAAGGCCATGCAGCGCCGCCTCATCACCGTGTGTGACCGCACCCGCAGCCTCGCCTACCAGGGACAGGATGACGTGGACGGCCTCCTCGAAGCCGCGGAACGCGAAATTTTCAGCCTCAACCAGCAACGGCATGTCAATCCTGTTTACTGGGTGGGGGATCTGGTTGACGATGCGGAGGAGCGTTTCAGGCGGTTGCGCGAAAACCAGTCCGGCGTAACAGGCGTCCCTTCCGGTTTCCTCCCGTTAGACCGGCTGCTCTCCGGTTTTCAGCCCTCCGACATGGTGGTCCTTGCGGCGAGGCCGTCCGTGGGGAAAACCGCGCTTGCCCTTAACATCAGCCTGAACGTTGCCCAGGAAATTCCCAGCCAGAGCGTGCTGATTTTCAGCCTCGAAATGGCCAAGGAACAGCTGGTGAACCGCCTCGTGTGCCTGGCGGGCGGCGTAGACATGGGACGGCTTCGCAATGGATTTTTCTCGGCCCAGGAACTCGAAAAGGTCCAGGACGCGATCGAAAAAATAAGGTCTCTTCCCATCTATATCGATGAGACCGCCGGCATGACTCCGCTCGAAATGCGCTCCAAGGCCCGGCGCCATGCCGCCCAGCACGAAATCAGCCTTATCGTGATAGACTACCTCCAGCTGATGCATGTGGGGCGCCAGGTCGAAAACCGGCAGGCCGAAATTGCCGAGATCTCCCGGTTCATCAAAAGCATGGCCCGCGAATTACATGTGCCGGTCCTGACTCTCTCCCAGCTCAGCCGCGAGGCTGACAAAGATGAACGCGGTGAACCAAAACTCGTGCATTTGCGGGAATCCGGCGCCATTGAGCAGGATGCGGATGTCGTGCTCATCCTTTTCCGCCCGAACGCCCAGCACAGCGACCAGCTCTGTCTCAAGGTGGCCAAACACCGTAATGGCCCAACCGGAAAATTGAACCTCCTGTTCCGGCCGGGCATCCAGCAATTCGTCGCTGTTGATGACCGAGATCCGGCAGTGAAGGCCGGTGTACCCGCCAACGCGGCGTATGATGATGCTTACGAATTCGGCGGCGGGGGGTATGCCGAAGATGATGATATGCCCCCGTTTACGGATGGAGACCTCTGATCGGTTAAAATAAGCCTCACTGGGAGATGAAAATGATGTTTAAAGGTTCATACGTCGCATTGGCTACCCCTTTTACTGATGACGGATCCGTGGACTTCGATGCCTATGGCCGTCTCGTGGAATACCAGCTCGAACACGGCACCGACGGACTGGTCCCATGCGGATGTACCGGCGAGGCTGCCACCCTGAGCCACGAGGAACAGAAACAGTGTATCCGCTTCGTCGTGGAAAAGGTGGCCGGCCACGCGAAAGTGCTTGCTGGAACCGGTTCCAACAGTACCCGTGAAGCCATCGAACTTACCCGGTTTGCCGCGGAGGCGGGAGCCGATGCCGCCCTGCTGATAACCCCTTATTACAATAAACCTACACCGGCCGGGCAGATCGCCCATTATGAACGTGTAGCCGCGGCGGTGCCCAACCTTCCCATTATGCTCTACAACGTCCCCAGCCGCACGGGCACCAACATGCTTCCGGCCACTGTCGCCAGGCTCAGCCAGGTCGATAACATCCAGGCCATTAAAGAAGCGGCCGGTAGCGTGGACCAGGTCAGCCAGATCCTGTCCTTGTGTGATATTACCGTCATGTCCGGCGATGACAGCCTGACCCTTCCTATGATGGCTGTAGGCGCCACGGGTGTGGTATCTGTAGCCGCCAATGTTGTCCCGGGACCGGTAGCCGAGATGTGCCGGCTGGCCCTCGCGGGAGACTTCGCCGGTGCGCGGAAAATTCATTACCGGCTGATGCCCCTTTTCAAGGCGCTGTTCATTGAGACCAACCCCATGCCGGTCAAGGCGGCCCTTGCCCGAATGGGGATCATTCGCAATGTCCTCCGGCTTCCGCTCGTGCCGCTCAGCCCGGAAAAAGCCCCGGAACTGGATAAAGTCCTGGCTGATCTCGGTCTGATCTGAGACGCGGTGCGGAAGCATCGGGAAACAGATGGGTTGAGGGTAGGGTATGCCTGCAAAAAGCAGCGCAGTCACGCGCTTGGAGGAACATCCATTCTTCAACCGGCTGGAAGCGGTTACGCGGGACCGGATCGCGCCGCTGCTCCAGGCGCGCGAGTTTGCCCGCCGGCAGATCGTGTATTTTCCCAATGAAGCCTGTGACTATGTTTACTGGGTCGTTCGCGGACGGGTTCGGGTGGTCCGCATGGGACCGGAGAACCGCGAAATCAACGTGGACATCGTCACGGCCGGGGGCATGTTCGGGGAATCCGCTTTGGAAGAAGCATGGCAGGCGGGAGAATTCGCTGAAACCGTGGAGCCCTCTGTGCTCTTTATGATGCGCTCGGCTGATTTTCGAAAAGTATGCCGCGCCTATCCGGACATGGCCGTTGCCGTGGCGGCTGAAATACTCGAAAAGCTTCAGCGCGCGTGGTCCGCCATGGCCGAAACGGCTTTTTGGTCTGTTAAGCGTCGCCTGGCCGCGGCACTCGAGCGATTTATGGATTCCGGAAATCAGATGGTCTCCATGACCCATCTGGACCTCGCGCGTACCGTAGTAGCGGCCCGGGAAACCGTGACAGCCCATTTGCGCGAACTGGAACAGGACGGTATCCTGAAACTGGAACATCGCCGGATTTGGATCCAGGATCCTGAAAGACTTCACCGGATCGCTGCCGGCGCGCAGCCATGAAGCTGCAGCGGAGTGGTACAGTCGGGGTTCGGCTGTTTACGTGATCACGGACTGTCCCGGCGCAGAAAGGGTTCATGTTATGAAGCGCGTTTCTGGATCTTTGGAGGATCGCGTAAAGGCCCTGCGCGCGTGTTCGTTGTTCGCCGATCTTGATGAGCGGGGGCTGATGGCGCTGGCATCCCGGGTTTCTTTCCGCGCGTACGATAAGGGCGAAATCCTGTTCCATTCCGGGGAGACGGCCGACGGCATGCATCTGGTTGCCGAAGGGTTAATCAAAGTATTCCGCCTGGGACCGGATGGTCGGGAGCAGGTTATTCACTTGTTTGGTTCCGGGGAGCCAGTTGGGGAAGTGGCCATGTTTGAGGGAAGCAGTTATCCCGCGTCGGCCATGGCGCTGGCTGCAAGCCGTACCCTTTTTATGCCCCGCGAAGCATTCCTCGCGACCGCAAAGGAAGATCCCGACTTTCTCTTGCGCCTGCTGGCGGTTCTTTCCAGGAGGCTTCGCCGGATGGTGGATCTGGTGGACGCCCTGTCGCTGCGGGAAGTTTCCGCCCGGCTGGCCGCGAGGCTGCTTGAAATGGCCGAAGAGAATAAAGGCCGCGTTGCGCGGATTCCCGGATCGAAAGCCACCCTGGCAGCCCATATTGGAACCGTTCCCGAAACCCTGAGCCGTATCCTGAACCGGTTCCAGCAGGAAGGCATCGTCCAGGTAAACGGCCGCGAAATTCATCTGCTGCGTCCCGACCGCCTGCGCGAACTGGCGGATTCCGGTGAGTAAAGTTCCGCCGGCACGCCGCATTATAAGCACAAATTAGATGCGTGCCATAGTGTGATTTTGCCCGTTGCGTCTTAAGCAGACACGGCTCTCAGTTGACATGACAACTGTCTCCGCGATGTTTTCAACCGACACGCATCCCGGCTGTGCCGCTATTGCACTTAATAATTTGAAGCGGCCGCGGGTAAAAGCTGGAAATTTGTTTTTCGAATAAATATTTGCTATGCTATTTTTAACCCTTCGTTTTCCCAAAAATCGGAATCTGGCAGGCGATGGTCAAGCGCATGCCGGGGAGTGTTGTTTGTATGAGCGAGAACTCTTCCGCAGAGGGCGCGGCAGTGGTGCAGGAAATTGTCGCGGCGTTTCCCTCGGGGCGAGGCAGTCTGATTCCCATCCTTCAGGAAATTCAGCGCCGGCAGGGGTATATTTCACCGGAAGCGCTGAAAGCGCTGGAGCGGCTGACGGGTATTTCCGCCACCGAGGCATATGGTGTGGCCACCTTCTACACGCAGTTCCGGTTTACCCGTCCAGGCAGGCATAAAATCCAGGTGTGCAATGGAACGGCATGCCATGTGCGGGGCGGCGCCCAGGTTCTGGAAGAACTGGAACGCCGGCTGGGCATCTCGGTGGGACAAACCACACCGGACGGCCAGTTCAGCCTGGAACGGGTGGCATGCCTGGGGTGCTGCGCGCTTTCGCCGGTGGTAGCGGTAGACGGCAAAGTGTATGCGGGCATGACCCCGAAAAAAGTGCCTGGTGTCCTGCGAGAATACGCTGCGCAGGCTACCCAGTCCGCCCGCCAGGAGAAATAACCATGGATGGATTAAATATTCGGCGTCGGATGGCGGAGGAACGGTGGTCAGCCCTGATGTCGGGGGCTGAATCGGTGTTTTTCGTCGGGGCGGCGACCTGCGGCATGGCGGCGGGGGCGGAAGCGGTGATCGATCGGCTGGAGCGGGATATCGCGCGGTATGGGCTGAACGCGCGGGTGATCCGGGCGGGCTGCCTGGGGCCGTGCTGTTTTGAACCGATTATGATCGTGCGTCGGCAAGGGCTGCCGGAATGCTGCTACGGCCCGGTGGATGCCGACGCGGCAGGATCCATACTGGAGCGGCACGTGATGGGCGGCGAGTTGTGCCCGGAATGGTCCCTTGGCGTGATGACCGCTGAGGGATACGGGGATATTCCCTCGTTCTGGGACCATCCGATGATGCGCGGTCAGGTGCGACGGGTATTGGTAAACTGCGGCGTGATCGATCCTGAAGATCCCGACCATTATCTGGCCCGGGGAGGCTACCTGGGCCTGGAACGGGCGCTGGGCATGACGCCTGAGGCGGTAATTGAAGAAGTGCTGGCGTCCGGACTGCGGGGCCGGGGTGGCGCAGGCTTCCCGACGGGGAAGAAATGGCAGTTTGCCCGGGCGGCCGAGGGTTCTCCGAAATACCTGATCTGTAACGCGGATGAGGGGGATCCGGGAGCCTTCATGAACCGTTCGCTGCTGGAGGGCGATCCTCACGCCGTGCTGGAGGGGATGCTGATCGCGGGATACGCGATCGGGGCAAGCGAAGGGTACATCTATTGCCGGGCGGAATATCCGCTGGCGATCCGCCGTCTGGAACGGGCCATAGAACAGATGCGCGAGCTGGGCGTGCTGGGCGAGCGGATTTTAGGGACCGATTTTTCATTTGATCTGCATATCAAACAGGGAGCGGGCGCGTTCGTGTGCGGAGAGGAAACGGCGCTGATCGCGTCCATTGAAGGCCTGCGGGGGATGCCGCGGCCCAAGCCGCCTTTCCCGGCGCAGCGTGGGCTGTGGGGCAAACCAACGGTGATCCAGAACGTGGAGACCCTGGGCAACCTGCCGCACATATTGCGAAATGGCGCGGCGTGGTTTGCCGAGGTGGGCACTCCGCAAAGCCGGGGCACCAAGACCTTCGCCCTGGCGGGCAAAGTGGCGAGGACGGGATTGATCGAGGTGCCCCTGGGCACGCCGCTGCGGCAAATTGTGATGGAAATCGGGGGCGGCATGGTGTCGGGCAAGGCGCCCAAGGCCGTACAGACCGGCGGCCCCTCCGGAGGATGCATCCCGGCGGAGAAATTTGACCTGCCGGTGGATTACGAGTCCCTGGGCGCCGCCGGCAGCATCATGGGTTCGGGTGGCATGATTGTGCTCGACGAAGACTCATGCATGGTGGATATCGCGCGGTATTTCCTGACGTTCACGCAGCAGGAGTCGTGCGGGAAATGCGTTCCCTGCCGGATTGGCACGCGCGCCATGCTGCAGCTGCTGGAGAATATCAGCAAGGGGCAGGGGCGTCCCGAGGACCTGCGGCAGTTGGAAGAGATTGCCGAGACGGTAAAAATGGGGTCCTTGTGCGGTTTGGGACAGACAGCCCCCAATCCCGTGCTGACTACGCTGCGGTATTTCCGCAACGAATATGAGGAACACATTGAAAAAAGCCAGTGCGCCGCGTTCGCGTGCCGAAAACTGGTGTGGTACCGGATTGATCCGGACCGCTGTAAGGGATGCGGGGTGTGCCTGCGCGTATGTCCGGCCGAGGCCATAGAAGGCGAAAAAGGCGAGCCGCACCGGATTATCGATGAAAAATGCATCCACTGCGGCACGTGCGTGACGGCGTGTCCGCCTTCCAGCGCGGCCATTTACCGGGAAAGCGGGGACCTCAAACGGATCGAAGCGCGGCGTCAGCTGGCATCCACGGTGAGCTGACGCCGATTTGGAGCAATAATCATGAGCGCGGCAGAAATAACAACGATCACGCTGAATATAGACGGTCGGACCGTTGAGGCCCAGCCGGGAGAGACCATTCTGGACTGCGCACTGCGAAATGGGATTGAGATCCCCCATCTTTGCGCGGAGACGGGTCTCACGCCGCATGGAGGCTGCCGGATGTGCCTGGTGGAGGTGGATGGGATGCGGGGATACCCGCCGTCCTGCGCCACGCCGGTAACGCCCGGTATGAATGTCCGCACCGACACCCCCCAGTTGCGCCGATTGCGTCGGAACGTCCTGGCCCTGATGATGCTGGAGCATCCGAACGCGTGCCTGCTGTGCGGGCACCGGCAGGAATGCGAGGCGTTCCGTCCGGCTCCCGAGAAGGTGGGGAGCACTACGGGGTGCCACACCTGCAACAACAAGCCCGAGTGTTACGTGCGGAATCTGGCGGAACAACTGGAACTGACCGAACTTCCCATCGCGCCGGAATACCATCACCGGCCGGTGGAACGGGCGCAACCCTTCCTGGACCGGGACCTGAACCTGTGCATCCTGTGCGGGCGCTGCGTGCGGGTCTGCCGGGAGCAGCACGGCAAAGCGGTGATTGATTTCATCGGGCGGGGCAGCCAGGCGCGGATCGGACAGGCCTTTGACATGAGCCTGCTGGAAGCGGGCTGTACGTTCTGCGGGTCCTGTGTGGATGCGTGCCCGACCGGTACCCTGTCAGACCGCTATGCCAAATGGTGGGGCGCGCCGGACCGGCGGGTGGCAACCACCTGCGCGTTCTGTCCGGAGGCGTGCGCCATGACGGTGGCCGCGCAGGAGGGCCGGGTGATCAGTACGCGGGCGCTGGCAGTGGGTCACCCGCTGTGTGTAGTCGGACGGTTTGCCGTGGCGGAATTCCACAACGGGAAAAACCGGCTGACCCGGCCGCTGATGCGCGTGAAAAGCATGCAGCGTCCTACCGACTGGAAGCCGGCGATGGAAGCGGCGGCAGCCCGGCTGGCCCATTTTACCGGGGAAGCTTTCGCGCTGGTCTGCGACGACAGCCTGACGCTGGAAGACCGCCTGGCGCTCAAAAGGTTTACGCGGGCAATTATGGACGCGCCGGAATCGCATTATATAGAACTGCGTCGGGACAGCCGGGGACGGACACCGCTTGCGGAACTGCCCGAATCGGTTCGGGCCGTATGGGTTACCGGACCATTCATCGATCCGGCCGCTGCGGATGGCCTGGATGTGCTGATCGTATCGGACGCATATCCTTCGGCGCTTTCCGAAAAGGCGGATTTTGTGTTTCCCGCAACGCTGTTCGCGGAAACGGAAGGGACCATTCTGGACCGGGCGGGTGCGTTGCGTCCGCTCCGTCCGGCGGCGGCGCCTCCAGGGGACGCGCTTGCGGACTGGCAGATTGCGGTCCGCCTTTCCCGCGCGCTGGGAAGCGAGGGGCTGGCGTGGGAGTCTTCCGCGGAACTGACCCGGGAAGTACAGGGCGAATCCGCCGGGCTCTGGCTGCAGCGGGATCGGCCGCCGGAAGCCGCGCTGGACCTTTCGAAGCGGGTGGCATGGTTCCGGGGGCACCGGATCGAAGAGCAGGTCAGCGGTCTGCTGGAGCTTCCGCCTCTGGAGGACTGCCCGCTCCCGGCGGACGCGTCGGAGAAACGGGCCGTGGCCAAAGCCTTTCAAACGGCCGCCGCCGGCGCGAATCCGGATGACGGACGTTTCAGGATTGTATCCCTGCGGGAGCTGGTACCGAACACGTACGAGGTAGTGCTGTCTGCGCCGGAAGTGGCCAAAGTTGCCCGGGCGGGACAGTTCGTGATCGTAATGGCAGACGCCTGGTCCGAGCGGGTCCCGTACACACTCTGTGACTGGGACGCGGAGGCGGGAACTATTACGCTGGTAGTCCAGGAAAAAGGGCAGTCCAGCCGCAAACTGGTAATGATGGAAGCCGGTGAATGCGTGGCGCACGTGACCGGTCCGCTGGGAATTCCGCTGGCGGTGGAACGCTACGGGCAGGTGGTGGTCACGGGCGGATGTTATGGCGTGGGCGCGGTAAGGCCGCTGATTCGGGCGCTTCGGGAAGCGGGTAACCGGGTTACGGCGATCGTGGAAGCGCGGTCCCATTACCTGACGTATTACCGGGACCAGCTGGCCGCGGCAGCGGATGTTTTTATCCAGACCACCATTGACGGATCGATGGGCGAGCGGGG
>JAKOTZ010000173.1 GCA_029776995.1 Candidatus Hydrogenedentota bacterium
ACCCGCTCGAGACGTCCGTTACCATGGCCTGATAAATGCCGGGGGACAGGTTTTCCACCCGGTAGAAACCGCTCGCGTCAGTAGTGGCCGTACGAGTGTTACCGGCTCCGGCAATCAGGATCGCGGCGCCCGGCACGGGCGCGCCTTCGCGGTACACGACACCTTCAATCGTCCCACCGTAGCCGACGCGGATACGAACGTTCTCCCGACGGTCTCCCTCACCCAGTGAAATGATCTCGCTTACGCCGGTAGCATAACGGGGATGCCGGACAATCACGATGTAGTCGCCGGCCGGCAGCAGATCAAAACGGAAAGACCCATCCTCTCCCACCTGGGTGGTACGCTGTCCGGGCGCATCCGCCATACTAGCCAGCATAAGGGCCTGGGCCGTACCATCCGCCTCCACGAGCGTGACCGAAGCGCCCTGAACGTTCCCGCCGTCGGCGGCCACGACCGTTCCCGCGATGACACCGCCGCTTTCATTGAGCACAAGCTCCACCCCATCGAGAATCTGTCCCGACTGTACAGTAATTTCAACCCGCGCCGGCGCGTAGCCCTCCGCGACGGCCTCCAGACGCCACAAGCCCGCATTCAGCTGCATCTGGAAGGCGCCAGACGGATCGGAGAATACAGCTTCATTGGATGCCTGATCCGACATCACGGCGGGAATACCGGAACGTCCCTGGTCGTCACTGATCAGGTATGCCCGGACCGTATAGGTCGCGGGCAACTCCCCGGATCGGACCCGTACCACGCCGCGGACCGTGGCGGACCGCCGCATGGCCACGCGGGTCTCCTGGTCCAGCCGGACACGGCGCACGGTAACCGGAGAAAATCCGTCCATGGTTACGGTCAACATGTAATATCCCGGAGCCAGGCTGTCAAACTGGAAGCGTCCTCCCCCTCCGGTGGTCGTAATTTTTTCGAATGGCTGGTCCCCACCGGCCACCAGGCGCACCTGCGCGCCATCCAGCCCCTGCCCCCGGTCATCGAGCACCACGCCAAAAATCTGGTGGTCCCCCTGTTCCGCGCTCTCAAGCTCCAGCCGGACCCCGGTAATCTCAGAATAACCATCCGAGTAAACCGGCACGCCGCGCAACGCCCGCCGGTATCCTTCCTTTACCGCCAGCAGCTGGTACTCTCCCGGGGGGATTTCCGTGATCGTGAACGTACCCTGCGCGTCAGACTGGCCATCCCTGAAAGCGATGGGAGCCTCGTTCGCCTGGAAAAGCCGACCATAGGCGGGAGCGCAAATCACATCCGCATCCGGCACGCGCTGTCCCGAACTGTCCACCACAATGCCCCGGATCATAGACCCAGAGAAAAGATAAATATCTATCCGCACCGCGTCGGCGTTTGCCGTCAGCACGAAAGGATCCGCCAGCTGTGGAGAGTGGCTGGGGGATGTGGCATACAGGCGCCACTCCCGATTCAGGGGTACGCCACGCAGTTCATAGTATCCGTCGTCCTGGGTAAAAGCGTTTAACACGCTCTCCGGACTGGCCATAGCCGTCAGCATCTGGGAGAACGGGCTGTCTGACGTGCACAACATCACGTTGGCCCTGCTGACGCCCGCGCCTTCCGGAGACAGCACGTACCCCCAGACGATCCCCGCCCGCTCCAGTGAAAAATCCACGTTACGGACTGTTTCCCCTTCTCGGGATATCTTAATCTTTTTAAAAGGCAGTTCTTTTCCGGGGCGGAATTCGGTCTCCCGGAACTCCACCGCTACGCTGTATTCCCCCGAAGCCAGGTCCGTAATACGATACGTGCCGTTCTGATCGGTGGCGGTTTTGACCGTACCGCCCGGACCCTGCGCGGAAACAACGATTTCGGGAATGCCTTCCCCGGTTCCTTCAACGGTCACCGTACCTTCGATCGCGGCGGCACCTTCCATGGCCAGTTCAAACGTGACCTTCACCTCGGCGCTGTCCGAAACAGAAAAAGATTTCTGCGTCAGTACGCGGCCGAATCCTTTTCCGGAGGCTGCAATGGCGCATATCCCGGTTTCCCGATCAGACAACACGAGTGGAATGGTGATGCTTACCCGCCCATCCGCATCGGTGGTCCCTTCCCCATACATCTCCCGAGACTTCCAGTTCTGGGGGTTGTCTGGAAAATTCTCACGGAAAACTATCCCAGCGGGAAAAACCGCCGCCGCCACCGTAATATCCGCCAATGGCTGCCGGCCGGAGGCGCTCAGGATCACCCCCGATACCTTCAGCGTAATCTCCTGAAGCGGCGGCTCCTCCGTTGTTGCCGCCGGTTCGGTTTCGACCGCGGGACGATCCGAGACCTTCTGCTCGGTCCGCCGCATTAATGGCGCGGGCAGGGACTCAGCCAGATTGTCCGAAACCTGTTCAGCGGGTCGCGCGGCGCGCGAAGGCGCTTCATAGCGGACCGATGAACGAGGAGGAGGAGGGGGTTTGCCGGGGGCGAACAGATAAACCGCCAAAACCAGGACGGCCAGCACCAGCACAATACCCGCAATGATTCGGAAAGTGGAACCGGAGGATGTACGCGTTCTTTTCACTGAAGGCCCTCAATTGTGAGATATATACGTAACACCCAGCGTAACGTTACCGACGTCTATGAGGCTGACATCCAGAGGCGTCGGTCACCCCTTTCCGAATGAGGTTCAGATATCACCGGTAACGCCTGGAACGACGGTAGGGGCTAAATCCGATTGCGATGAACGTAGCCACGCCGACCAGTATGCTGAACATCAGCGTATAGGCCCCCCGATAACCGGTCAGAGCCATCCACCAGGAAATCCGCCAGGTATCCATCTGCCCGCTGTTTCCGGCGGTGCCATTCGCCAACACGAGACTCAGATGAGTAAACCAGACCACCGCGGCAGCCGTAAGCAATGTTACGACCACGGAAATCACCATCACCGTGATTCCCGCCCGGAACCGGGCCTTTTCGCGTTCCCGGAGAAGCAACACATTGACGCGCTCTTCAACTTTCCGCGAAAAGTCAATCGGCGCCCGCATCGTCGGAGCCGGTTCCCTCAATGCGGCCTCTATTATCGCGTCCAGTTCCGTATCTTTCAAATCATCCCGTCCAGCCATGGATCCTGATTTCCCTTTCCACAATCTGGCGCAACATCCTGCGCGCGCGGAACATCCACGTTTTCAGGGTACCCTGCGGAATGTTCAGCGCGTCGGCTATTTCCTCATAAGGCACACCGGCCAGGTAATACATGCTGATTACGGTGGCGTAACGGTCGGGCAGCAACCGAACACAGTTCCGGATTTTTTCGTACAGGTCCCGATCCACTGTCGCGTCTTCCGCGCTGAGTTCGAGCGAATCGTTCCATTCCACCTCATGGCGGTTTTTGCGCCGGCGCAGTTCAGTAAGGCATACACTGGATACCACACGGTACATCCATGTGCGGAAACTGCACTCGCCCCGGAAAGACTGGAGCAGCCGGAAAGCTTTCAGAAACGCTTCCTGGGCCATGTCCTCCGCCAGGCTGGCGTCCCGCATGAACCGGTAAGCCAGAGAATAGGCTTCATCCTGGTGGCGGCGCACCAGCTCCGAAAACGCTTCAGTATGCCCTGCCTTTGCCTGTTGCACCAGCTGCAGGTCATCCAGTTCCTCGACAGCCACTCCGACGGCGGGAAGAACGGCCGCTATGGGATTTCTGCTCATGTTTCGCTCCGTTGAAGCACGATGTTTCCGTTCATCAAATTCAGGGAAAGCTTTGTCCTGCCGTCTCTCAGCGTTCCCCTTACCATACGCCTGCGAATCTCGCCGTCACGCACTACAAACGTCGGATCAAGATCCACTGTCCCGCGTACCGTGGAGGCGCTGAGCACCGCTGAACAGCTTTCCTTGAGAAATAGTGTAATACTTCCGTTCAGCGAGGTCAAGTCACAGGCCTCCACATCTTCTGACATAAGCCTCAATGTTATGTTTCCAGTGATGGTGGATGCCTGCAGCGCGCCACCCAGCATCTGGACATTGATACTGCCATTGGCGGTTTCCAGGGTGGTCTCCGCCCGGGCGCCGTGTACCACTATGCGGCCGTTGGTGGTCTTCGCCGCGAC